>BFBT01000001.1:318517-637034 GCA_003112755.1 Lawsonibacter asaccharolyticus | reverse complement strand
GAACTCGATTTACTGGATTGTCAATGATGACGGGACCTTCGAATTGCTTGACGGTCAGCAGAGAACGCTCTCAATTTGCGAATATATGGATGGCGCTTTTTCTACAGATTTTCGTGGGGACATCATCTCCTACGGAAACATCAGGGACAAGGATCGTGGTAGACAGTTTAGGGACTACGAAATGCAGGTATATTTCTGTTCCGATGGTACAGACGAGGAAAAACTGGAGTGGTTTAAGGTACTTAATATTGCCGGTGAGAAGCTCAATGCTCAAGAAGGCCGAAATGCTGTGTACCATGGTCCATTTGTGTCAGATGCGCGCAGACTCTTTTCAAAATCAAATTGTCCTGCCACAAAGAATGACTGGGATAAACTTATGAAGGGTTCTCCCATTCGTCAGGATTATCTTGAAACAGTCCTCAAGTGGAAAGCGGCGGAAGAGGGAAAAAGTATCGAGCAGTATATGTCCGCTCATGCTCAGGACGAAGATGCGGGATTCTTGTTTGAATACTATGAGCGTGTTATGAACTGGGTTTACTCAGTATTCCCGAAAAACTATTATCGTAGAGAGATGCAGCAGGGGGTTGACTGGGGCCTTCTTTATCACAAGTTCCATCAGCAGTATTATGATGCTAAGGAGATGGAAGAGCGGGTTGCCAAGTTAATGGCGAATGACGAGGTAAAGAACAAGAAAGGAATCTATACATTCGTATTTGACGGAGATGAGTCCAGCCTAAACCTGAGACAATTCTCCGCATCTGAAAAGCGTGTTCTATATGAACGCTGCGGAGGTTTCTGCAAGCGCTGTGGTCCTAAAATCCACTATAAAATAGAGGAAATGGAAGCCGACCATATTAAACCCTGGTCTGATGGCGGAAAAACTGAGCTTGACAATGGACAAATGCTTTGTAAACATCACAACCGCGTGAAAGGAAACAAGTGAGAGCCGGAGCGAGCATCAATATTCATCGGGGGCTGTATAGACATAGGTGATGATCATGGGTGACTCTGTAATTCCTGTAATTTTTGGAGGTTTCTTCACTATCCTTGGCGTAATCATCGGCTGGGGGCTAAACGAAGTGAGTGCCATCCGCAGAGCGAAACCGAAGCTTTGCTTTAAGCTCAATTCTACTCCAGATAGCGAACTGGTGGAGGCTGAATTGCGCACCAAAACAAGCGCATCTGAGTACTCTATCGACATATATAATGTAGGCCAATCACCGGTTATCATTGAGAGTTTTGACATGTGTTGGCGGAAGCAACTTCTGATTCAGTGCTTTCCAAGTAGTGAAGACGCCACTGTCCTTCCATACCACAACATATCATATGTTCTGACTCAGCAGGATGCGGATGCAATCGAATGGCATTGCAAACGGTTAGGATTCAAGCAGTGCCGTATCGTTGCCACAACTGTGAACGGGGAAAAATTCAAAGAAAATATTGATGTGTCCTGGATACATATGAGGACAAGCCTCTGGGAAAAGACCTAATAGTTGAGCCTGAAGTCGTTGTTCCTCAAAAACTACTAATGGAGGGATCATATTGAAAAAACAAGAGATGTCTTTGAAGCAACAATATCAGCGTCTTACAATGGCCAAGGCACAGGCAACCCGGAATGGACAACCTACCCCTAAGCTCGATAAGAAGATCGAAAAGATGAAGGCAATGATGGGCAGCACCGTACAGAAAGTGCCGGCTGCAAAACCATCTGCCGGCAAGTTCGTGGACTACAAGGGTGTCAACAAGCTGCCCATGCAGGGTGGTGCCTGCACTCCGAAATAAGATTTGCCATAAATTGTTCATCGCCCGGAAAGAACAGGATTATAGAATAAAAATGAGAATAAATGTTGGGGGCGCAATGCATGCCAAGAACATACAGTCACCTATGTTTAATGATGGGCAGATCCATATTGCAAAATGGGTGCGGAATGCATTGTATCTTAACGACGGAGATGAGCTGCTTTTCGAAGTCGTTGATAACAAAATAATCTTTACAAAAGCCGAGGGTTAGTGGGAAGATCCTCGTTGCCCCCGCTGACCCAAAATGTATGAAGCGAAAATGACACGCCCCAAAAGTGAACGCCGATGTTTTGGCGCACTCTTGGGGCGCGTTTTTCATGTTCAGTTCAGTCCGTCAAAAGGTATGCCTTTTGACATTACTTTTTCTGGCGTTTAAGCTGCTTTTTGAAAAGATTCTTCATCACTTCTTTGCCTTTATCCGTACCGATTAGAGGAATAAAACATATTTCATTCAAGGAAACGAGGATTGTCTAGTTGATCGGACGGTCTTGCTGGATACATGCCTTCTTCGTTAGATAATCTCTGAATAGGAAATGGAGTACTCAAATAGCCGCATCTGATCGTCAGCCTTGACTTTTTCAATGAGATCTTTTGTCGGATCATTCAAACATATTATGCCAAATACACGCTGTCCTTTGACTGCAACATCTTCCTCAATCCAATCGATATACTCTCGCGTTTGTGCATAAGCGTCATCATAGCCAGAGTCCTTTTTCAACTCGATAACATACAGGTCTCCAGCGGTATCAATCCCAAGGATATCAAGCCTGCCATTCCTCAAAACAAATTGCCTGCCATAGACACCTCGCTTCTGATATATACGGAGCGGCATCCCAAATACAGGAATGCCAATTTCCATCCGCTGCACCAGTTCATCTTCGAGAAGCTTTTCGCTGGAGAATTGCTGTTTTTTTACGCCGATGTCTACGATCGTTTCCGCCTCAACATCAGTAACGGCAGGCTCTGGGACAGCGATTTTTACTTTGCCAACTGGCTTTTCAGCCCTCTTCTTCAAATCCTTTGAGACAAAACGCTCATGCTCTTGGATGACTCTCTGAGCCTCTCCATTCTTGCCTTGGGCGAGAAGGGTTCGCACGAGATTATTTGCGGCATAGCGCACATCTCGATTCTGCCGCAGGCAGTCTTCAAATACGCTTTGGGCTTCTTTGAATTTCCTCTGTTTATACAGCGAGTACCCTAGATTATTTAGGGTATTTTCGCCGACAGGAAGAGCCTCAAGTGACTTCCGATAGTATTCTTCTTCCTTGAGACAGTCCTTTTTCTTTCCGTAGCACCATGCCATCCAGAAGTAGACGGTGCCCTCAAGGAAAATGCGAGATGTGGGTTTTCCATCTTCAAATTGCTCAAAATATGAGAGTGCATTTCCCAACATCTGCATATTGTAGTAGGTATATCCGAGGAGTTCTTTTGCTAACAGGATCTTCGGATTACACTGTAAGACCTGGGTAAGTGACTCGATGATGCTCTCATTCTTAGAGTCATAATACAGGTGATCCAGAGCAGCACACATTTCAGGGATTCCTGCTTCAACATCGTCTCTATCCAGCATTCTTCCTATGGCGCTCCACATACCGGGAAAGCCCTCTTTCAGTGGAACCACCAGAATGTATGTGAAATCCTCAGCTGTGAATATCCCAGACTCTGTTTTGAGGCTTTTGATTTTTTCATCTAGGTAAGCCGACAAGTACTGAAGAACATTCTCTTTCTTTCCGGATACCAAATCAATAATGGCGTAGTACAGCAAATTGTATGGATCCGATCTATCGAGTCCATATACCATTTTCTTGAATTTTGTATATAGTGGGTCATCGACCAACTGCTTGGTGTCCATCTCGGAATACCTGTAGTAACCCGAAATAAGTGCGTCCAAAAGTAGATCACAGTAAAGGGACTCCAACCCACCTTTGTGTTCAGAGGGAGCTGCGTTCAATATTTGGTCGCAAGAAGAAAAATCTGTTGAATTATCAAGTAGAGTCTTGTCGAATTGCGCGAGAAGATTATCGGCTATTTTTTGAAGGGTGCTATCCGTTGCCATTGCAATACCTCCATGGTGATGATTCTGTGCTCATATTGTACCGTTAATGGCCGGAATTGGCAAGTCAATGCATTTTGACTAATACGTTGTTCCTGTGTATGCACAAATACCTCCTATTTTCGGAAGTACGCCGCCTGCCCCCAGGGGATCCTAACACGGTTATTGGTGAGCAGCCAGAGCACAGGTATGCCGGATGAGGCCTCATATTCCGGGAAATCGCTTTTCCCATCTGTCATGATGACGATTTCTGAAGGAACATTGTCAGACATATGTTCCCGAACATAATCAAAAATGCACTGGAAACTTGTCCCGCCTCCGCTATATGGCTTCAGTTGCAGCAGGTTTTCCGCACTGGTAATGGGAACTACCCGTCGGACTTCCGAATCAAAGAAACCGATGGAGCCGCTAAGCATCCCGCCGAATTGCTCAATAGCTGCGCAGATCTCGGCGGCGGCCATGGCCACTTCCTGATCTTTCAAAGAGGCAGAGATATCAACCATGAACAAAACATTGAGCCTGGGCGTTTCAGACTCGTTGTAATCCGGCAGAAAGAAGTCCAGGTCCTGCAGCCTGCGATCGGGAGGGGTAAAGCTGTAGTCCCTTGTTTCGTCCATGATAAAGTGGTTCAAGAGAGATTGCCAATCGTGAGTCGTGATTTTCGATCGGTGAAGGACGCGCTCACAAAGGGTGCTACTGTCATAGTTTTCTGCATCGCGGTCCTTTGAACCCCGGATTTCCCGAATTGCCTCTTTGAGATTCGCACTCGGGCGTGTTGTATACTCGAAGATGAGATCGTCCAGTTCGTCATCATCATCTGCTTCCGGGCGATATACTTCAGGCATCTCCTGCTTGCGGAACCCTTTGCACACTCGCTCGATGATTCCTCGAATGCGCTCAGATGGAATTAGGTCATCGGGATCAGGGTCATCCGGGCTGAGAATCAGGACCCCATCCTCGGTGCGGGCGTTCGGCCTATCCCACCACTCATCTGAATCCAGCAGGAGATTGCGGCGCTGCGCATCACTCAACGTGGAAGGATCCAAAGGTGTCATCTGAAATGCCTCGTAAGGCGTCAACTCGCAGCCTTCAACTTTGGGATAAAAAGTCTCATGGTGGATCTCGCCGATTCCAGGGAGCTTGTCATCCGTGAAGTCATACCGGATAAGCGAGGAGTTGACAACGATATTGCAGGCAAAGTGAAAACGGTCACCTTTATAAAACTGCGGGCGTGAGAGATGCCCTAACCGGATATGCATGAGCTGGTGGCAGAGCGCAAAATCCAAGCTGTTGTCGTCGAGCTTTTCCAACCAGCTCGCGTCAAAGTAGATGCAACTCCCGTTTGTTGACATCCGGCGCACATCCACATTGGTGACAAACAACATCTCTACCAGCGGCGCCGCCAACTCCGGCTCCCGTGTCAGAAGCCGATACCGGGCCTCCTGGAGTTTTCTTTTGAGCTTATTGATTCGCTTATCAGTCATTTCATGCCTGCCTTAACCGCATCCAGGTATATTGCGTTTTCTGCAAGAATGGGGCGGAGCTTAGGGATGAGCTGATAATCATGGAGGAGGTTGGTGCGGAAAGTCCAAGGAAGATCACAAGCGAATACTATAGAGTTGTTGATGAGCTCCTTTTCCGGATGCTGATGCGCATAGGCGACCATCTCAGCCCTAAGGGCCTCCTGCATTTCCGGAGACTTCTCAACAGCAGTCTTTTTTCCGGCGAAGATGTCTTCGATTGAAGGCAGGTTTGAAAACAGAGTGCACCATTTCGCAAAATTGTAAGTTACGCTTGCCCCGATACAGCCGGATATCAAAGGCTGAATTGCGTCCATGTTTTCTGAGATATTGGTAAGGATGTTGCTGACCATCTCCCAGGAACGAGGTGTTGGAAAAGCCAAGGTGGATTCAGGGCTATCGGAGCGCATGAGAGCGGTTGGGTTATACTCCAGAAAACTGGTGACAAAGCGGTGAATGCCTGATTTGACAGCCCAGTCGTGCCAGGAGTCAGGATCGCCCTTCACAGTAATGTGCAAGAGACGGTTGGCTAATGCGCGTGGCATATTATAGGCAACGGATTTATCGGTAACGCGGTTGCCAGCGGCAATGACGATACAGTTCTCCGGCAGCTTATGCTCACCAATAACGCGATCCAGCGTGATCTGATAGGCAGCGGCCTGCACCGACTGCGGTGCGGCGGTGATCTCGTCTAGGAAGAGGATGTTGATCACATCTTCACTTTCATCCATCTGGAAAATCTGAGGCTTCAGCCACACCGATAGGGTTTTATCCGCGTTGGTCGTCGGGATGCCTCTGAGATCTACCGGGTTGAATAGCAACAGGCGTACATCTGTGATGGAAACCTTTTTTCCGGTCTTAGCCTGGATGTTGCCCGCTATCTCACGAACACCCTGGGATTTGCCGATACCCGGAGGCCCCCACAGCATCACGGAGGGAAAAGATTTTAGTGGGGTACCGTTTTTGATGAGCTTGATATAGGCCCGGGACAATAGGCTCACAATCTGATTCACATTCAGTAAGGTCAAATTGGTTTCGTTATCAGTCATTTCTCGTGCAGCCTTTCTGACGAATGATGGTTTTTTCTGTGCTTAGGAGAATTATTGGCAGAAGCGCTGTTTCTGAACGGCAATCCGCTTTCTCATCAGCGTGACAAAAGCGCTTGGTTCAATGACTTCCAGCACCGGGCCGAAGGACAGCACCCTAATAAGCATCTCGGTCTCATCGTCCTTGTCGTAACGGAGCCTGATCTGATAGAGCCGATCGGCCAACTTCTGAGTCTCTTTTTCAAAATGGGAGAAGTGTAGCAGCACACGTTCCAGCCCGTTGCGCTCGTCATGAAGCAGCATTACAAGCTCTTCGGAATTTTCCTGAGGCAGCGTGATGGATTTGGGATCATAGGCATCCAGCAACTCGCATGAACGCACACGAGCCATATTGATCGTGTTGAGCCGTCGCTTGCCGGTTGCCAGTAACCTGAACTTATCGTCCTTGGCGGAATATTCCAGGCGGTAAGGTATACACTCGATCGAATGGCGGGCGCCGGTATGGCCACGGAACCGGATACGCAGTTTTCTCTTCTTTCGAATTGCCTTCAGTGCTGTTTGGAAGCAAGCTATGTAGGCGGGATCCCCATACGGATCTCCGTCCGCGTACTGGTCAAAGAGAATGAAGGTGTCCTGAGCATACAGCGGATCAACATCTTCCAGCCCGGTCGTGTCCGGATCAAACAGAGCGATTCTGGGATCAGACAGCAGCGCTTTGAGCCATCTCTTTTGGAGCATTGTCAAAGGCATGGTTGGCTTGTGGTGAAGTATGGAATGATACTCCTGATCGAGTAAAGGCCAGGTTCCGGATTTCAGCGCTGCCGGAATTGCAAGCGCGCTTTCCGCGAAAGCCTTTTCCCGGACAAGCTCGGTCATTCTTCGATCTGTCAACTTCCCATCGGATGCTTCGGAAAGGACAGCTGCGACGACATTGAAATAGCTTCCGTAGATCTCACTGAATAACATCGTTGCCACCTCCGTACAGAGCGTCCATCCGAGCCAAATCTTCTTGGAACATATCCAAAACATACTGGCTGGAGCATTTGAGATCTACAATGCGGCCGATGAAGGTGCGCAGCCAGGGCAGTATCTCTGAGGCATCATAGACATCGGCTGAAAACCTGCAAGTCTGTGAGTCCAATAGTTCGACTGTACCATGGCGCTTCTCGCGCTCCAGGCGGTGCAGCACGAATTCCTCGCCCGGGTCAAAATGGACCGTCATTTCAATATGATCCAAATTATGGTCGGGACCCGTTGAGACACCCCAAAGGTGCTGGTCAAACTTCTCCTGGTACCCTAAGTACTTGCTGTAGTGTTTCTCGACATTCCCAATCGTGACCTTTTTGATGGCATCCAACCGGAAGAAAGATAAGTGCCGCCCCCGGTAATGGTAGCCGAGCAGATACTGGCGCCCGGACTGGGTGCTGACATAGATCTTCAGAGGACAAACCGTCCTTTGATAGTCGCGGCCACTCCGCAGGCTCCTGACGGTCAGTTCCGCAGCTCTTTTTTCATCGATTGCCGCCAACAGATCACAGAGGACATCACTGTCCAGGGCGTGGAGCATGTAGTGATGTTTGAATCGGAAGCTATCAGAAGGTTTTTCCAATTTATCGATCAAGAAGGAGCCAATCACCCCGAGTGGATCCTCCTCGGAGAAAAAGGATAGGGCGTCTGCCCAGGTATTCAAATCAACGGTGTTATCATCCGTTCTCCGGTAGAGTACCTCACGACCGCATTTCTCGGAGCTTAGCAGACCAAGCGCCTCATATTCCTTGAGCTTTTTCCGCACGGTGGATTCGTCTGGAGAGAAGGCGCCGCTGAAATGAGAGAGATAGTCATCATTGATGCAATCGACAATCTCTCTGGAAGAAAGCGCGCTGCCATCGGCCAGCAGGTCCATCACATAGAAGTGGAGGGTGATGTCCTTATCGGTAAAGCTTTTGGCTTTAAAAGCCTTGTGGAGCGGGTTGTGTGGGATCCGTCTGCTGTCAACCGAGAGGAATACATTCTTGCCGGATGTGTCCTGATGGAAGGACATAAAGTCGCCGATCCAACTCTCAATTCTTCGCCGCTCATTATCGTAGCTGCGGGCACTCTTGATGCTGTACTCTTCCCGACTCTTAAACCCATAGACATAGAATTCGCGCATGTAGCTCCGGATACGCTCAAAACTCTTGACCAACTCACTATATGCCACGAAATCCACCTCCTGCAGTTTATGGCCTCATTTTACCACAGGAGGTGTCCAAATGAAAGAACAGCTCCTTGCCAACTGCGGTCTGGAATGGGTTTGAACCAATTTTTCGCAGACTTTTAGGTAGTTGCTCTTGAGTTCGCAACTTTTTTTCCGTGTTTTTCCTCTGAACAGGCAGTATTCTTAAATCACGAAAAGCGCATACAGCAAACCCATGCATATGACTTTTAATTATAGACGCTGTTCTGGTCTGGCGTAGTAACCTCTCCGGAATAAAGAATGCGCTTTGTAAAAGACGCTAACAGCATTATCTATTAACATTAGCTCAACGAAGGAGCACCTGCTTTCGGGGCAGGCCGACAAAGGGTGAGACCCCCTTTATGATGATAAAGGACAGCGTCTTGTCGAATACATCTCCGGTAGTTCAGATGGTAGAACGGGAGACCCCAATCTCTGTGTCGTGGGTTCGAGCCCCACCCGGATGATGTATTCACTCCTTAGACAAAAAGGCACCAACAGCAAAGATCGAATAGCTAAGATGGTTATAGCAGGCGGTTCATACCCGTCGTTCGTGGGTTCGATTCCCACTTCACATGGTGCCTTGTTTTATCAATAAAGATGCCCACAGCAACACCCAACGGTCTTGAATCCGATCCGATGCAGAGGTCAGGGCGCCGGTCAACTGGCGGCTTAGGACTTGCGATATGTCAGGCATCTTGTGAAAGGCACCAACAGCAATTCTTGGTAACAACTACGACTAGAAATCGTACTTTCGGGTTCAAATCCCTGATGGTGCCTTGTATAACCAATTCATCACGGAGGAGTGATTTCCATGCTGAAGTTTCTAAAGAAAGAAGCAAATATGACCCATACGGAAAATGGCGCAGTTACATATCGAACCACCCAGTCTGAATGTCTGGATCTGTTCGCTACGATCGGCGCCCTGCGCAGAGAGCGTGACGAGGAGATCACGAATCGCTTCCTCCGCGCCTATGCCGAAGACGCTGATCTGGCCATGAAGACCCTGTTCTTTGCGAGAGATATTCGTGGCGGTATCGGCGAGCGCCGTGTCTTCCGTACCATTCTGAAGTGGCTGGCCAACAACGAGCCGCGATCCCTGGAGAAGAACATCCAGTACATTGCAGAGTATGGACGCTACGATGACCTGCTGGTCCTGATGGGCACCACATGCGAAGGCAAGGTGCTGCATCTGATCAAAAAGCAGCTGGCAGCCGACTGTGCCGCTCTGGAGGCTGGCGAGTCCGTGTCGCTGCTGGCCAAGTGGCTTCCTTCCGTCAATGCCTCCAACGAGGATGCGATCCGGCAGGCAAAACAAATTGCCCAATCACTGGGAATGAACGACGCCCAGTACCGCAAAACGCTGAGCGCCCTGCGCGCCAAGATCAGCATCATCGAGAACAACCTGCGCGAAAAAGACTACACCTTCGATTACTCCAAGCAGCCCTCCAAGGCCATGTTCAAGTATCGTAAGGCCTTCATGCGAAATGATGGAGACCGCTATGATGAATTCATGAGCCGTGTCGCCGAGGGTACGGAGCAGCTCCACACTGGCACCCTGACGCCCTATGAGATGATCAAGCCCTTCTTCGGTCGCGGCGATATCTCCGATCAGGAGCGCAAGGCCATTGACGCAACATGGAAGACACAGGAGGATTTCACTGGCGGTGAGAACGCTCTGGTCGTCATTGATGGCTCCGGCTCCATGTACGGTGGTGCTGATCCCATCCCCGCCACTGTGGCGCTGTCTCTTGGTATCTACTATGCCGAGCGCAACACCGGCGCATTCCAAAACCACTTCATCACATTCTCTGAGAATCCCAAGCTGGTGGAGATTAAGGGCAAGGATATCTACGAAAAGGTGCGGTACTGTCACCAGTTCAACGAGGTCGCCAACACCAATATCCAGCGTGTGTTTGAGTTGATCCTCAAGACTGCCGTGAAGAACCGTGTGCCCCAGAAGGATATGCCTGCCAAGATCTTCATTATCTCCGATATGGAGTTCGACTACTGTACTGAAGATTGCTCCTTGACCAACTTCGAGTATGCGCAGCGGCTCTTCGAGGAACATGGCTACCAGCTGCCCGAGGTGATGTTCTGGAATGTGGCAAGCCGTAATCAGCAGCAGCCCGTCAAGATCAACGACCAGGGCGTTGCGCTGGTATCCGGCTGTAATCCCCGAATCTTCTCCATGCTGAAAGCCGGCATTCTTTCCCCCTATGCCTTCATGGTGGATGTTCTGGGTTCCGAGCGTTACGCGGCGATCGTGGCATAATAGAGCTGACGCAGGAGGTGATAGCAGGTATGTTATCGCCTCCTGCTTTTTCTTTCCCAACAAAAGTGTTGCTGTTGGCAGAGATGAACCGTAAAATAAAGAGTATGAAGGAAAGGGAAATCGTTATGATTACGATTCAAGGTTTATATAATACTGCGGTCTGTTACACCCCCGAGTTGGAGGAGGCAGCCCGCAAGCAGATCCAGACCGTTTGCGATCAGGCCGAGTTTGCCGGCTGCAAGATCCGGATCATGCCCGATGTCCACGCTGGCAAGGGCTGTACCATCGGTACCACCATGACCATCCAGGACAAGATCGTGCCCGGTATGGTTGGCGTCGATATCGGCTGCGGTATGGAGACTGTTGAGCTTCGTGAGCGGGAGGTCGACTTTGAGAAGCTGGACGCCCTAATCCGCAGGGAGATCCCCTATGGCCGTGAGGTTCGAGACATTCCTCATGCACTGAACGCTGAGATCGATCTGACTCACCTCCGCTGCACAGATCAAGTCAATCTTAACCGGGCCATGCGCAGCATCGGCTCTTTGGGTGGCGGCAACCACTTCATTGAGGTGGATCGCGCGGAGGATGGCCGGTTGTTCCTGGTGGTCCACTCTGGCAGCCGTCATCTGGGCACCGAGGTGGCTGAGCACTACCAGAATGAGGGTCGGCGTGCCCTTTGGGGCGGCGCCCAGTATCAAGTTCGAGCCGCCATTGACCAGCTGAAGGCCGAGGGCCGGTTCCAGGAGATCCAGAAGACCATCAAGGCGCTCAAGAAGGAGCACGAGCTGAATATCCCCAAAGATCTGGCCTATGTGGAGGGTAAGCTGTTCGAGGACTATATCCACGATATGAAGCTGACACAGCAGTTCGCCATGCTCAACCGCAAGGCCATGGTGGATGTTATCATGACTGGCATGGGCTTCACGGCGGTGGAGACCTTCACCACCATCCACAACTATATTGATACGGACGCCATGATCCTGCGTAAGGGCTCTGTCTCCGCCAAGGCCGGCGAGAAGCTGCTGATCCCCATCAACATGCGTGACGGTAGCCTGATCTGCAGCGGCAAGGGCAACGAGGATTGGAATTGCTCCGCACCTCATGGCGCCGGCCGGCTGATGAGCCGCAAGGCGGCCTTCAATGCTCTGTCCATGGAGGAGTTTCAGAAGGAAATGGAGGGTATCTACACCACCTGTGTTGTGCCCGACACGCTGGACGAGTCTCCCATGGCCTATAAGAGCATGGAGGAGATCGTCGCTCAAATCGGCCCTACTGCGGAGATTATTGAGCGGATCCGTCCTGTCTATAACTTTAAGGCAGCAGACTGAAATACAATGATGAAAGGCGGTGTTGACCGTGGAAGCATTGATCAAAGAAAAGCTTCATGAAATCGAGCAGCGGGAGAACTGCCGCATCCTTTTGGCCGTGGAGTCCGGTAGCCGTGCTTGGGGCTTTGCTTCTCCGGACAGCGACTATGATGTGCGCTTCATTTATGTGCGCCCCAGAGAGAGCTATCTCAGGCTCAACCGGGTCCGTGATGTGATCGAGCTGCCCATCAATGGTGTTCTGGACATCAACGGTTGGGATGTGGACAAGACACTGAAGTTGCTCCATAAATCCAACCCCACCGTATTTGAGTGGTTTTCCTCTCCCATCGTGTATCAGACCACTGACTTCACTGAGGCGTTTAAGCCCGTCATGCGGCGCTACTTCTCGTCCAAGAGTGGCCTTTGGCACTATCTGCAGATGGCGGAAGGAAACTATCGAGAATACCTGCGCGGCGACATGGTGAAGGCCAAGAAGTACTTCTATGTACTGCGGCCAATCCTTGCTTGCCGGTGGATCCTTGAAAAAGGTACTCCGCCCCCAATGCTCTTTTCTGAACTGGCGGCGAGCCAGCTTCCGGACTACCTGGAGAAAACCGTTGCGAAGCTGCTTGATCTGAAGATGAACTCCCCTGAGGTGAAGATGATCCCGAGAATCGATATCCTCAACGCTTACATGGATCGGAGCATTGCAGAGGTGCGTGCTCTGGTGGAGCAGCATCCGAGAGAAATCACGAAGGACTGGGAGGAACTCAATGCGCTGTTCCTCGCCGCACTGGAGATGTGATCTTATGATGAAATTGCCACCACAAGTGAATACAGCATTTGAGATGCTTGAAGCGGCCGGCTATGAGGCGTACCTTGTTGGTGGCGCAGTGCGTGATTATGTGCGTGACAACAGTCCTGCAAAGGATTGGGACATCACCACCAACGCGCTCCCAGAGCAGGTGGAGGAGATCTTTACAGGCTACCACCTGATTGAGACTGGCTTGAAGCATGGGACTGTAACTGTTGTGATCGACCAAGAGCCTCTAGAAATCACGACCTATCGCGTTGACGGGGACTACTCCGACCATCGGCATCCGGACTCAGTCAGCTTTACCCGCAGCCTGAAGGACGATCTTGAGCGCCGGGACTTCACCATGAACGCTCTGGCCTACAACCCCAGGACAGGTGTTGTTGACTTCGTAGGAGGCAAGGCGGACATTGCCGGCGACCTTGTCCGCTGCGTGGGAGATCCAGATCGGAGATTCCAGGAAGATGGCCTGAGAATGCTCAGAGCCCTTCGCTTCGCCTCCGTGTATGGCATGACGATCGAAGCTGCCACGGCAGCGGCCATCCACAGGAACAAGCACTTGCTCAAAGGTATCGCTGCGGAGCGCATTCTGGTTGAGCTTACCAAAATGCTCTGCGCTCAGGGCGCGGCAGGTGTTCTGCGGGACTTCGCCGATGTGCTGGCCGTCCCGATCCCGGAGCTCACACCCATGTTTGGCTTTCCGCAGCATAATCCACATCATGACAAGGATGTCTGGGACCATACCATCGCGGTCATTGAAAGTATCACCCCTGAACCGGTGCTTCGTTGGGCAGCCCTGCTGCATGACATTGGGAAGCCTTCCTGTTTCTCGCTCGCCGAGGATGGCATTGGCCACTTCTTCGGGCACTCGGATCAGAGTACTTCAATGGCGGAGAGTATCCTCAGTAGACTTCGCTTCGATAACGCCAGCAAAGAACAAATTGTAAGACTCGTTCGCTATCATGACATGCCCATCACGGCCGACAGGAAGCCAATCAAACGGCTTTTGAGCAAGCACGGTGAGGATGCTACCCGGCAACTGATCGAGCTGCACAAGGCAGATACGCTTGGTCAATCGGCCATCTGCAGACACCGGATCGCAATCTTTGAGGAAGTATCGCAAATGATCAATGAGATCCTGCAGGAAGAGAGCTGCTTCACACTCAAGGACTTGGCAGTTAATGGACATGATATGATGACATTGGGCTTTCAGGGACCGACCATTGGCCGTGTGCTGCAGGAATGCCTGGATGCAGTCTTGGATGAGCAGATCCCCAACGAGCATGAGGCGCTGATGGCCTTTGCAAAGGATAGACAGCTGAAGAGTTAATACCAAAACGGCAATACCAAGCAGGTATTGCCGTTTTGGTATGCACAGGAACTTAGGTGGGTTGTAGGGTTTTGTCGATGGTCGTATAATGAGTGATGAAGCAAAGTGACGATCGTGAGGTTGCCTTTGACTTCGATTATGCTACTCACTTGTTCCGGCAACTCTCTAAATCGCATCACAAGGGAACATTTTCCCTATTTTTGCGTCTATATCAATAAGGGATTCATGGCTGATATGAAAAGGAGGCTGCTGATATGAAACAGAAAAAGAAATGGGTTATTCCCCTCTGTGTGATAGGAGTCATACTGCTACTTTGTGCGGGTGGCCTTTGGTATATGATAAATCACTCCATGAGTTTCTCTGTCGGACGCTGCTTAGTAGCGGACAACGGATCGTATATGTTCATCGATGGAAACTCACCCATTATCATGAGCAACCGAAAGGATAAGGAAGGTCTGTTCTCTGGCTTGGGGACCGGCGATAAGATTTTGATCTTCCACGATGGGATTGCGGATACCTATCCAGGCAGGACCGGTGCGTATTGGTGTGTGAAATTGGAAGACGGTACGCAGGCCGATATTCCGGAACAGGTCATAGAAGAGCTTACGGAACTCGGATGGACCATTGTAGGAAATGAAGCTGATCCAGATTCCGTGACGCCTGAACCGGGAGCATACGCTTTTGAGGCGCAGTACATCCGGACCAATGGCGGACCTGAAGATGGCTATCCTTACCACACCGTGATCAGTTCCAGAGCGGAATTGGAAGCCTATTACGAGGCATACAAGGACATTTATAGTCTGGAACGAAGAGAGACAGTCTACTCCGACAGCACAATCGGCTTTTTGGATGCCTGCGACAAATACGATAACGCCTATTTTGAACGGCAGAATCTTGTTCTGATCGTACTGCAGGAAGGCAGCGGATCAATTCGGCATGAGATTACAGATGTGCGTCGTCACCGTATTGAGAACGGTGCATTGGATGGGTGGGACATTACGATTGACCGTAAGGTCCCTGAGGCAGGAACAGAGGATATGGCTCAGTGGCATCTATTCCTTGAAGTGCAGATGGGCGATGTGATCAAGGCCACCGACAAGGTTTGGATCAATGGAAAACAGAGCGAACGCACTCCGGCAATATCCGGTCTTGTTGGTATCAGTCGTACTCCGTCGATAAGCGCCTATCAGGATCCCTGGGGAGTGAAGCTTACTGCAAAGAATATTACCCCGTCTGGATTGACCATTGTTTGTACGCAGCAAGATGGAGAACCAACCGGTGAGCTGCAGACCGGCAGTTACTACGGACTCGAAATGCTGCAGGATGGCGAGTGGGTTGCGGTCGAGCTGCTTCCTATGGAGTATGAGCTTGCCTGGACGTCAGAAGCATGGATGATCCCTAACAATGCGGAAACAGAATGGGAAGTGAATTGGAGCCGCCTGTACGGAGAGCTTCCCGCAGGTTCCTACCGGATCAGCAAATCGGTTATGGATTTCCGGGGTACCGGTGATTATGACACCAAAACCTATTATGCAGGCTTTGATCTCGTGGACGCCGCTGACACAAGTAATGTTTCCTACGAACACGGCGGATTTGGCGTCAGTGTGCCGCTTCTTTCTGGTTGGGAATACAAGGTTGAGGAATACAGTGCCGATGGCATGAGCTATGGCGTCAGTTTCCGGCCCGCTGGTGAAGATGGATGGATCGATTTCCAATATTGGCCTACATTCGGCGTCTGTGGCACCGGATTGTCAATGAAGGAATTTGGAAATGGTTCCATGGGCACCTACGATGGCGGTGCTATCTGGAACTTTATCAGTTACCCTGCCAGCAAAGGCAACTTTGTGGCAACGACCCAGGGTGTAAATAGCTGGTGGTCACGCTACGGCGAGACTGCTATGGAAATCATAACGCAGGTAATCTGCACAGACACCATCGTAGACTAAGGAGGGTACGCAGTATGAAACGAATTGTAGCGCTATGCCTCGCAGCGGCTTGCCTGATTTCTATGGTAGGCTGCGCAGGAGATACCAATATGGACGAAAAGAAACCAAACAACTCCGCATCGGCCTATGCTCTGGCACTGGCTAGCTATCCGGAGATGGCTCCCTACCCAAACGAGATGGAGTATTTTGATGAAAAGACCGGTGAGTTTGACAGCGATGGCTTTGATGTGGTCTATGACGCCTGGCAGTCGGACAGAAAGGCCCAACGCAGTCAGCCGGAAGGCTATGCAGACGGTCTGGAACCGTTCTTCGCCAGTTCAATCCGAGAGTTTCTCAGCAATTCCAACGGGGAGAACAAGGTATACTCTCCTCTGAGTGTTTACATGGCCCTCGCCATGCTGGCAGAGGTGACGGACAGTGAAAGCCGCCAGCAGATCCTTGACCTTCTAGGAAGTGAAAGCATTGAGGCTCTGCGCTCCCAGGCGGCCAGTGTTTGGAACGCCAATTACAGCAATGACGGCGCCGTGACAAGCATTCTGGCAAACTCCCTGTGGCTGAATGAGTCCGTAAATTTCAACCAGTCCACAATGGACAGTC
Organism: Lawsonibacter asaccharolyticus; assembly: GCA_003112755.1. Taxonomy (NCBI): domain Bacteria; kingdom Bacillati; phylum Bacillota; class Clostridia; order Eubacteriales; family Oscillospiraceae; genus Lawsonibacter; species Lawsonibacter asaccharolyticus. The sequence goes on along the minus strand of BFBT01000001.1, from coordinate 620,131 downwards.
TGGCAAAGAATTACTATGCGTCCTCCTTCCGTGGTGAGATGGGCAGCGAGGAATTTAATCAGGCCTTGCGGGACTGGATCAATGAGCAGACCGGAGGACTGCTGGAAGCGCAGGCCGATGGCCTGTCGATGGACCCCGAGACCGTTATGGCTTTGGCCTCTACCATCTACTACCGAGCCAAGTGGCACAGTGAGTTCAATGAGGCCGGAACGGAAAAGGGCCTGTTCCATCTGTTCAGTGCTGATGGAGAGACCGTGGAGTGCGACTTCATGCACAAGGGCGGCAGCAACACCTATTACTGGGCAGATCAGTTCGGCGCTGTTGCTCTGAGCCTGGAGGGCAGCGGCAAAATGTGGTTCCTCCTGCCTGATGATGGCGTGGCTATGGATGATCTGCTTGCCGATGAGCAAACGATGGAGTTCCTAAACAGCAATGGAAACTGGGAGAACAGCAAGCACCTGATCGTGAATATGTCCGTTCCCAAATTTGATGTTGTCTCTGATCTTGACCTGCGTGATGGCCTGAATGCGCTGGGTATTACCGGTGTATTCGATGCCACGGTGGCCGATTTCAGTCCCATGACTTCGAAAGTTGCAGAGATATTCCTTTCCAAAGCCGACCATGCAGCCCGCGTTGCCATCGATGAAGAGGGGGTTACCGCAGCGGCATATACCGTCATGATGATGGCTGGTGCTGCGGCGCCACCTGAAGAGGAAATGGACTTCGTATTGGATCGACCGTTCTTATTCGCCATTACTGGTGCAGATGGACTTCCACTCTTTGTTGGCGTAGTCAATAGACCGTGAACTGAAAAAAGGCAATAAGAAAACGGCAGTGCCACAATGTGGCATTGCCGTTTTCATGTATATCCGATGCATTGAGTTGTTTACCCCTCATAGGACTGCGGCTGGTAGCCATAGTGCTTGGCAAAAGCTTCATAGTCAACCCATTTCGGGTTGTCAAAGATCCTTGCAGCGTAGAGCTCAAGCGTGTAATGCTCCAGTTCTGCTTTCGTCTTTAACCAATAGGTGTGCTCCTTCTCCCACTCCAGGAGTTTATCGAACAAGTCTTCTTCGTGGCTCCGGACAATGAGCTCACGCACCAAATCGAGCCAGACATCGTTCCTGATGTCTCCAAGATCCGTCTGGATACCATTGCGGTACCCGTACTTCTTATCTCTCCCAGAACCAGAAAGAAGAATCGATTGACCAGTGCTGAAATGTGCGTGTAGATCTTTATGCGTGAGTTGATCTCTGTTAGGAACTGCCGATAGTGAGTCAATAATCGTGCGCGGATACATAGACATACCTCCATTCTGGTAAGTCTTACGGATTAACGGTCGAAAATGCAACAAATCGATCATAATGAGCAAAAAAGGAAAACCGCGCCACACTGTTGTCGCCGTTCTGTGATATAATCGAACTATGTCGAATAATCAATTCCCTTTGGATCAGCCGCATCCGACCATCATCAAGAAACGACCGGATTGACAATGCACATATTATGTAGTATTATTGTAGTGCAAAGGAGGCTTGAACATGGATTCCAACATGACTTTTCGCATTGATTCTGAAGTGAAAGCGCAAATGGCAGCCATCTGTGATGCACTGGGCATGTCAACTTCTACTGCCTTTAATATTTTTGCCAATGCCTTTGTTCGAGCAAAAGGCATGCCTTTTGCTGTCACGATTCAGGAGCCTGTAACAGCTGTGAGCCGCGAAAAAATGCTGGCGGACACCGATCAACTATTGAGCGAGTTCGCTTCTGACTATAAGAGGATGGCAGAATGATTTGGGTTACAGCAGAAGATGTCGTAGCGATTCATAGCCGTATCATTCAAGTTTCTGGTGGCATTGATGGTCTGCGTGATCGTGCTGGATTAGAAGCGGCTATTGCCGCACCCCTTCAATCATTTGGAGGAGAAGATCTTTTTCCAACTGACATAGAGAAAATCGCTCGTATTGGGTTTGGGTTAGCGTCCAATCACGCATTTATCGATGGCAATAAGCGAATTGGCGCCATGGTCACGCAACTGCTACTCAAATGGAATGGATATCAGTTCCAATTGGAGCAGAATGAGCTGGCCGATATGTTCATTGGTATCGCGGATGGCACAAAGGACGAAACGGAGCTTCGGTATTGGATCAACGACCATATTGAATAACGAAAAGGTTGCCTCACGCAATAATGTGAGGCAACCTTTTTGTTAAAGCCGACCTGATTTGACGAAAAAAAGCCGGGCTGTTTTGTCGGATAGCCGGAGTGTTTTGGCTGCATGGCCGAGTTGTTTTGTCATTTTATCGGCTGTTTGATGTGGCGAGCCACATTTCGTCATTTCATAGGCTCACTAAAGAAGAGAAACCATTATCTCAGCTTATCGTTTCGATTTCTCCAAGCAAATCATTTTTTCCTGAGTTGCTAATTTTATCTGCAAAATTGACTTATTTATGAGGACTATCATAATCTGCACGCGCTGGAACACAAGAGCAACTTTTTGAAATAACGTACCTTTGAGGAGTCTGGACTGGCTCCTCTTTTTTGTTGCACAAATTGTGCAGGCGGTGCTTGCACAATTATCAACCTAACATCTGCATTCCATACAATCTCGATATTGTCCTCCTGTTGTTCTGCGTTATGCTTTCTCCGTGCATTTTCGTATTATTTATTCTGCCATCTGACTTCGCCCTTGGACAGAAGCGGATAACAGATCAGCTGATCTGAATCCAGATTTTCCGCATGCATGTCAACCGCTGTGATCTGATGATTATCATAAGTCGTATAATAATAAATACCTTTTGCTGTATTACAACAGGACGTGTATATCGTGATCTCATATTTGCCTTCTGTCACCTCACAGCATCCACGCTGCTGATCTACGGATCCTAAGATATGGAAGAACTGGCTTACACTCTCATCCTCTTCTTCACCGGAGATCGAATTTAATTTTGTAAAGGCAACTTTCACAAATCTTGACTGGCTGGAAAGATCTCCAGGTATTCCCATTCCACCCATTCCTCTGCTATATGCATCAAGCTGTAATACTCCTGCAAAAGTACTCTCCGGCTGTTTTCTGGATACTCCGGCATAATTATTCAGTGCAAACATCTGACTCGGGAATGGTGGATTATTGGTAAGCACTCCTACCGGATTATCATATACATGCAGCCCATCTTTCATAGACTCAACAACGATACAGGAGTCTTTGTCTGCAATGATCCAGTGAAGCTGTGCTGTCGGCAGCTGTTCACTGAATGCTGTGCCTGTCAGTCTCATTGCTGCCAGCTTCTCTCTCGCCTCTGCTACAGTAGCACACTGTGTAAGGATCCATGGGATGAACTCGAACTGTGCCACCTGGCTGACTTCTGTTTCATCTTCCGGCAAAGCTTCTTCATATGCCGCATTGCCGACAAAATTAAGACCTGCCATTCCAAGGCCTTTTTCATTAACAGCATCATAATAAAGCGGATAACCTCCTGCAACAAATGCCATTCCGATCAAAGCATAATGGCTTTTTATCTTCCCGGCAAACCGGAAATCAAATTCGTAATTTCTTGGCGTTATCGTGATCTGTTCCCCATAGGAAAATTCATAATCAAGCGTTCTGCCCATATAAAAATCTTTTGTTTTGTAAGTTGCTGCTGTACACATATCGAACATCTCTTCTTTCTGCTATAATAGTCCTGCAAACAATCTCATAAACAACTGTCCGAGCCATAAATATGCACTCCGTCCTGTGCGGTACTTTTCGGTCACTTCCCTGCATTCATTCGAGGATTTTTCTTTACACAATAACTCCATATAATTACCGGAATCAGACAAAGCCGAAAAAAGAAAGAAGATTAGGAACCGTAATAATTCTATTCAAATTTTCTTTCTGATTCACTTCACTCTGCATGTACGGTCACCTCACTTTCCTTTTTTTTAGGCATAAACCAATAAAATATAACACAAAATGCTAAAGCAAACACAACACCAAAAACATTTTGACTCACTCTAAGACTAACCGCTCCTTGTAGTCCATATGTCTCTGCAGCAATGGCTAAAGCACCAAATGTGTTAAATACTGCCTGCCAGCCATATTGTGCTGAAAATCCTACACCGATTCCACCAAGAATTCCTATATATGCATAGATTGACGAAGGAAGCAGAAAATATAATACTGTAAAACATATAACACCTGCAATATTTCCGACAATCCTTTTACGGACTCTGTAGTGCATATCTTCCATAGACGGCAAAATCACGGACATGGCCGCAATACCAGCCCACATTGCACGTGGCATATTACAAAGTTCTGCAATGCAAAGGACAATCGGTACGCATAAAATCTGACATATCTGCCATTTTGTTCTGGAAGAAGTGATATCAAATTCTTGTATCAGATCTTTCAGATTTCTTTTGTAAGTTCTGTTTTTATGATTTCGATAAAATACGAAGCAGGTAAGTGCTGCACCTAAAGCCATTCCGACTAATCGCATCTGATAGCTTTTTCCCGTAACATCATAACCATATAGCAGCAGATACCCAAGAACCAATGTAGATTGATTAAACATGGATGGATTATGGCATCCGAACAGAATCAACACAGCCAGTGCCGCAATATTTAACAGCATTCCCAATACCGGTGAAAACTGATTTGCTAAATGCGGACATACAGTCATAATTACAAAGAACAAAGCCAAAAGCATCGTAGATTGTCCGGTGTGGATCCCCAGATCCGCATTCCTAAACACCATGAGACATAATAAGACTACTACACCTACAATGCTGTTCTCATTTCCAAATAGGATGCTGAAAATACTAACAAAGAAAAAACAAAATGCCATTGTAGCAGCTATCTTCACCAGATATACCCACATATGATATAGTTTTTCTTTTAGTGTTTCACTCTTTTTCAACAGGTTTTTAGAACCTGCCTGATTTAACTGCAACTCCTGATAAAATGTCATATAAATACTCCCATCTTCTAATTTATCTTAAAACTAGATAATCTCATCTTTCTGCTTTGGCAGCTCTATAACAAATCTGCATCCACCATATTCACGGTTTTCTGCTTTGATTGTTCCTCCGGCACTATCTACAATCCGTTTTACAAGTGCAAGACCTAGGCCATTTCCTTCTGCTTTATGAGATCCATCTACCTGATAGAACTTGTCAAATATTCTGGATTTTACATCATCCTCTATTCCTGGTCCTTCATCTTCCAGAATGAACTTAACAGAATCCTGTTCTTGTTTCAGAAACATCGTAATTGTCCCCTTTGAAGGGCTGAACTTAATCGCATTATCTAAAAGATTTATCCAGATATGCATAAAAAGTCCTTCATTCGCAGTATATTTAACTTCCTCCAATTCTACCTGAAAACCAATTTCTTTTTCTGTCCATTTTGTTTCCAATGAAAGAACTGCCTGGCGGATCTGTTCATCCAGACGATTATCGTCAATAAACGCACAAACTATTCGAACGCCTGCTACATCATTGAGATATGTCTGTATTCTCGTCTGAGTTGCTTTGTACATTGGACAGCTCCGGTTTGCGGGTATGCAGCCGCCGTTCGATTGATTCGTGTAGAAGCTGAGATACAAGAGCCATTAACGGAATAAAGAAGATCATGCCAAGGACACCGAACAGTTTACCGCCCAGCAAAACCGCCAACAACGTCCAGAACGGGGATAGCCCTACACTGTTTCCCACGACGTGCGGATAGATGAACTGATTTTCAACAAACTGAGTTGCCTGATAGACGATCAAGCATAGGAGCGCCTTGTTCGGAGCCGCCAATAAAGTAAATAAAATGCCGAAAGCGCAGGAGAGAAATCCTCCAATATAAGGAACGAATGCAAAGGCGGCAGTTAAAACGGCTGTTAGCCCCGCATATGGAATCCCTGCAACAGAAAACGAAAGAAAGATCAATGTTCCAAGAATCATAACCTCGACACACTGACCAGAAAGAAACTTCGCATAGGTGTCATGTGCAAGTTTCGAAATATGGCAAATTCTATCTGCAACGGATTCCTTACAGTAGGCATACAGTGCCCGTTTGCTTTGACTGCTCAATTCACGCCATCCAATTAGCACATAGAATGTGATCACAAGTGAAATTGCAACATCAGCAATCGCAGATACCGTAGAGCCAGCAACATTGGCAACTGAGGAAATCACTGTGTTCATTTCGCTCGAAATGCTTTGCAGAATAGATTTCCAATCGAGCGCAGCAAAATGTGCCGACAGTTTCTCTGTGTCAATGCCGTATCTTTGCAATAAGCCGACCCAGTCAGGCCATTTTTCTTGAACAAGAGCAGCAATGCTTTTTACAGATGCAGTGAGCTGTGGAATCGCAATTACACACAGAAGAGCAATAATCGCAATAACACATATCAGCGTCAGTAACAGGCTTATCATGTCTATTTGCCGATCTGTAGCTTTAGTCAGCTTTCGTCGAAGCCTCTTTGCCAGTCCGCGCACGGGTACACTCAGAACAAAGGCCAGCAAAAGGCCTGATAAAATCGGAGCGAGCAAGCCAATACACGATTTTAGAAAGTTGGCAACATAGTTTAGATTGTTGAATGCCGCAAATAAGATCACCCCAAACGTGATTAGTAGAAGCGGCTTTTTGTAGGATTTATCCATGATTACATCCTCGTAAGAAATCGGTTTGTTTTATTATTGGGAGTATCTTATAGGCAATCCACCAACCAAAGAAACAGACTGGCAATGCAGCGAGAACATCCATGATAGAATGCTGTTTCATAAAAACGGTGGAGAGACTGATACACACGGCGATTGATGTAGCAGCGATTTTCCATCCGACGCTTTGGAGCGCCTTGCAATCCCATAACCCAAACATCGCGGCAACAGAGCCTATTACATGAAGTGAGGGGCAAACATTTGTATTGGTATCGAAACTATAGAATAATTCAATAAAGCGTGTAAGTAGATTATTGCGTACAAATGCTTCTGGCCGCAAATTTTGGCAGGTTGGAAAGAACAGGTAAATCAAAACCGTGATCGTATAGGTGACTATCACAAAATACATCATACGCCGAAATGCAGGTACATCGACGAAAAAAGTATAAACCAACGTACCGATTAGAAAGACAAACCAAAATAGATACGGAATCAACGCCCATTCACAAAATGGTATTATATCATCGAGTCCACAATAGACGGGATAGTAATTTCGTTGCGGTTGCAACCGCTCAAGAAACAAAAACAGCAAGCCGAAAATTGGCCAGTAAAGCAATAGCCTGACGTGAGAAAATTCAGGTGTATTAAGTTTATGGATGCGGAACTCACGGTAATTAACTTCCGGCTTTATATGATTACTTTGCATGACTGTATATCCATTCATAGATTTTATCGGCTGCCGTACATTCCGTCTGCGACCGCATTGCCGCGCGCATTTTAGAAAGAAGCACTGGGGCATTTAGCGTTTTTATTGTGGTGTCTGCGATTGCTTTTGGCGTATTGGCTGTGACGGCCATTCCATTACGCAGAAAAAAATTCAGATTATGTGTCTCGCAGCCAGCCACTGCATCGATAAGCACCATTGGTAACTCTGCCGCCATTGCCTCAGATGTACTTAGACCTCCGGGCTTTGTCAGGAATAGGTCTGAGGCTTGCATGAGCTGCGGCACATTATTGACGGTTCCCAGAACGTGAACTTGAGAATACTTTTCTGTTCTTTTTTGGAGTTTTTTGCGTAAATCATCATTTGTGCCGCATACAACACTAAGTTCTTGTTCTGTTGTGAGGTAAGGGCAGAGATACGATATAATCTCCTCCATTGGACCGCAGCCCATGCTACCGCACATCATTAAAATATGCTGATGAGCAGGAGAGATTCCGGCGTTGGCTTTTCCTGCTTCTTGTGACACACGCTGGTAGAATTGCTGCCGCACAGGGATTCCACTGGCGATCAGCTTTTGAGGTTGAAGTCCACATTGCTCAAACTCACCTAACAGCGAAGTGGACGGAATGAAATACCAGTCCAGCGCAGAATCCGCTGTGCAGGGAGCGCAGGTATAGTCTGTAGAAATGTGGCTCGTTACAAGCTGTAAGCATGGGTGCTGTCGGCGCATTTCTGTCAACGCCAAGGCTGGGAATACATGAGTACAGATAATATTATCGTAGCCTGCAGAGCGGATGTATTGATACATCCGCTCTGCGCCGGAGGAAAGTAGCTTATAGATCGGCGTTCCCTCACAAAAAATATCTTCGTGAGATTCCGCACGCTGATACCCAGCATCAAAAAGCCTTGGAGCATGGCGGTAAATTCGGGTATGCCAATTAGAAATAAACGTGGATGCTTTTTCTGAAATAAACTGCAAAGAATCTGTAATATTGCAGATTTCTCCGCGAGAGTGGTAGGCTTCCTGAACTGCTTGCGCACAGGAGTTATGCCCTGCGCCAGTGTTGCAGCTTAGAATTAGTGTTTGCATTTGAATCTCCTATTTTTTCCTTTGCTGCATAGCAAACAGCTTTTGCAGGCGTGGGCGATTATAGCGCTGGACAACAATAAACGGCAAATTACCCAGCACAATGTAGATAATCGTTATACATACCCCGCCAACACCGGACCATATTTTCAGCAGTCCAAGACCGGCGATAGACAACAGAATATGTGTCCACTCTGCCACGCAAGTTTCTTCTATCATGCGCGGCAAGTTCTCATAGTTTTCCTTTGTCAGTTTCTTTTCCGGCATGATTTTAACGAATATGCGGCTCATATCGGGGATCTTTGCCTGCCATTTCCGAACATGAAGCCGCTTCCATAGTTTTTGCTCTGCCGGGTGGCAGACCCAAGGAAAACGATCGGCGTGAAACCAATGCTTCGGGATCAAGCGCCCCACTACAAAGGAGAGAACCCCTAACGCCGCGATATATAGCAGACACATAAGAAAATGCTTCATAAAAACCTCAACATAGCGGTGCGAAAATACGAAGGACACCATCTACGACCCAGCGGCGCGAATAATGTTTCATATCATAGGGCTTTACCTCTTTACATTTTGCCTGTGTAGCGATGAAATCATCCTTTATTGCTGCAATAATACTGGAACGATAAAAGAACGAATTGTTTTCAAAGTGGAGAAAGAGACTGCGGTAGTCCAGATTGACAGTTCCTATCGTCGCAACTTTGTCGTCTGATACAAAGCTCTTTGCATGAACGAAGCCGGGAGTATACTCATAAATCTTGATGCCGCCAGTCAGCAACACCTGATAAAAGCTCCGAGACATACGGAAAATCAGCTTCTTATCAGGGATGCCGGGCATAATGATCCGCACGTCTACACCACGTTGAGCAGCGGAAATCATTGCATCCATCAAGTCATCGCCAAGCATAAGATACGGTGTAAAAAACCATGCGTAATCCGTGCTTTGAGAAAGCAAGTCAATAAAGAGCTGATTACTGGTAGCTTCATGGTTAAGGGGCGAATCGTAGTAACTAAGCACATAACCATCAAATGTGTGCGGCGGCGCAGGATACCTTTTGGGATATGTGGGCATTGCAAGCTGTCCTGCTTCTTTTTCCAGCGAAAATGCGTTCCAAAAGGTCAAGAACATATGGGTAAAATTTTTTACTGGCTCACCAGTAATCCGAAAGCCTGTGTCCTTCCAGTGTCCATAGGGATGTTCCAAATTGATATACCGATCTGATAAGTTGATACCTCCGCTATAAGCAACTTCGTTGTCAATAATCAGCATTTTGCGATGATCGCGATAGTTTGCAGTTCCTTTTAAGGCAAGGAAAGGATTAAAAGGAATACATGGAATGCCTTTCTTTTTCAGTTCACGGACATTACTGAAATTGAACGAAGAAATACTGCCAAGATCATCGTATATCACACGTACATCAACGCCCTGCTCCATTTTTACTTCCAGTTCGTTCACGATTGCGTCCCACATATGCCCCGGCTCAATAATGAAGTATTCTACGTAAATCGAGTTTCTTGCATTTTTCAAATCGGCAAGCATATCAGGGAACATATTATCGCCCAACGGATAGTAACGAACCTGCTCAACTGCACACATCGGATATTGCGTTTTTTCTTCCAGCCACCGCACTGTTTGCCCCATGCGTTTTTCGCCGTCAAAGGGCGCTTCTTTTATTGGAAGAGGCTGCGGATTGCAACTCTTTTGAACTTGCTGCAAGCGCCTTTTTAGAGGGCGGGCCGTCCGTTTATTTCCAAAGAGCAGATATAGTAACGCTCCTACCAAAGGTAGTGACAGAATAACCAGCAGCCAAAGCAATTTATAAGCGGTTTCATCTCTCTTTATAATAATAAATACCACCAAGAAAAACGCTGCAACGGAAAGCAGTGACACAATAATCGGTGCGTAAGGGGTCAGCCATTTCATCAACAGCAAAAGCCAGAGCGATTGTAAAGCCACCGCTGGAATAATTGTTAGAATGCGTCGAATGATTTTTCCCATATGTTTACCCCCCTCTATGTTATTTCTCCTCCGAAGATGCTTCCCAATCGCAAACTATTTGTGCCATTTCCTGTGGGGTTTCTTTATAGCCTCGTAATACCCACGCATTCATAAGCCCAAACAATCCATATGTAATAAATTGGATAAAGTAGTGCGTTTTGGCATCGGCATTAGCGACAATGGATGCCGCTTCTTGTAAATAGAAGTTTAGAATCACATATTGGCGATCAGCTGAGTAGAGCAGATCACAAATAGGACGAGTGGAAAGGCAAAATTCAAAAAACAGCCTGATGCCGTCATAACTACCAGTGGCGAAGTTGGTAGCACCGTGTTCGTCGGAAAAGCGCTTCCACAGACATGTGATTTTGAAAGACAGAACTTCATCTTTACTTTTGAAATAACGGAAATAAGTGGAGCGACCTACATCTGCCTTGGCAGTCATCTCCTCAATACTGATTTTTTCAATGGGTTTTTCTTTCATTAGTTCCAGCAACGCTGTACCCATACATTCTTTCAGATAGTCTGTTGTAGCCGTTGTCCTTCGCATAAGAAACGTCTCCTTTAATTGCGTATCATTGAAACAAGGATTGTCATTTGTTCCACTTTCGCTCGGACTATTGACAACGCCTGCTTCTGTGATATTCATAGCATCTATGATACTATCGTTTCATTTATACTATCATTTGCTATTTGCCCTGTCAAGCTAAAATGCGAGTACGACGAGCAGAAAGGAAAACTATGGGTACGATTTTTTCCCGTGTAAAACTCAGCGGAAAGCATGTGGCCGCCCTCTTGGCGCTGATGCTGCTCTCCGCTGTGACAGCCATGCTGCTGCCTACTGCCCTGGCCAGTATGATTGACATCGGAGTGGCCGGAGAAAACCGAAACACCATCCTAATCATTGCGGCGGTGATGGCAACCCTGGCCATTCTGCGGCTCTGTGTTTATTATATCTGAGCTATTCACAGTAAAGTTGGACATTTGTATTCAGCGGGAGAAAATAACCTTGACAAATCTCGTCTCAGAAGGCCATGCTTTTGCAGTATGCCAGGGAGCATCACTTCCCCAACCCAACCTTTTTCGTGGATGACGGTGTAAGCGGTGTGACCTATGACCGTCCCGGCTTTCAGGCCATGCTGGCCGAAATCGAGGCGGGACGGGTGGCCGTGGCGATCGCCAAAGACCTTTCCAGACTGGGCCGCAACTCCGCGCTGACCGGGCTTTACACCAACTTCACCTTTCCGCAGAACGGTGTTCGTTTCATCGCCATCAACGACAACTACGACACCATTGACCCTAACCGTGTGGACAACGATTTTGCGGGCATCAAAAACTGGTTCAACGAGTTCTATGCCCGGGACACCAGCCGCAAGATCAGAGCCGTCCAGAAAGCCAAGGGTGAGCGAGGCGTACCCCTGACCACCAATGTGCCCTATGGCTATGTAAAAGAACTGGAGAACCCCCGCCGCTGGGTGGTTGACCCGGTAGCCGCTGATGTGGTGAAACGCATCTTCGACCTGTGTATGAAGGGCCGTGGTCCCATGCAGATCACCAACCAACTGAAAGCGGACAAGGTGCTAACGCCCAGCGCATACAGGGCCTTGCAGGGCATCAAGACCCCAAACAAGAAACCGGAGGACCCCTGCGACTGGCACAGCAGTACCGTTGTGGCGATTCTGGAACGGCGGGAGTACACGGGCTGTACGGTGAACTTCAAGACCTATACCAACTCCATCTGGGACAAGAAGCAGCGGGACAATCCCCTTGAGAAGCAAGCCATCTTCCCCAATACACATGAGGCCATCATCGAGGAAGCCGTGTTTGAGAAGGTACAGCAGGTGCGCCAGCAGCGGCATCGCAAGACCCGTACAGGCCGAAGCAGCATCTTTTCCGGGCTGGTGTACTGTGCCGACTGCGGTGAGAAGCTGTATTACGGGGCGACGAACAATTACCGACCGGAGGGCGCGTTCTTTGACTGTTCTCTCCATTAGAAGCACAAGGACAAGTGCGGTACTCATTACATCCGGGAAACCCTACTCAGCCACATAGTCCTGAAACACATTCAGGCTGTGACGGGCTACATTCTGCGGCATGAGGCACATTTCCGTGCAGTGATGGAGGAACAACTCTGGCTGGAAAGCAGTGAGCAGATCCGCATCCGAAGGAAACGGCTGGAACGGAACGAAAACAGCATCGCTGAACTGAAACGGCTGTTCATCCGGATTTACGAGGACAACGCCTGCGGACGGCTGAGTGATGAGCGCTTCGATATGCTGAGCCTGACCTATGAAACGGAGCAGAAGCAGTTGGAGACCGAGTGCGTAACTTTGCGACAGGAAATTGAAGTACAGGAACGACAGAACGAAAACGTTGAGAAGTTCATTCAGACGGCGCACAAGTATGTGGGCATCGATAAGCTGGACGGCTACGCACTGCGGGAACTGGTGTCCGCCATCTATGTGGACGCACCGGACAAATCCAGCGGGAAGCGTGTGCAGCACATTCACATCCAGTACGATGGGCTGGGCTTCATCCCGCTGAATGAGCTGATGAAAGAGGAAACGGCGTGACCGAAGTCACGCCGCACCCTTTGAAAACTCAAGGTTTTCACCATTTTTTTATTTTACTGTTTTACGACCACCCGGCCAATGATGTGACCATTATGAAAGAGGGGCACCCAGAAGCGGGTACCCCTCTATTTTGGTGGGTCAGGTTGGAATTGAACCAACGATGTTTCAGATGTCACGGTTTTACAGACCGCTGCGATCGCCAACTACGCGCACTGACCCATATGGCGGAGAGCGCAGAACTCGAATCTGATATCACTTCTGATACGATCCGCTTAGCGGGCGGTCCCCGGGCCTTCCGGGTTCACTCTCCAAATATGGCTGGGGTGGCTGGACTTGAACCAACAAATGCCGGTGTCAGAGACCGGTGCCTTGACCATTTGGCGACACCCCAGTATATTGGCAGGGATAGGGCGACTCGAACACCCACGGGCGGTTTTGGGGACCGCTGTTCTTCCGGTTAAACTATACCCCTGTATGATGATGGTGATGCCTGCGGGATTTGAACCCAGCATTACAAGCTTGAGAGGCTTGCGTCCTAACCAATTAGACGAAGGCACCAGATGGAGATACGGGTCGGATTCGAACCGACGATTAACAGCTTTGCAGGCTGTCCTCTTCAACCTCTTGAGTACCGTATCATGGCTGGGATAGTTGGATTCAAACCAACAGTGGCCGGCATCAAAGGCCGGTGCCTTAGCCGCTTAGCAATATCCCAGTATTATGGAGATCCGCGCCGGACTCGAACCGGTCATTGCAGCCGTGAAAGGGCTGTGTCCTAACCATTTAGACGAGCGGACCGTATGGCAGGGAGAAGTTCTCCCTGCATATTAAGCAACCGAGTGATCGGTAATGAGGATATCATCAATACGCACATGCAGCAGTGCAGCAAGGGCGATAAGATTATCTACAGTCGGCAGCGCAGTGCCGTTTTGCCACTTGTAAATGGCCTGCGGGGAATTGAAGCCGAATGCCATTTGTAGGTCATGCACCGTCAGCCCCGCTGCTTTGCGAAGCATCACAATATTGGTGCCTGTGCGAGCAAGGTTGATCGTTGGAATGTTCATTCTCAAATACACCTCCTATCTGAATTATTTGGCCTCATGGGCATGAAAAAGCCGCTTGTCTGCACTCAAGACAAGCGGCTTCAATAATTCAGAGAAGGAGATCCTGATAGACCGATTCTTTCAGGTCAACAGGTACTCAATCCGATCATATTCTTCTGCTTATCTTGATATGGGCGTGCTTCGCAAAAGCTATATTCCTCGCACTGGAAGATAGCCTGCCATTCGCTCATATAGAAGATAGCGGAAGAAATAGTCTTCATAGTTCTGCGTCCTTTCTGTAGAGATTTGTTCTTGGTTTCTGACTGTACTATACCACAACTCTTTCGGTTTGTCATTCAACTTGTGGTTAAATATCGCTGTTTTCTGGAGAGATGACACCATTCTCAACATAGTATCGGTAGCTGCCGTCGATATTGACCTTGCCCCAGTGCTTAATATCATCATTCTCTTCAAGCTCATCTGGATGGATACAAAAGTCGTCGATCTGGTCGCCATAATCCTCGTCGGCATATACCTGACAATAGTATCCGCCTTCATTAGGCTCACAATCTGGCGTTGCAGAAACATAAAGGCCCCTGTACTCCATGGTCATCGACTCCTTGTACAAAAAATGCGGTCCCAATATGTCAGAATGCACAAACCGTTTCAAGTGCAGTTTTCACCCATTACACCAGGCTACAGCCTCTTTGAATTGCTCCCATGTAATAGCTGTACCGTATTCATCATAGATGCTGAACTCGGGATTGTCGCGGAGCCACTGCTCTACGGAGAAAATGTCTCGAAACCCGTTCTCGACTCTCCAGGAAAAATGACCGGCTCTTGCTGTGCCGATCACGACGGACGCACTTTCCGGTTCCTCAATCTGAAAGAGGAACTGATTTGAGATTTTATTAAGCAGTTCATCCATGGTGTCCTCCAGGTCAGAAGTGACGGGGATTTCTTTGATCCGGTTGATGCAATCCGCCTGGATTGCGATTAGCTTTTCCTGAAGAGCAGCCACTTCTTCAACGACCTGTCGTTTCATAAATTCATATTGCGTACTCATTGTGTTTCCTCCCATGAGTCATGACTGCCGTGCACTGCCTTCAAGGCATCTCTATGCGCAACCTCTTCAACAAGATAGTCAGCCTGTGCGACCGTGGATTTTTGTTGTTAAGCTTTACATCCAGAACCGTCCGGACAGACACCCGAACGCGATGGAAACCACGCCCTGGATCATCAGGAACAGCCCCGCCAGAACGGACAGCGTCACCGCCGCAGCCAAGGGGTCCATAAAGGAGAGGAATCCAGCCGCCGCCATCAGCAGGCCGAAGGCTGTCACCCAGCCCCATCCCCGCACTCCAAACCGGCGCAGATCAAAGGAGTTTACAAATTTCGTGATGCCGGAGAACAACAGCCACATACCCAGAATATAGGGCAGGGTCATCATGGTGAACATCTGGTTGCACAGCAGGAAGATGGACAGCAGCACCGTAAGGATGCCATCCACCAAAAACCATCCGGAACCGTAAATACTGCTGCCCGCCGTGGCAAAAATCATAATATCTACCGCACCGGAAAATAACATGGCCATTCCTAACAGGAAGGACAGCCCGCTCAGGGCAGCGCCGGGATGGAGCATACATGCACCACCCGCCACGATCAGCAGCACACCTGCCACGATCCACAGCACGCGGGAAACGGTTTTATTCATACATCATGCCTCCTAAGGAAAAAGAGGGGGATCCAACTTTCCTCCCGTCGATCCATTCGATCTTGTTTCGTATCCCCGCCCGGAACCCGGACGGAAATACGACGCAGGACCGTCGTTAAAAGAAACCGGCCGGGACCCGTCCTTGCGGGCCCCGGCCATTTGGTCACTCAATGGCGATAGCGGTCTGAGCAGGCACCTGCTTGACCTCGGCCTTGGGGACGAACAGCTTCAGAACGCCGTTCTCATACTTGGCCTTCACATCCTGAGGCTCCACATCCTCGCCCACATAGAAGCTGCGGCTGAGGGAACCGGCGTAACGCTCCTGGCGGATATAACGGCCCTTCTTATCCTCCTCGTCCTTGTCCAGTCCCTTGGCGGCGCTGACGGTCAGGCAGCCGTCCTGCAGCTGGATCTCTACCTCGTCCTTCTTAAAACCGGGCAGGTTCATGTCGATCTCGTAACCGTTCTCGACCTCCCGCACATCGGTGTTCATCAGGTTCTTCGCATGCTTGCCGTACAGCTCATGTTCGGCCTTCGGGAACATTGCGCTATTAAAGAAATCATCAAACAGGTTCTCACTAAAAATACTGGGTAACATAAATTGTTCCTCCATTCAATTCCCGCTCTCGGTTCCGGGAGAAGCTCCCGGTCCGGAGCTTGAGTATTTATAATTTGATTTGATCTCTTGGGGGGGATCTCTTTATCCCTCTCCCTAAGATCGTGTTCATTATAACCCCGTTTTTAGCAATGTCAATATACGAGTGCCAACGTTTACAAAATCAGCGATCTTTGTTCACACTTTCCTGCTATTTTTGAGTATTCGTTTTGTTATATTCGATTTTTCTTTGGTTTCGATTTAAATTATCGTCATTTTGTTTATAAATTAAAAACTCGCATCCCGACTTCTTTACATAGAGGGCGCCGGCCTCAGTCAAATCAACAGAGACTTCCTTGCCGGCTTCTTCCCAGGATACGGTGTAACCGGCATCCGGCGCTTCGTATAACCACCAGCCGATATTGTCATACTGGTCTTGCATAGTGTACTTCAGCAAATCGCGCAGTGCGAGCAGGTAGAGATTGTCCTTGTCGAAGGCAGGAAAACCATCGCACATTTTACTGAGGGCCTTATCGAACTCATCAATACGAGCCTCCTGCTGGCGTATCTTCTCAATCGTGCTCAAAAACAGTGCTTTTGGCAGCACAGGCAGCACTCCTTTCTTATTCATGCGCGGATAGGATTTCTTTCAGCGTTCTCGGCTCGTAGCCCATGTAAGGCATCATGCAGCCGACATTGATGGCGCGAATGGGCTTTCCTTGTTGAACATTCAGTTTCTTGTTCTCGTTGAGCTCTTTGACGCATTTCTGGAAGAATGCCTCTTCCACAGTATTATGAGTATGGGCGTAGAGAAGAATCGATCCGCGATGCTGGCCGTTCCACATCAGGATGGGATAGTGCATCAAGCAGAGCTTGTATGTCTTTCCATCAAAGGAATCGGCAATCTCCCGGTAGTCAGTGATTTCCTCAAAGAGCCGCTGATAGCGATAGTCGGACAGGTCATCGTGGTTACCGCGAAACAAAATCTTCTTGCCCTTCAACTGGGCAACCAGCGCGAGTAGTGCACTGTTCTTACCCCGCATGGCCATATCGCCCAGGATATAGACGGTATCACCGTTGTTGATCTTGGCGTTCCAGCGTTCGAGGATGTACTGGTTCATCTCTTCTACCGTAGCGAACGGGCGTCTGTCGTAGTTTCTGCCTTCATCTGTCTGGTTGCGGTTGAATAGGTGCAAATCTCCAATGTAATAATTCATCCGATCCCTCCTCAGGTGATACGGTAGATCACACGAATCTGAGAGGCAGCCCGATCGCCGTAGGACTGATCCGTCCGGTAAGGGAGCGCATCATTGAAGCACTCAACCTGATACTTCAGGCGCTCCACCATGGCCCGGATGTTCTCTGTGTTTGCAAAGGTATCGTTCCAGCGATAGAGCACATACTCGCTTCGGGCAGCCTGAGGCAATTCGAGCAACTCGTGAGCGGTCAGGTATTCGTAGATTTCGTCAATCTTTTGCTCTTCATAAGCTGCGATCTGGTTGCGGGTGACATAGTATTCCATCTGGTACGGGCCGTTAAGCAGCCGTTCAAAATCATCGAGATTCCCGGCAACATAGAAGCGCTCCAGTCGAAGACTATCCTCTCGGCCTTCAAAAGTGCTTGCAAGCAAAAGCTGCTGCGTGCTCTCAGCCAAGTCATCAAAGCTAATTGCCCATGCTCCGTTCACCCGATCCTCCAGCAGTCCAATAAAACTGCGTGAAATGGTGGCGAGATATTGATGCCGCAATTTGCCGTCAATATCCTTGGTATGGAAGTCGATGTTGTACCACTTACCCTCGTACTTGGCCTCGACCATGAAATCATAATAGGTGCTCATGAGATATCATCTCCATTCTTTTGGTTTGGTGCATCGTCCAGAAGTCCCAGCGCTTCCGCAATCTCCGCCTGACGATGCATGCGGCGAATCATGTCCTTTTCTGCCGCAACGGAGGCTTCGTGAGGGATCATAGTGTAGTCATTATGCATGATCCGAATCTTGCCCACTTCTTTCTCGGTGTGGTAGTGGGCGAAATACCAGCGCTCATAATCGAGCTTCGCCTCGATCTGCTCCAGCCATACTTCGGTAGACTTGTCCACGGTACTCTGATCGATCATGGGCAGAAAGACTTCGGTCGGTTCATACTTCAGCGGGCCGGTATGAGACAACACAATATCAATCTTCCAGTTGCGCTCGGCGAGGACGCGCTCCACCTTGGCTTTGATTTCTTCGGAAGGCTGTTCATCTGGGAACCAGCTCCAACCACGGGCCAGACGATAGTATTTATCCACGCTGTAGGCGCCGCCGATGACAATGCAGGAATTGCCATTGAAGTCATAGACCTCGCCGTCAATGGCGAACAGGATATTAGGATAAGCCGGCTGCATCCATACCTTGCCACCGTGATATTCAGCGACCTCATAACCGAGCTCTTCGGTCGGGCGCATCTCGTGATTGCCGTGTAGGCAGAAGAAGGTGATGGGTACCTGGGCAAGTTGGTCTTTCTTCTTTCGGTCCCTGCGGTCATTGTAGTAGTTCAGCCCTGCGTCGCCCAAGATCACAAAGGTGTTTTCCGGTTCAACCTCTCTGCGTGCGCAGAACTCGATCACGCGCTCAAATTGCCCATGGGTGTCGCCAGTCATATATACTTGGTTGCGAGGGGCCAGGATTTCCAGCAGATGGGCTCGCACTTCTTCCTCAGAATAGTATGGGCCCTCTTGTGCTTCTTCGAGCATGGCCATCAACTCTTTTGCTGCTTCTTCTCTGTCCATTCTTATTCACTCCTTTTCGTTGGCAGGAGTTTGGATACTCCCAATACCACTTACGGATGACAGGATTGCTTAACAACAGAATCAAACGAAATTGGCGCGACGATGGAGCTACCCATTGCCGCGCCTTTCTTACTTAACCCATTGCCAGCTCCTGGCTCTGGTTGTCCTTGGCAACAATCTCTTCAATCAACTTGCTGTCATGGCGCATGATGTAATCAAAGGTGTCTTTGAGGGAGAGGAAGAGACGGGGCTGTGTATGGAACTTCTTTGTGTTCCCGCGCTCGGTGACGAGATTGATATGCTCCAGCCGAACGGGCCGCAAACTCATGTCGATACGCCACTTGCCGGCCATGGTCTGCAGCGTGAAATATCGCATGTCATATTCGAAGGGCAGACAGTGCTGCGTACAGAGCTGAATCAGTGTGTCCGTAGTCTCGCCGTGTCGCTCCTTATTGGTGATAGGAATTGAGAATTTTACATCCTGCTTGGGACTGGGTCTGCAATGGCGGCAAGGAGAAAAGCCGGCTCGCACAGCGTCCTGATACCGCGCAAAACCCCTGAGTTGGTTGAGCCCAGTAATCTTTGAGCAGTTTCTTGTGTGGAAGGTGCTATACCCCTTGCTTGCCCAGAAAGCAAGACCGGGTTGCGAAAGGGCCATGACGGTATTGCGCTCAGCCTCCGTCAAATCGCCGCGCTTGAAAGCTGTTTCGCGTTCTTCCTTAGCTCGCTTGAACCGACCTAGGGCCTTTCGTTCTTCGCCGTTCAGATTGCGGTTTTCCGCTTTCTGCGGCTTGTTTTGCTTTATCGGCAAAGAAATACGCTTGCGCTCTATCGGCACGGGCTTACAATGTTTACAGGGCCGGCGTCCGCTCTTCAAGCAGGTCTCATAGGATACGGTACCCTGAATGTCAAAGGATAGCAGCACATGCGAGCAGTTTCGTGTATGAAACACCTTGGACTGCTTGGAATACACATAATTGTAATCAGATCGGGTGATGGAGTCCTGGTTACGATCCCAAAGCGCATCCAGAAATTCATCACGGCAGCAGGCGCAGGGTTTATACCTCTTCCGGATCGGTGCCTTAAACGAAGTGTATGCCGGCAGGTAACGGTTATCCGGAAGCAGCTCGCAATCAGAGTGGTGCAGCAGCTGGGTTGAGGTATCGTAGAGAAGCGGAAACACCGGTGATCCTTTCAGAGCAGTGGTGTCCTTTACCCACTTCTTGGGTGGCGCCTGCAGATTTCTTTGCTGGAAATCGATGCTTTGAACGAGAGCCTGTATCGCCAAAACATCATTGATGGAACAGTGTGCAGGTTCTGGCGTCGGGATATCTCTTGCCGCACAAATCTTGTAGGGACTTCCTACGGCACCTTTCTGACCGGCCAGGAACCCGTAGATGTAGTCGGAGAGGAATACTACCATAGAGGCCCGATCACGGATCTGTGCTACCTTGGTGAACATGATATAGAGGTCATAGGCCTCCTGGTGCCACCAGCAGAGAATGTCCTCGGGCTGTAGCCAGTGCTCAAAGGCGTCAAGTGCCGGATAGAGCGAATCTGCATTCAGAAAGTTGTCACGAGTCCAACCGGAGAAGGCCATGTGATCCCACTTCTGGAAGGTGATATCCTTGGGCCGAAAGAGTACAGAGAAGGAATCCACCGTCTGCCATTCTTCATCTACACGGATTGCCGCAAGCTGTGTTGGCCAGTGATTTCCGTGTCGATTTGTAACCCACTCCATATCGATCAGAACATACATCTCTGTCACTCTCCTTTGTGAGACCTATCGGATTATGGCCATAGCATACAATAGAGGGTGTCCAAAAGAACGGACAGCACATATGTGTACCCTGCGGGAAGGTAGTAATTACAGTACAACGCCGTGGTTTTTTCAAAAACTATGTTGCACTTTCTCTGTTTTGGTGTCTCATATATGGGGGATCAAAATGAACATATTGCAAAAGCTGTTTCAAGGAAAATGCATTCCTGTTTCAGAGCATGGCGGGAACTCATCTTGTGAATATGAGGTAGCCGTGGAAAAACTTTGTAAGATTGCAGAAACCCTGCGACAATATGGCGTGCCGGAAGAGCTGATTTCTGCGCTTGATAAAGCGGAGAACGAGATCCTTGCATTGGAAGAGGAGCGGATGTTCCGTTTTGCGATTCGATATCGAGCAGAATTACAGCGAGAGCTTATGTGAAAGGGACAGGCCATTGCGGCCTGCCCCTTTCGCTATTATGCGGTTTTCTTCTTCCGTTCCTGCTCCCGTTCAACCTGTTCATAGGAGCCGATGTACCCAAGTCTGTATTCCAGAAGAAGCGTGTGGTCGATCATACTCATGCTCTCAAGCCCTCCGACTGCGTCAATAACCCTCAGCGCCGCACGATAGCCACAATAGAAAGCGTGGCAGGCAAAGGAGTGAATGCGTTGGCCCCAAGCGCATTCCAACGAGACAACATGCTCCTTGTTTTCATCCGTCAGCTCCTCGCCCAGCTCCTTCCCCAGGCGGAGAATCTCGTCGTTGCGGGCGTAGTAGTCTACATGGCGCTGCATACCAGGCATCTCCATAAGGCTTTTCATGAGGTAGCGATCGAAGCCATCCTCTGTTATCCCATTCCCACTGAAGAACAACTGGAAGCCAGAGAACAGGCCCGCTTCAAACCCATAGTGGGAGGCGTATTTGCGATTCTGCCGATAGCGCTCTTCCATCGTCTTCAACTTCTCCATTTGCTCGGAACTGAGCACTTTGGGCAACTCCAATCTTGCCGCATCATACTCGCCCTCTTCCGTTGCGAATGACTCTACTGCCCATGCATCGTACTCCTCGCAGATATATGCGTCGTAGGTGGAGTCGAGGGCACGCTTTTTCATATTTTCCAGCATACTTGCTACGCTCATTTTTACTATCTCCTTTGTACTATATTGATACTAATCGTACCAGATAAGTACATAATAAGGGGAAGTAAGCGCAAAACTTGTCGAATCATGGGGAGTGCGCAAAAAAAGATATGCACCTACCGAAAACCGGCAGGTGCATGGCTTAGCAGATTCGTTTTATGACAGGTATCGCATTGAGTGCGATCTCCACACAAGCGTCCTCTTGGGCTTTTGTCAGGCCCATATTCTCAAGTTCCCGGCGTACTCTGCGCTCGAGGGGAAGTTCAGTTTTACCGGCGAGGTAATCCAGGGACACATCGAGTATATCCGAAATGTTGTCTAACAGAGCGTAGCTGGGTCGTCTGGTACCATTTTCGATATGGCGCAGAGACTCCGTGGCAATGCCAAGCTGCTCAGAGAGTTGTTCCGCAGTCAGTTTCCTGAATTGCCTCGCAGTCCGTATTCGGTTGCCCATTACATGTAAATTGGTGCTCATTGAACATCTCCTACCTATCATTATCTTCCTTTAAGTATAGGAGATTAACGGCGACTCAAAAATGAGCAGAACAGTACGGATAATACCAAATTAGTACGATTGCAGGAATTATCGCTGACAAGAAAAAGGACGCCTTCTACCAGTATAAGCAGAAGGCATCCTCATGTTGATTGGTTATTAGATGTAGAATTCTTTCAGATCGTCCAGTCGAAGGCAGGCGAGGCGCCGCAGCTCTGTCTTATTCCCGCACCCACAATCGATATCGATCAGCCCGTTTCCATGCCAGACGGCGAAGGGACTTTCCATATCGCCACTCATGTAGCAGGTGGGCGTATGGCCGACGACTGCGATGCGATCCTCGAAGTACGGAGGATCATCCGGTTTAGGCCTCCTCCAAATCCGATCATCCGGGTCATCTGACGGCATGGCATGAACCAAATGGAATTTGCGGTCGCCAACCTCAACATCGAAATGATCCGGCAGCGTACTCAGGAAATGTATGATCCTGTTTCGCTCAGTGGGCGAACATACATAGAGCAGATCTCGATATGTACTAATTCCACCATTCTCTTGCCATAGCCGTCTGCTTCCATATACACTGTTGGGACCAAGGGTATCCAGACACATTTGCTCGTGGTTGCCTAGCAGCATGAACATGTTCGGTGTGTCCTTGATGATTTTGAGGATCTCCACGCCTCCGGGATGGCGATCTATCACATCACCTATGATGTATAGCGTATCGTCTGAAGAGAAATTGATCAGGTCGAGCATCGCCTTGAAGCGATCCAACTCGCCATGGATGTCGGACATACAGTATATCACTTGCGATGCCTCCTTCTAAAAAAGTCAAGTCTTGATTTGTTTTGAAATTCCTCTATAATCGCCTGTAAAGAACACGAAAGAGGAGTAGAGAAGATGAACCAATCCGTATTGCCCGGTTTCGAGTTCCTGCTGATGGGGACAAAGGAAATTATACAGGAGTATCCGAAAGCGCAGACTGTTGGCGAACTGGATAAAATGCTCCTGAAGGTCTGTCATGAGGCAAATAACGAGTCGATATCGGATGCTGAATTCCGTGGCATGATCTACGACCTGATGCTCAGGAAAGTAGAGCTCATGGAGGATCGGATGCCAAAGATCCGGCCTACCTAAAGATATCGCACTCGCTGTCCAATAGAACGGACATACCCTACAATACCATTTTTCCTCTTCACTATCAAGAGGTTGAAGGCCCCCGACATCGTTATGGATGCCGGGGGCTTCTTGTTAGCTCACTTGCACATACTGAGTTTCGATGACTTCACTGGGAGGCACGGAAGCAAAGGGCTGCCGGGACCATGCGGGGGCCATAACAGGAAGCAGAGAGCCGGACTCGGCCAGTTCATAGGCACGCAGCATATCTTCCGCAGACAGGTTCGGGGTCCGGGTACGAGGCGGTGCAATCTTGGTCAGATCAAAGATGATCGCGCCCTGCTCAGGCCAGGGCACGCCATAGAACCGGCGCGGCGTCTTCGCGGTTTCCCAGCCCAGCTTGCTCCGGATGATGTGGGTGAGCATCCGGTTACTCACAGTCGTCCACTTTTTTTGACCTTTCAGATCATCGGCAGTGCGACCGGCCATAAAGGGCACGGCACACTTGTCCTTCGGATCACAGGCCTGAATGGCCAGCGTGCAGCCATCCGAGCTGATCAGCAGACGAATATGCTCCGGATAGCCCAACTCAGCGGCACTCAGATTATTGAACCGGATGCTCGAGTGGGCGATGCGCGCCTCAGCGGCGCTGAAGGTGCGAAGGGTCGGGTTAACAATGCGGAATTCAGACATGCAGGCATTCATACATCAATGTCCTCCTTGAATAGTATCGGATGTAGTGAGGAGAGAATTCCCTCTCCAGTAATTTCTTCGAGAATAACAGCTTCGCGATCGGGCATAGAGATCCGGTTCTTTGCCTCACGCCACTCCTCCTTGGAGATTAGAGGCGGGTGAACATCACGCATCCGGTACCGTTCCACCTGGCCCAGATTGCGAACGCGCTTGTGAGCGAACAGGTCTACACATAGGCTCTTTTGCATAATCACATCTCCACAGTATCGGTCGTTGCCGAGAATGTAGGTGACGGAAGAGAGAGTCCAGCACGGCTTCTTTCCTGTGGGAGTGGGGACACCTTCGTCCGTCAGTATCTTTGCGATCTCATATGGGGTTTTACCCCCGAGATAGAAGGCGAAGATCCGAATAACTACACTGGCTTCCTCCTCATCCACGACAAGCTTGCCATCATCATTCTGATATCCGTAGGGCTTAACCAGTTTGGGGATGCCCTTAGCAAATCGCTGCCGGATACCCCAGGCAACGCTGATGGACTTGTTGACGCTCTCGTCCTGTGCAAATGCGGCCAAAACGGTTAGGAGCAGTTCGCCATTTTGGGATAGCGTGTTGATGTTCTCTGTTTCAAAGTAGATGCCAACGGGTGGCGATAGGGCTCTCAGGTCACGGGCGTACTTGATGCAGTCCACGACATTACGGGCAAAACGACTGACAGACTTTGTGACGATGAGGTCGATCTTGCCGGCCTTACAATCCTCAATCATGTTGTTGAAGTCCTTGCGGTTCTTCACCGAAGTTGCTGAGATGCCTTCATCGGCATAGATGCGAACCAGCGTCCAATTCGGGTGCTTGGCAATGTACTCGTTGTAGTACTGTTGCTGGATTTCAAAACTCTCCGCCTGCATTTCGGACATCGTACTGACTCGGCAGTACGGAGCAACCCGATAGATAACATCGTCGGAATGCTGAGGGGCCATGTCCTCTCGGGCAGGCATTCGCTCTACCTGCTTCCCATCATGGAACGCCTCGCGGATCCTTTGCTTGCGATCCTCGTTTTTACTTTCCTGAGCCAAGATCGTTTTCTCCTTCCTTATGGTATCTGGAATAGAAGAAGGCGTGAGGTGGGGCCAGCTGGATCTTTCCCTGAGGGGTATAGACTCTGATCCCATGCTGGTTCAGCTTCTGTCCAATCAAGGTGCAGCCCTCAGTGCTCCTTGATAATCTGGATGGATCAACAATCAGTACGCAATCAAAGCCGCCGTGCTTCCCATCTCGGATCAGCGTTTTGATGCTCTGCCGCTGCGGGTCAGTGCCACTTTCAAAAACAGTCACTTCTGCCACGACGGTAAGGCCGAGATCCTCAGCAGCCTTTCGCAGCATCTCAAGCTGGCTGTTCATGGCTATTTGGTTGGGTTCATTTGCGGTGCCACCAATGCGGCAATATATGCAACAACGACTCATTCGCTTTCGTCCTCCAATTCATATTTCCGTACAAGACGGTAGAATGTAGATGCGCTGATCCCGAGCTGTTTATAGCACTGGACAGCGGTGATTTGGCCCTGCTTCCACTGGGGGTAGTAGGTATCCCAGCCTTCGACGGTGCATCGTGGCCGGCCAAACTTGACGCCTTTCAGGTGTGCAGCGGCAATGCCCTCTGCCTGTGCCTTAGACTTGGTATCGACCTCAAGCTGTGCTCCGAAAGAGAGCACAGCGAGGACGATATCGGTGATGACGCTACCAAGCAGGTCCTTATATTGGGTGGTGTCGAGGATGGGGGTGTCCAAAACAACGATATCAACACCAAGAGTCTTTGTGAGAAACTCCCATTCCGCGCGGATGGCAGAGTAGTTGCGACCGAAGCGGTCGATGCTTTTGACAACTAACACATCTCCTTTTCGCAAGATGGTGTTGCGCAGGGCCAAATAGTTGGTTCTCTCAAAGCTGCGGCCACTCTGCTTGTCCACATAGATATCACGCTCTTCGATCCCAGACTCCAGGAGTTCCAGAACCTGTCGATCCTCATTCTGATCCGTGGTGGACACGCGAACGTAACCAAAGCGTTTGTTACTCATATGCTCACCCCTTGGTCCGGAACATTCCCATAACGCCACCGAGCTCGGCGAGGTCATCTGCAGCAAGGCTTGATCCATTTGTCTCCGGAGCCGGAGTTTGCGCCGAGATCTGCAACTCGCCGCTGGAGATCATTTCGGTAATGATCTCCTTCACAGTGCTTGCGATCCACTCCTTGCTATGCTCATCAGCAACCTCAGGGCAGCTGGTGTAGTGTAGTATGGCGCTTACAACCAGTTCAGACATACTGCGTGGTCGCTGGCGAAGGATTTCCAGAGCACGCCGGTGCCGGAAGTCCATCTCATTGAACTGAAGGACCACACGGGCCTTTTTATTGCTGCCCATTTGCCGCCACCTCACTCTGATAGAGGAGCTCATAGCCGCGAGCATTGGCATGAATATCCTCGATGAAAATGGGGAAAGCTACTTTGTTACCGCGTTCGATCATTCCACGCAGGAGCAAGGAACCGCCACCAGCAAAGACGCATTTACTAGTGGAGACATCAACGCCTCGCTCACGCAGGAAGTTGTAGAACTCCGTGAGGAAGTCGCTGGTCATGGTACGGATCAACTGCTGTACCTCGCCGGGAAGGACGGTGGGTTGGTTTCGGATGACCTCGTCGATATCGCAGTCTTCCAGGATCCGGGCATAGAGCGCATTACACTTGCTTGCGATACCGTTGTAGAGGGTAATGACACCCTTCTCGAAGCTCTCTACCACTGCCAGATCCGGACGACCGCTGCGCAGCTTCAGGACATCGATGGTAAAGCCGCCAATGTCAATGATATAGGCGACGGAATGAGCTTTCAGCGTGCCGAACTGGGTAACGGCAGCCGCAAACGCCTGGGGATAGCTGAGTACCTTGCTGACCCGGATCGAGTAGTACTTGCCGTTATACTCAAAATCCACGATCTCGCGCCGACGCAGGAAGTACTGCTCGAAACGGCTGTGCAGCTGCTCATAGTGTGCGGGAGGCAGACCCACAAGCAGGGTAATGTCAATGGGATCGAGTGTCTCGGGCACCTTGCGGTGCTCCAGCTCCTTGGCGATGGCAAAGAGGGTGAGGACATAGAAACGCTCATCCTCCGTCTTATCGCGGAGATAGGCGATGCGCTGCTCTGTCAGCGTATAGTACTTGTTGTTCCAGCAGATGTAGTCCGTTTTGAAGCCCTGGAGCCCCTCGGATACAATCAGGCCGGAAGTGAACAGCGCGTTGGGAGTCTTAATCGACTTATTGCCGTGATCGACAGAAATAATCATGGAAATTTACCTCCTTATCCGGTGAAACAAAGCGAGACGGGAAGCCCCGCTTGATGCGTCTGTTAGTATTTACGCATAGTGTTTTCTTAGAACAACAACTACGCAAAATGTTTTTCTGCGTGTAGTTTAGTGGTCTTGCAGAAGGCCCCGGAGCTTCTTGAGGGCTCCGTTGACCGACTTCAATGCAGCGTTCATATGGCAGCCTTCCTGCCTTGCAATCTCACGGATTGACATATCATCCATGAGCATACGGATGCGGCGCTGCTGGATGGGCGTCAACTGAGAAATCGCCGCATAGAGCTTTACGACCTGCTCATCCCAGATCAGAGCGTCCTCAAGCTCGTTAAGCGTAAAGTGCTGCGGCATTTCCTCCAGATCGTCCATCGGGGTCCAGTCGCGGTGATATACTTCCTTTCGATGAATACGCTGAGTTTCGTTCTGCAGCGCACGCCATTCTTCGTACAGCTCATCGCTGACGGGAATTTCCTGATAAATGCCATAGTAGTCCTTGATTTTGATTGTCTTCATGTGTTACCTCCAAGTCGTTTCATTAGCGGATGCGGACGAACGACTTGAAGGGGGCGCACGGGCCCAGTAGCTGGCTCTTGACATGGATTACGCTCCCAATCAGGGCAACAAAAAAGCCGGCCACTCTCGTTTTCGAGAATGGTCGGCTCTTTGTTCCGGTATTGGCTGGCGCACAAGGGTATGAAAAAAGCCCCTCGGATCATAGACCCGAGAGGCTATAGGTGCTCCAGCATAATCCATTATACCGGCTGAGTCTCTACACTACAATTTCGTTTGGCTCTCAATTTCCTCCCAATTTTCTATCATGTTTTCTCTCATCTGACTGCCACATTGTCTCTCATTTGTCTCTCACGAGACTTCCACCTGAGCGGTGACGCTACCGCTTTGCTGCAGGTGCTCCCTGATGATCAGATCAGGGATTACGACACACCAGAGGCTTGCCGCATAGGCACGGATAGCTGGCTTGATGTGCCGATAGTATGTAGATGAGGAGATTCCGAGGTTGAGATATGCTTCCTCATTTGAGGTGCAGTAGACATCAAAGTACCTTGCCTGGAGGATGTTGAAATAGGTGCCTCCATTGGGCGGCGTGTCCTTCACGAGCACCAGGGCATCCTCCATAACGGACAGAAGCTGCATGGAGTGGCCCATCTCGGCAAGGCGATCGGCGATGCGTTTCCGGTCAGTGTCACGGTCATAGTCGATGGCCAGATTGATGAAGTCGGAGATGCTTTGCCGTCTACCTTCGTAGCACTCTTCTTCCATCTCACCGATGCGAGAGGCAGTCCTTCGAACGGCGGGGCCGTAAATCTGGAGCAGCGCCAAAGTCTTATCAATATCCTCCTCGGTGAGGGTACTGGTGATGTCAAAGGTTTTCAAGTAGTTCTGGAATTTACTCATTATTCGTCCTTTCTGCCAGGCCTCTTTAATGGTAAAAGTTGAAGGAGCCAAGAACTTTGGCATAGGCCTTGGACTTATTGTGGAGGATGCGCTTTTCGCCGTCCGCCTTGACTTTACGATCTTTCAGGTAGAGATAGAGTGCGAAGGCTCCATTTTCCTTCACGACGATCAGGTCACCGTCATTGATCTCGGCTGCCCTCTGACAGAACAACACGCTGCCGGTGGAAATACCGTGCTCCTGATAACGATGTCCATCGGCCATAATGCAAAAACACTTTTGGGGAATCAGACCAGAAAATCCGTCGATCTGGATGGAGCCATAGCCATTGCTCAAAATGGGGTGTCTGGCTTGAGTCGTTTCAACTGCTGCGTTTATAGTCAATACCTCCTCAGTGATACATAACAGAGGGCATCTTGTATTCAACCTCCCGATGGGCAGGCATCTTCAGCCCCGTGGTGAGTGCGGCGAAATTGATGGAATGGAGGCCATAGCGGCGACGGATGTCTTCCATGGTGCGCTCCAGGATGAGGCGCTTGTTGTGCTTGGTAAAGTCTGACCAGAGATCGAGCTGGATCGGCGTGTCAGACGGGATAAGGTCGATTGCGCTGATGGTCAGAGACCGGATATTGTTGTTCCAGGTATGCTTCTTGCAGAACAGTTCAAAGCCTGCCGCTGCAATTTCCGTGTAGCTTTGCGTTGGAAATGTCAGTTTTCCTTGGTATTCCCGATGCGAGAGGGTGTTGTCGCGGACGCTGATGCGGACCCGTGTGGCAGCCAGCTTATTCTTCCGGAGCTTCAGCCCAACTTCCTGAGAAAGCTCCATGAGAACATGGCGCACTTCATCTTTCGAGAGCAAGTCATCCGTGCAGGTAATGCCGTGACCAACGCTTTTGATGGGAGGATCATAGTCGCAGGGCATCACGCGGGACTGATCAAGTCCATTGGCGAAGATCCACAGTTTCTCGCCGTTGATTCCGAGCAGTCGGACAAGCATCTGACGATCTGCTTTGGCCAGATCTCCGATGGTGTGGATCCCGTAGCACCGCAGCCTTTCTGTGGTGGCTCGTCCAACACAGAGAAGTTCCGACGCTGGCAAGGGCCAGATTTGCTCCTTGAAGGACGCTTCCGTGATTTCTGTTACGGCATCCGGTTTCTTCATATCGGATCCCAGCTTGGCGAAAATCTTATTGAAGCTGACCCCGATAGATACGGTAAGCCCTACTTCTTCCTTTACTGCCTTTCGGATCTCGTTGGCTATCTCGGCCGGTGTCTTATGTGCCAAAAGGGGCGAGCCGGTGAGCTCGATCCAACTCTCATCGATGCCGAAGGACTCCACTTCCGGGGAATACCGCAGATAGATTGCACGCACAATCCTGGAAAACTTCAGGTACTGATCCATGTGCGGAGGGACGATCGTTAATTGCGGACACTTTTGGCGCGCCTCCCAAATCACTTCACCTGTCTTCACCCCACACTGCTTTGCCAACTGATTCTTTGCAAGAACAATTCCATGACGATCCTCCGTGCTGCCGCAAACCGCAATGTACTTTCCACGCAATTCCGGATGCAGCATACATTCAATACTCGCATAGCAGTTATTGAGGTCGCTATGCAATACAACCCGACCTCCCATATTCGGTGTGCCTCCTGTCTGTGGCTTTTAAGAAAAGTTCCAATTAAGTTCCTAAAAGTTCCTATTGACAAGTTCCTCTTTCCAGAATATAATGAGGCTAAAGTTCCAACTAAGTTCTAAATAGTTCCATAAAAGTTCTAACAACAAAATAGCAGGTCGAAGATAGGTTTGTCAATAGAACTTTCAAAAACTTTTCCCGATCTGCAGAAAGAGGCACAGTTATGAAAACGACTGGAGAAAAAATCAGAGAAGGCCGTGCAAACCTGGGCATTACCCAGACTGAGCTGGCCGAAAAGATTGGCGTTACGCTGCGCACGATCTCCAAATATGAAAAGCAGGGTGTGATGCCTCGTGGTGCCAATTTGCAAAAGTTGGCCGAGGTTCTTGGCGTTTCCATCGCGTATCTGAGCAACGATGAGATCGTAGATCCCGCTTACGGACTCGAGGAATCTCCTTACATTGAGAGTGCTCGGGCAGTCTACGGTAAGAGAGGCGCCGCTGATGTCGAGCAACTACTGACTCAGACCAGAGCCCTCTTCGCCGGTGGCGATGTACCGGAGGAAGATAAGGAACTCTTCTTCCAGGCAGTCACCGAGGCTTATTTTGCCAACAAGCAGCGTGCCAGCGAGAAGTTCACCCGCAAGGATTATAAGAAATAAGCCGGATCATCTCTGTGTGTACGGATTATTGGACACCCCTTTTGGTACCTTTATGCTGTACGATAGGCTATTCTACTTCTGAAGTGAGGTGAGTGGATTGCTGACGATGGCGATTAAACAGGAAGCAAATCGTTTGAAAATGAAATACCAGACTACCGACCCGTATGATATTTGCACGAGCATGGACATCCAGGTAATAAAGCGGCCTATGGGCGCAAGCGCCCAGTCCTGCAAGGGCTTTTTCCTGGTCTCTTCTCGGTGCAAGCTGATCGTGATCAACAGTGATTTACCCGAAAGCATTCAACGGATTATCATAGCTCATGAGCTGGGACATGCTGTTCTTCACAGCGATTCGGCCATCAGCGCATTCCATGAGTTTGCGATGTTTGATGACACGGATCGTATGGAGTATGAGGCAAATGTGTTCGCTGCGGAGTTCATGCTGAGTGATGACGAGGTCATGGAGTCTCTGGAGATGCAGATGGACTTCTTCCAGATGGCCAGATGCCTGTATGTACCGCCCGAGCTGCTGGACTTCAAACTGCGAATCTTGCAGCGGCAGGGCATCAAGATCAATGCCCCTTACATCGCACATGGGGATTTTCTCAAGCGCGATCTGGGGCAGCCTCTGAATTGAGTATGTTACCGGGGGCAGCATTTAAGGTCTATGTCAATGTTTTTGTAGAGCACACTACCGAGGGACTAATGCTTCCACGCACAATAGTCTGGGAAGACGGTCTGAAATATGACATAGACCGAGTGATTGATATTCGGCCTGCCTATGCGGCAAAGGCAGGTGGACAAGGCGACCGTTATACCATTCAGGTTAACGGAGCACGAACCTATCTATATTTTGAACGCTCCTCCAATCCGACCGACACGAAGATCGGGCGCTGGTTTGTTGAGCGCAAAGTGCCTTTGAAGGAATTTTTATGAGAACTGATGATAAAAAGCACCAATGCTGGTTGAACGAGGGTGAGACGATCCGCTCGTTCCATCCGGTGTTAGATTGTGCGCTTCGTGAGTTTGAGGACCACGACGCCTTTGTGAGCTTTATTTTCGAGATGGTTGATATTTTTTGATTTCGAGTAAGTGAGGAGGTAACAATGTATAGCGCTGCTATCCAGAGATATTTCAATGAGCACATCCATCTGCCGTATTCCTTCTTCCTGCAGCCTCAGCGTTTTATCCGACATGCACTCAAGAAGAAGGGTGCGTTCATGGCAACTGCATACAACTATGTCGAGCCCAGCGAGGCTGACAATGAAGACATTATCGAGTATCTTGCTACAGACTTCGATGTCATGGCCGGCAACACGGTTGGCCGGCTCTGCGTTTTAATGAAGCTTCCAGAGCCCACGATGCCTCTGCACTGTAAGATGATTGGTTGCTCCATCAAGCTGGATGGGAGCAATCCCATCTGGCGCACGATCGAGCTGACTGAGCAAGGGACTCTGCTCCTGTGTGGTTGGGGCGAAGGCCATACACATATGACGATTTGTGAGGTGGGCTCTGAGCCCGATCAATTCATTCCTCGCTTAACGCAGGAACTGGCCACTGCTACGGCTTTTTGGTCTCATGTCACTGGTACAGGTTTCCCTGTGGCTGGACGACCTTGATGAGATATCCCAAAAAACTGAATAAAGACGGAAGGATCGATCTCTGTTGAATGGGATCGATCCTTTTTCGTCTGGAAAGCAGAATTAGGTATTCTGGCACGAGTAAAGCTCCAATGGTATTCTGACTCTGTACTTATTAGATTTCATCTCCGTTATGGAGCTTCATAAGCTGTGAGCCAACACATTCTGGCATTTCTGGGCGGACAATTTGTTTCGCCGCTCTCTTTGCGCTTTGATTTGAATTTTCAGATCAGAGCGCTCTTTTTTTGTCCAAATTCCGCATTGCGGGTTTGAGAATTATTTATTTGAAAGGTGGAACAAGCAAATGATGGAAAGCAAAGTATTCGCGGACAACTTCAGTCGTAGCTTCAGCGAGTCGGGGGACTTCTTTCAGTTCCTCAGCGCTCGGCAGGCCCGCAGCAAGTGGATGACAGCTCCGTCCAAGGAACTCCGGTTTGAGCCGGTGGAACGGGGATCCACGCTCGGAAATCTGTATATGCAGATCTACGACCACAACGGCGATGCAGATGTTCTGGAGGACACGATGGAGAATACCAGCCTCCTGTTGAAGGTGGATGGTAAGGACTACCCGGTCCGTTCCTGTGCTCTCAAGACCGTTCTGGAGCGTGCCCGCATCTCCGGTCATGCCCTCAACAAAGTTTCCAAAAGCGTATTCGCTGAGATTCTCAACTACTGCATGGGCGTTGCCTCCGGCGACAGCCTGATCAAAGTCGCAGATGAGAAGGTATCGGCAGTACACGGTGGAGATCCCAAGGACTACACGGTCATGGAGATGCTGCCCCTGTTCAAAGCGACCAATGACTTTCTCGATCGAGAGTATCCCGGTAATCGCTTCATGACCGCACACTTCGATCACTCTATCGCAACCGCTATCTGGCGCCTGGATGGTCAGGCAGACAAACTCCTTGATACATACCACCGGGAGATTACCGCCAAAGGCCTGCGTGCCGACAAACTGGTTCCCGCACTGCGTTTCTCCACCTCCGATGTCGGCATGAGTGGAGCGAACCTCTATCCGATCTTCCTGGCCGGCGCAGAGTCCCGGATTATCCCACTGGGATATCCCATCCGCACCGAGCACAAGAACGGATCTGGCATGGAGTACTTCGAGGAGCAGCTTGGTCTGGTCTATGCGCAGTTCGAGAAAGCAGTCGATAAGCAGGTTCAGCTCATGAACATCGAGATCCGCTATCCCGTTACTACCTTAATGCGGGTGCTGAAGCGGATCAAGGCGCCCAAGAAGGCTTCCTATGAGGCGATGGACTACTTTATGGCCATTCACGGTGATGTGCCCTGTACGGCGTATGACCTGTTCATGCAGATGAGCGATGTTATCTTCTCCGCCCAGTGTGACGGCGCATCCGGTATGCGCATTGCACAGCTTGAGGAGATCGTCAGCCGGGCACTGAATGTGAACTGGCACGAGTATGATCACCCTGGCGACTTCAAGTGGTGATTGCGATGGCCAAAGCTGTTTACTACCCGAAGGGTGAGAGGCAAAAGACCATCATCAAGCTTTTGAACTCTCTGGAAGGGCGCTATTCCAGGTGGGATATTTGGCAGGATTTCATTGTCCTGTCTGCCGTCAGCATTGCCAATGCTTTCGGTGGCCCATACAGAGAGCAACGCGAAGCGATGTATCTGGAGCGTAGCAAAAAATACTCAACCTCCGAGCTGGAAGTCTTAGCGCAGATGCTCGCCGAAGTTGTCGATGAGATGGAGCAAAATCCAGATCAGGATATGCTTGGCGAGCTGTTCATGGCATTGGGCCTTGCGAATGAGTGGAAGGGGCAGTTCTTTACACCCTATGACATCTGCAGAGCGATGGCAGCCATGAATCTGGGTGAGGATTTGAAAAGTCAGATAGAGGAAAAAGGCTGGGTATCTGTGAGTGATCCCGCCTGTGGGGCCGGCGCATTACTGCTTGCCTTCGCAAACGAGTGCAAAAGGAACCACATCAACTATCAGACTTCCGTTTTCTTTGTCGCGCAAGACATTGACTTCTTGGCGGGCTGCATGTGCTACATCCAGATGAGCCTACTCGGCTGTCCCGGCTATGTGGTCATTGACGATTCCATCCTCCATCCGGCGCAGAGCTACGATGAGGACGGACTTATCCCCAAGAACAGCCCCAATGTCTGGCTCACCCCGATGTATTTCAGGGATGTCTGGCATTGGCGGAGAATTTTCGCACAGCTGGACCTAATTACTCAGACAAAGGAGAGAACGCATGGAAAACCTGACATGTAAGGGACTGAGTGCCGCTCATCGGAGAATGCTGATCAAATGCATTACCGAAGAGATTGGCAGCATTCCTGAACCGGTGGAAATCGAGTTCATGGAGCCCATTCGACGGAAACAGTATTCATCGCTATGGTACGGTGGCCAGATCGCTGCCATTCGGGTTCACGGTTGCGTTTTTGAGGTCCATGCATTAGGCGATGTCTACGCATGGCTCTATGACAAGAGCGACCGCGATCGCGAACTGCTCTATGTGAAGGACAAGAACAACTCCGGCCGATTTGGATCGGATATCCAGCCTTATCTCAAGACTGACCGTGCTTTGGTAGCAGCAATCTGCAGGAAGCACAATCGGTATTGGATCGATATGGAGCAAAACAACTGGTGGGAATGTTTCGTCCGTACCCCCGATGGCGAGAGGCACGATCTCATGTGGGTGCTTGACAGCGACCACATTTTTGCTGGAATCGGTGAGGTGTTCTATCACATGGACGCAGTTCTGAAGGATCTCGGTGTCCCGGCGGGAAACGAGGCTACGGAGGTGTCATCATGAGCAGTTTTCGAATTCCCTTGGTTTGGCAGATGTACGGGCATGTGAATGTAGAGGCTGATACCCTGGACGACGCTATCGAATACGCCTTGGGACCGGATTGTCCGCTTCCTGAAGGCGAGTATGTAGATGACTCGATCCAGGTGGACGATCTGGTTTTGAACCAGGAGGCAACCCATGAAAGCCATCAATGAGCACTTTGAAGTTGGGCAGCAATACTATGCTCTCGTCAGTAAAGAGGTGTTGGTGGTGTCTGAAGTTTTGCAGCCTGGAATGTACCCGTCAGGCTCCGGAGGATACCATACGCTCCGGTCGCCGATGGTTCGGTTCAGAAGTGAGAAGACTGGCTTAGTGCATACCTGCAGCCTTGAGCTGGCCAAGCATCTGCTGCTTGCCAAGCGACAGACAGCAAAAGAAAAAGGAGTTGGTTGATCATGAATAAGGCACGACGCTTCGTCATTGAGATTCCGCTTGGAAAGCTTGAGGTCTACGCCAAGCACGATAAGAGCGATTGTGCGGAAGACTATCCCGGCGTCTTTATCGACTTTGTACGCGAGGATGGCGCCACGGTCGTGCTGGCTTGTGTGGAGTATGATCCGGACAAAGATTTGCTCCAGACAGTCGTCTATGGCGATTGCGCATCGGACGAGCCAACAGCGATTGTTGAACACTACAACACTGATTTTGAAGAATGAGGAGGATCGATTATGCCTAATTGGGCGTTTGGAAATGTTAAGGTGACTGGTACTCGCGAGGGTGTTAAGTCCTTTGTGGAGCGTTTCATCAGCAGCGATGATCAATCAACTGTCCCCGGAAAGCGGTTTTTTGCCCGGAGTTTTTCCGAGCAGAAGCGGGAGCAGAGCGTCAAGGATGCCATGGAAGAATTCGAAGGGAAAGCAGATAACGAAACTGCTGAGCATTCCTTCCTCATCATGTTTGCCTGGTCTGTTTGGTCCTGCATGATTGATGGTTACCCCCAGCGAAATGATGCCGAGTGCATCACGCTGAGTGAGGCCTGTATGGAGGATCATGTAGCTGTTGAAATCCGCTCTACGGAGACCGGAATGTGCTTTGAGGAACATGTCACCTGCGACGAGGACGGCAATCTCAACCATGCCGAACGAGACCTGAGCCGCTGCAAGTGCCGCAACTGCGGCGAGATCAGCCACTTCGGATCCTTTGAGGATCTGGACGATGCTGAATGCTCGGAATGCGGTGAATGTGGTTTCGATCGTTGTGAGGAGGAGTGAATTATGGCGCTGAATTTGAATTACACACCCAATAAGCTGGTCGATATCACCACCCTCACTGAGGATCAGTGGTTGGACTGGCGGCGCAAAGGGATTGGCGGCAGCGATGTAGCTGTCGCCCTTAACTCCTCTCCGTATCGCACGGCCAGAGAGCTCTACTATGACAAGATCGGAGTGGTCATGGCAGATGAAGGCCCGGATAAGAGCATCACTTTCCAAATTGGGCATCTGCTCGAGGATGTGGTGGCTCAGATCTTCGCCAAGAAGACCGGCCTGTCTGTCTTTGAAGACCACTGGATGTACCAGCATCCTATTTTCCCGTTCCTGATTGCCGATGTAGACCGGTTCGTTATGCTTCCGGATGGTCGAAAGGCCATCCTCGAATGCAAAACCGCGCACTATGATATGCAGTTCAAGTGGGCGAATGGCTCTGTGCCACGCCATTATGAGCTGCAGGTGCGACACTACATGGCCGTCATGAACATCGATGTCGCCTTTATCGCATGCCTGTTTTCCAACAATGAGAACGACTTCGTATGGCAGAAGATTGAGCGTGACCTCGATGAGGAGGAGAATACGATTATGGAGCTGGAGGCGTTCTGGCGCAATCATGTTCTGGCTCGTGTGGAACCGCCTCTGGTAGAAAAGCCGGATGCAGTGCTGGAGTCCCTTCGTCGTTATTTCGGGCCGGCCGATAAGTCTGAGCCGAGTGTTGATTTGGACTGCAAGTTCCTTGGCAGCCTGAAGGAAATTCTGAACCTGAAGGAGGAAAAGAAGGTGATCGATGCGCAGTCCAAAGCATTGGAGACACGCATTAAGTCGCTCTACGCCCCCATTGTCGAGCAAATGGGGACTGCCTGCAAGGCGTCCTGTGAGCACGGCAGTGAGTGCTTCAGAGTAACCTACAATCCTCAATACAGGGAAGGAATCAACAAGGACAGGCTGTCAGCGCTGAGAGCGCAGTATCCGGAAATCTACGACGAGTTCGTCGATCAGACAGAATTGAGAATTTTCAAGGTGGTTAAGACGGCCATCGCATAAGGAGTGATCGAATGCTATGTCGATATGAGCGCACCATCTTCAAGTCGGATAAGGGCTTCTGCATCTTCTCCTACAGCACCGAGGATCAGTCGGTTCCCAAGGAAGCGCGCAACCGATCGTTCTACCATGACGACAAAATCCACTTCACGGCAATCGGCTATCATCTCGTGGCTTCCAATGCAGTGGAGGTAGAGCTGGAGGGCATCTGGGAGAACTCGAAGCATGGTCTTCAGTTATCGGTCTCGATGTGTAAGGAGATCGTTCCTGTAGATCAGGCCGGTATCCTCGCATACCTGAGTAGTGGTGTAATTAAGGGCGTTGGCCCGGAAATTGCCAAAGCCATTGTTGCAAGGTTTGGGGATAAGACCATGGAGGTGCTGGACAAGGAGCCACAGAAGCTGCTGAGCATCAAGGGAATCGCCCAGAGGAAGCTCAAGGCCATCATCGCCTCCTATGAGGAGACAACGGCCCTGAGCGACCTTATGATCTACTTGGCGCCGTTTGGCGTTTCAATGAAGAAGGCTGCGATGATCAAAGAAGAGTTCGGCGACAACAGCCTGAAGATCGTGAAGTCGGATCCCTTCCAGCTTTGTAAGATCAAAGGGTTTGGCTTTATGACCGTGGATTCGATTGCCCGCAAAACCAAGGTAAGCCTAAAGCATCCTATGCGATACTCCGGCGCAATCAATTATGTGCTGGATGAGGCAAGGGTATCTGGACATCTCTTCCTGACCGTTGATGAGACTGTGGGCCAATGCTATGACCTGCTCAACTCGGATTGTGAAGAAGAGGTGGTCTCCGAGGAGGATATCCGGCAGGCCATCTCCAATGAGCGTGTTGAGTCCCGTGTCTATGTCGAGGGATCTCGTGTGTACCTGAGCTATGAGCGTATGTGTGAGGTTAAAGCTGCTAAGCGGATTGTTTCCATGCTCCTACAGGAAGGATTTGAGGAAATCGATGACTTGGATGAAAAGATTGACCGGGCGGAGAAGAACTTGCATCAGAGGCTGGCCCCTTCTCAGCGCAATGCTGTGAAGCTGTGCTTGTCCTATCCCATATCCATCATGACTGGTGGACCGGGCAGCGGCAAGACGACGACGCTAAGGTTTATCTTGGACATCTACCAGGCCGCGTTCCCGGCAAACGAGATCCTTTTGGCTGCGCCCACCGGCAGAGCCAGCCGGCGAATGTCGGAGCAAACGGGAAAATATGCCTCCACGCTTCACTCAGCTCTTGGTCTGGTCACCGAAGAGGACAGTCCACTCAACGATACGGAAATGCTCTCTGCAGATCTCATCGTGGTGGATGAGTTCTCTATGGTGGATATGCGCCTTGCGTATGTGCTGCTGGAGCGAATCAAGCCAGGAGCCCAACTGATCATCGTAGGTGATGCTGACCAGCTTCCATCTGTCGGTGCCGGCAATGTGTTGCGGGAGATGATCCGTAGCGAGAAGGTGCCAACGGCAGTTTTGGAAACGGTATTCCGGCAGGCATCCAATAGTCGGATCATCACCAATGCCCATGCAATCAATCATAATGACACACACTTACAGTATGGGGATGACTTCCAAATGCTCGAAGTGCAAAACTCGGAAGAGGCAGCGCAGCTGGTCATTAAAAACTATCTGCGCGAAGTTGCAATTCATGGCATAGAGGATGTTCAGATCCTATCGCCGTTTCGGAAGCGTGGCGCTGTGGCGTCCAATGCATTGAACGAGACGATACGGGATCTCGTAAACCCTCCGAACAACCTGAAAAAGGAAGTGAAGTGTGGCAGCCGGGTCTTCCGTGTGGGCGATCGCATTATGCAGACTGTAAACAGGATCAATGTGTCGAATGGCGATGTCGGTATCATAACCGACATGGAGACAGAGGATGATGATACGATCGTGCGTGTCAAGCTTCTGGATGGGCGTGAGCTGAGCTATTCGCAGGAAATGTTGGAGGACCTTGAGTTTTCCTACTGTACGACCATCCATAAGAGCCAAGGACAAGAGTATCCGGTCATCATCGTTCCTCTTCTGAAGGAGCACTATATCATGTTGCGGCGAAACCTGCTCTATACAGCGGTGACCAGAGCCAAGGCAAAGGTTATTCTGATCGGGCAGAAACAAGCCGTATTTATTGCGATCCACAAATGTGATGTGGGTCAACGGAACACCGTCCTCGCTGATCGAATCGTGGCTTACTACAACCGCGAGCTCAGCAAGCGAGTGACTTGATTTTTGGGAAGCGGGGTGGTCAGATGCCACCTCGTTTCTACATTTATTATGAAGGGAAGACTCAACATGAGTGAATTGAACACGAACGCGATCCCGGCCATCAATGCCGTTGAAGGATTTAACCCTGCTGACTTTGTGCGTAACACCGTTGGAGAAGAAGGTGAAAGCGATCTCTATTTGGATGTCAAGTACCGACTCCTCTGGTTCCGGCTGCATTGCCCGAATGGCAAGATCGATCCGGAGCTTGTACATCTAGACGAGAAGAGCGCTGTTGTCTGCTGCAAGGTCTACGCAGACAAGGCTGACCCTGCTGACCAGTTCATTGGGAAAGCCTACTCTCAGCGCTTTCCGACTGAGGAGCGTTTTGGCGACCGCTTTTTGGAGATTGCCGAAACGGTGGCGAAAGGGCGCGCACTGGCCGATGCCGGCTATGGTACGCAGTTCTGCATGAATGGCGAAGCGCTGGCAAGCATTATCGCAGACGCTCCCATCAAAATGCCGCCTGATGAAGACGCCGGACATCCGGGAAATGTAGCGGCCAGCTATACCGCGCAGCCGATGCCTCCTGCAGTTCCGGCTCAGAGTGCTCCGGTGCCTCAGCCTCCTCAGCAGACGCAGCCTCAGACACCCGCACAGCAACCGAAAGCAGCTGTACCTGAACCGCCTAAGACGGTTGATGAGTATATGAGAGTCATGACCATCGAGCAGGCCAAGGCTGTTAAGGTTGATTTCGGCCGCTTTAACGGATGGACTCTGGGGGACATTGCCATGAAGAATCCCGGTGATTTGGCGTGGTATGTGAAGAACTATTCCGGCCATAATCTTGCACTCAAAGCCGGCGCCACAAAGTTGCTGGAAGCAGTTGGCCAGATGGCCAGTTGACTGTGCCCCTCACCGAGGGAGGTGATTGATAATGGGCAGAAAACCAGATCTGCCATGTGATATCGAACAGGTAGTTGATTTGCTTGGAATTGAAGTGATCCGAGATACCGGCACACAACTACATTGTCGATGTCCATTCTGCGCAGATCGAAAAGCTCATATGAATGTGAAGATACGGGACAACGTGTTTCGGTGTAACCGCTGCGGCAAAGGTGGGGGCATCCTCCACCTTTACGCAGAGTTTTGCGAAGTCACCCTCCATACGGCCTATGAGGAGCTCTGTAAGATGTTCGGCCCTGACAGCAATGAAAAGCCGCGTGAGTATAAGCGAAAGCGGAAAGCGATTGAGACAGTGGAACTTCCAATAGCCTCAGCCGAGGTACGGGATAACACCTATTCAAATTTGCTCTCACTTTTGACTCTGTGCCCCACACATCAAGCATCGCTGAAGGAACGAGGCCTGACCCGAGATGAGATTGACTGGCTTGGCTATCGAACAACCCCCACGACACGCCTGAGACGGATTGTGACTGAGTTGCTGGAGCGCGGTTGTGTCCTTGATGGTGTTCCTGGTTTCTATTGCCAGAAAGATACCGGGCAGTGGACGCTCGACATCAGAGGTTCTGGAATCATGCTTCCGGATCGAAATCTTAATGGGCAAATTGAGGCCATTCAGGTTCGACTCGATAAGGTTTATAACCAGAAGTTCTATAACCTAACGAGCATCGATCAGTACTATGGGACACAGTCCAAGTGCTGTCCACATTATGTCGGGGTTCACGAAGGCGACGAGGTAGTCTGTCTCACAGAAGGCGTGATGAAGGCAGATATTGCCTACAATTTTGCGCTTGGCACCTCATATGAAAGTGGTTTTGTCGGCCTTACCGGAGTGCCAAGCTATTCCCAGTTCGAGCGTGCGCTTGAAGAGCTTAACTCTATCGGCGTGGTACGAATCAACATTATGGTTGACTCGGACTACCAGGTCAAAGAAGAGGTCCGAAAGGCGCGTGATCGCTATATCGAAATGGGGGTTGCTGCTGGCTTTGAGGTGGCTCCGATTACCTGGACACAAAAGCGGAAAGGCGTAGATGATCTCTATAAGCACCTTTTCCGGAACAAATGATTATGACTTGGGCTGCAGCATTTTAGCTGCAGCCCTCTGCGTATGAGGAGGATCTATATGGTTCCTATTGAAACCCAAGAGCGACCGAACATCAAGTCAGTCTATACCTGCTCGAACTGTGAGAAGGCTCTGTTTGATGGCGATAACGACCATCCGAGATGGAACTTCTGCCCCATGTGCGGCCAGGAGATTGAGTGGGATAAAACTGCAACGGTCGTTTGGGAAGAGAAAAACTGTAATGTCTGTGGCGGTTGGCTTGTTAAGCGCCACCCAGCAGGTTTTTGGTATGCCTCAAGCGACTACATTGGGATGGATACCTGCTACACCTGTTGGCTCGAGGAGTGCCTTGCGACCAACTGCCTTGGCTGTAAGCGAGGGAACTATCCAGACTGCAAGTGGATTGATTTGAAA
This sequence comes from Lawsonibacter asaccharolyticus, assembly GCA_003112755.1. Lineage (NCBI taxonomy): Bacteria > Bacillati > Bacillota > Clostridia > Eubacteriales > Oscillospiraceae > Lawsonibacter > Lawsonibacter asaccharolyticus. Next base: position 577,393 of record BFBT01000001.1, on the reverse strand, counting down.
AAGTCTTATCAGGAGGAAGACAAATGAGCGTTGAGATCTATATTGATGACTTGAAGCCTGACATTCAAAGACAGGTATTGGAAGAGCTGGGTCTCGAAACTGCAGAAGATGGGAATTATGATATTATCCCTCTTTTCAGCGTCGAGAGGCCGGAATGATTTTTGGGGCTGCTCATAATTTTTTGATAAGAGAGGGTGGTCAAACACCCCCTCATTTCTACATTCATTATGAGGAGTGAACTGCTGGAATAATCCAAATAATACTAGGGATAATATCCCAAGGAGGTGCTATCGGTATTATGGAAGAACCTAAGATTACTTCTGGTACAGCGCCATATATCGCATCTGAAATCCCTGATGATCCAAGAGATATCACACCCGAGCAGTGGGAAGCGATGAAGGCAGTTGATATTCGGACAGTAGACAAGTCTCAGCTTGTAGACTTGAGCACCGTTCACATTGATGAATCCTTGCCTGTGCGTGAAAGAGTGCTCAGTTACTTGAAGCAAGTGAAGAATCCATACTGTGTCCGAGTGGGCAACTTTGCTGTCAAGGTGAAGTACAAAGAGGACGGACCATCCTTTGAGGAAGTGTTCAAGCACCTGCTGCAGCAGCAGAGTATGATGTAATTCTTACCAGGTCCGTTTTTCATCTGGATAAAGGGCCATAGATGTGGTAAAATAGCCTCGGACTAAATCAAGCATACTCACTCCTTAGGCAGACAGACCACGCCAAAGGAGTGAGATTATGCAGAATAATGCGAATGAGATGGCTGTGTTTAACACCGCCATCTATGTGCGTCTTTCCAAGGAAGACATCGTTGCGGCGCAGTCTGGCCGTGAGAGCAATAGCATTACCAACCAGAAGCAGCTTATTCTGGACTTTCTGAAGGATAAGCCTGAATTTAATATTGTCTCCATTCGTATAGACGATGGATATACAGGGACGAATTTTGACCGTCCAGCCTTTCAGCGCATGCTGAACGATATTAAGGCTGGACGGATCAATTGCGTGGTCGTAAAAGACCTGTCCCGTTTCGGAAGAGAGTATATCAATTCCGGAAAGTATATCCACCGTCTATTTCCTGTTTTAGGGGTGCGCTTAATCGCTATCAATGACAATATCGACACGATTACCCGTGACGAGAGTAGCGAGTTTAGCATTACGCTCAAGAACTTGATGAATGACAACTACAGCCGTGACATCTCAGTGAAGGTCAGAAGCCAGCTGCAGGTGAAGCGGAAACATGGTGACTTTATTTGTCCGTTTGCACCGTATGGGTACCAGAAGTGCGAGGGAAACCACAATCGAATTGAGCCCGATCCCTATGCTGCCACAGTTGTCCAGGATATTTTCAACTGGAAAATTCAAGGCATGACGAACAATGGAATAGCAATTCGGCTTGCAGAGAACGGAATTCTTGCGCCGCTGGAGTATAAGCGCCACAAGGGAGAGCCGTTATTCTCCGGCTTCAAAATGAAGGAACGGTGCGAATGGACAGCGCAGGCAGTTGCCCGGATACTCACCAACCCGATCTATATCGGAACCCTCCGCCAAGGCCTTCGCCGTAGACCAAACTATAAAATCAAGAAATCAATACCAACAGAAGAAAACGAGTGGGTTGTGATCCACGACGCCCATGAGCCTGTTGTCACGAAGAGGACATTCTATCTTGCTCAAAAAGCTCTTCTGATAGATACGAGAGCAGCACCACGAGCAACGACAGTTTATCCGCTGTCCGGCTTGTTGGAATGCGGAGAATGCGGGAACGCAGTTACTCGAAGCACAATTAACAACGGATATAAGTTATACAGCTATTTCCGCTGCAGCGTGCGCACGAAAGAGGATCGCTGTGAGCTCAAGCAGGTACCAGAGGCACAGGTTGAGGCAGCTGTCCTTCAGCTATTGCAAGAGCATATCAGCGCAGTGGTTGAGCTCGACCGGTGCCTATCCGAAATTCAGCAGGTGCCATATCAGAAGATCAATGTTGCCAAGTGTGAGCAGCGCAGAGAAAAACTTGAGGCAGAAATCGCTCGTTATCGCGATCTGAAGGCATCTCTCTATGAAGATATGAAAGAAGGACTCATTTCGAAGACTGACTTCTGTGACATCAGAGGTCAGTATGATGCAAGAATTGCCGATGCGCTGATTGCTCAGGAGCAGATCGACCGAGAACTCAGTATCTATCTCTCAGGCGAACAGTCCCCGAACAACTGGATGAAGACATTTACCGAACATCGAGGATTGAAATCACTCACGCGGGCAGTTGTTCTGGAGTGCATTGAAAAAGTTGTTATTCACAAAGACGAAAAGTTGGAAATCATCTTTGAGCATTCCGAGGACTATGCCCGTTTGGTGAGCAGCCTGCAGGAATATGCTGAGCGTGGAATACTTGAGGAGGCGATGTAAGCATGGCAAGAAAGAGCAGAAAAAATGTCCAAGCCACACCCGCAGTTGTTGTAGGACCCGTCCAGTACAAGGTAGCGCTCTATGCCAGAATCTCGGTTGAGAACGAGCAAAAGCGAGAAGCAGACACCATAGGTAATCAGATTGCGTTGCTGAAGGACTTTGTTTCCCAGCATCAGGATTTAGTTGTCTTTGACCTCTATTGTGATGACGATATCTCGGGAGTTAGCTTTGTGCGCCCGGAATTCGCTCGAATGATGAATGACATCCGAGCTGGCAAGGTGACCTGTGTGATTGTCAAAGACTTGTCTCGTCTGGGGCGAAATATGATTGAGAGTGGTGAGTATATTGAGCAGATCTTTCCGAGAATGGGTGTGCGCTTTATCTCCGTTACCGATCGCTTTGACTCATTGCGGGATGATGCCGACATTTCAATCCAACTGAAAAATTTTGCAAACGAGGCATATGCGAGAGACATTTCCAAGAAGATTCGGGCTGTGAAACGAACGCAGCAGCTTGCTGGTAAGTGGACCACTGGCACTCCGCCATATGGATATATGTTAGATCCGGATGACAAGTACCACCTATTTCCTGATCCGCAAACGGGACCAATTGTCCTTGCCATTTTCCGTATGGTGGCAGAGAATAATACTCTCCACTTCATAGCGAAAACTCTGAATGAGCAAGGGGTGCCCAGTCCCGGACGCTATCTGTACGATATTGGTTTGCGGAAGACGGAGAAGTTCAAAAATGCCATCTGGTATCTGCAAACGATCAAGAAAATTCTTGTCGATCCGGTCTATCTTGGTTGGATTGTGTCCGGAAAGTACAGAAGCCAGCTGTGCGAGCGGGGGACAAAGACTACAGTTAAAACGCCCGAAGAGGAATGGATTATCAATAAAGGTATGCATGAACCCATTGTTTCCAAAGAGCTTTTTGATAAGGTTCAGGGCATCCTCTCGGCTAGGCAAAGTGAAAAGGGCCTTGCGACTATCTACGATTCCAAGAGTAAACGAAGAAGTATGTTCAAAGGAATCCTTCGTTGCGGAGAATGTGGACGCAGTATGTACTTGCGCAACAAATCTAATCGCGGTTATTACTATTATTGCACTCTCCATGAGAATTACAATGCCACCATTTGTCCCAAGAAAGCGGTCAAACAGGAGGATGTAGAGTCCCTTGCCCTGCGGCTTATCCAAACTCAGATAAGAGCATTCTCCGATGCCCAGAGACTGATTGCCAACTTGAATGCTACACCTTCTTCGCAGACCCGCTATCAGATATATGAAACCCAGATTGATGATGCAAAGAGAAAAATTGAAAAGTTCAATCAGCTGAAGGCAGCCCTGTATGGCGATTTTGCAGATGGGCTTCTGAGCCATCAAGATTACACAGATCTGAGCGAGGACTACTCTAGGAGGGCGGATGATTTGAGAATCTTTATTGCTGAATTGGAGAAAGAAAAGGAAAAGTACTCAGCGGGATTTGGCAGCAAAACGCAGTGGGCACTGTTGATTGAAAAGTATAAGGATCAGGAGTCCCTTGATGCTGAGATGGCAGCAGCCTTCATTGAGACGCTTACCTTGTTTAACGATGGCCATGTTGAAGTGGCATTCCGCCATCGTGATGAGATTGAACAGGTCCTCTATGTCGCTGCGACCCGAGGAAAGGAGGCGGAGAGATATGCCGGATAAGGTGCTGGCGTTTTATATTCGTTTGTCGAGTGAAGACCGAGATCTCAAAACAAATGCATTGAAGAATGAGAGTAACAGTGTTTTCAACCAAAGGCGGTTACTCCAGGATTACTATGATACTCATGAATCGCTCCATGGTCATAAAGTGATCGTGTTCTGCGACGACGGTGTCACGGGAACACATTTTGACAGGCCGAAGTTCGATGAGCTAATTGAGATGGCTCGCAATCAGGAAATTCATTGCATTATGGTGAAGGACCTATCTCGTTTTGGAAGAAACTTCCTTGAGATGGGAAACTACCTCGAACTGATCCTGCCTCTTTATGGGGTCCGCTTTATCTCTATCAATGATGCCTTTGATAGTGATGACTACTTAGGTGTCACGGGCGGACTTGAGTTAGCCCTCCGCAATCTCATCAATAATATGTATAGCCGAGATCTATCAACCAAGGTGCGCTCAGCTTTTCGTACCCGCAATCTGCGTGGTGAATACTGGGGAGGAAACGGCTTCTATGGCTACCAAGTCCATCCTCATAATAAAAAGAGATTGATCGTAGATGAGCAGGTTCGTGACATCATTGTCATGATTTTCGAGTCCTGCGTTACAGGCACGACCACGAGCGAGATCGCTCAAATGCTGAATGATATGGGCATTCCATCCCCGTTAGAGCATAAACGGCGAAATGGCGGGTTTTATAATGGGGTGGTCAAGGAAGAGACTGGAATCTGGCTCAAGGGGGCTGTTCGAAAGATTTTGACTGATGAACGCTATACCGGTAAGATGATTACCAATACTCGAGAGACAGAAGAAGTAGGAAAGCCTAAGATGCGATCATTGCCCCGAGATCAATGGATCATAGTGCCAGGTACACATGAAGCAATCATTTCGGAGGGGTTGTTCCGAGCGGCACAGAATGCGCTCCAAGGTCGTATTCGGAATGTTAACAAGAATACTGCCGGAAACCGAGCCAACAATCTGTTTGTTTGTGGCTGCTGCGGGAGGAAGCTCCGAAAGAATCCAGCAAAAGAACCACACCTTGTTTGCCCGAAAAATGACAGTATTAAGGGTGCTGAGTGTGCAGGCCTCTTTGTCAATCAGGCCCAAATTGAGCAAGCTGTTCTTCAGATGCTGCGGGAACAAAGTAGGAGCTTCCTTGAGCAGCATTGTTTGATGCAGGCATGCATTGACAAAAAGCTTTCAAGTATTCAAACGGAGCTTGATGCTAACACCAATATGACAAGACGGCTCCAAAGTAGAAAGGCTGAACTATATGAGCAATACCGAGCGGGTCGCATAAGCAGAGAGAAATTTGCTGATATCCAGAAGACAGATTCAGAGAAGCTGGCAAGACTCTCAAGTAGAGCTGAAGAGATCAAGCGGCTTCTGGTAGAGCACTATGAGTCTCGAGGTAATCTTGCGGCGGGAAAAAGAACAGCAGATCAGATCATCCTGCTTAAAGATTACGATCCGGAAATAATTAGGAATTTTGTAGAGCGGGTTCGTGTGTACCCTTCAGGAGAGATTGAGATAGATATGCGTACTTCGAGCGGGTTTGCATTTGTAACGGCAAGCTAAAACAATAAGCGCCCCCACTTTGGAGGCAGCTGAAAAAATTTCGTGAAAAATTGTATGTCTATCTTGACACAACCAGAGGGGCTGATCACCGGCACAGCGGCTAAGCTGTTTGTAGTGGCGGGGCCAGTGCTGGTGTTCGGAATCAGTGCATCGGTGCTTTACGGACTGATCTTGTGCATCTTCCGCGGATAATATCAGCAGACGCCGTCCCAATCGAGGGACGGCGTCTGCTGTGTGCGCAAAAGAAATTTTTGACAGTTCGGGAAGAGAACTCCCTGTAAAAAATGGAGGTCCCTGCGCCTGAGGCATTTCCGCATTTTCCATGGAAGGAGTGGAAGGTCCCGCCATGGTTTTTCGGCGGAAGGGATGGCCATAATGAGTGTGTGGACGGCGCCAAGGGCAGTCCACGACATGATTTTTGAAAACAGGGGGTGAAATTGATGGAGCAAGAGACAAAGCAGAAGCCATGGACCGGGATCGCTGCCGGGGTCCTGGTCCTGTGCCTGATCCTGAGCCTGGCACTCTCCGACGGCGGAGCGCGGGCGGCCTCGGCGGGGGCGGTGCTGGAGCTCCCCCGGAGCGGCGGAGGGGCTCAGCCGGTCTCAGGCGCCCAGGTGGGGGACAAGGTGGTCCCCCTGGGCCGGGCGGTGGGCATCAAGCTGTTTTCCGACGGCGTGCTGGTGGTGGGCCTGTCGGCGGTGGAGACGGACAGCGGTCCGTCCAGCCCGGGCCGGACCTGCGGCCTGAAGGCGGGTGATATCATCACCCACATCAATGGTCAGGAGGTCAACACCATCGAGGAGGTCCAGGACATCCTGGGTGATGAACAGGGGGATGCCATGACCCTGCGGGCCACCCGGAACGGAAAGCCGGTCCAGCTCTCTGTCCAGGCCATTCAGAATACCCAGGGCAGCTATCAGCTGGGCGTCTGGCTGAGGGATTCCATGGCCGGAATCGGTACCATGACCTTTTATGACCCGGACAGCGGAGTGTTCGCTGCCCTGGGCCACGGCATCAACGACGTGGATACGGCCACGCTGATGCCCATGGAGTCAGGGAGCATTATGTACGCTTCTGTGACCGATGTAAAAAAGGGAGAGAGCGGCGCGCCCGGAGAGCTCCATGGCAGCTTTGACGTGAACCGGGATCTGGGCGATCTGTATGCCAATACCAATCTGGGCATCTATGGCGTCCTGCGGGACGGAGCGCTCTCCCTTCACGGGGAGGCTGTGGAGGTGGCCGCCCGGGAAGAGGTGCATGTAGGAGGCGCCACCATCCTGTCCAACATTGCCGGAGAGCAGGTGGAGGAGTATCAGGTGGAGATCACTCACGTTTACCCCGCAGCCGCGGGGGATACCCGGAACCTGATGGTGCAGGTCACCGACCCCCGGCTTCTGGAAACCACTGGAGGAATTGTCCAGGGGATGAGCGGCAGTCCGATCCTTCAGGACGGCAAGCTGGTGGGGGCGGTGACCCATGTCCTGGTCAACGATCCTACCCGGGGATACGGCATTCTGGCGGAAAATATGGTCTCCCAGTGTGTGTGGGAGGAGCAGGCCCAGGTCTCCTGAGTGCCGGCGTTCTGTCGAAAAAAGCGGAAGATACCCGAAAAGTTGATTTCCAAAAAATACCAAAAACATCTTGCATATGCTGTCTGATTATGATAAATTATTGGTGACCGGTCGAAACCCCATAAGGGAAAAACAAGGGCAGGTGCGGAAGCCTGTCGGAAGGGATTTGATTGTGAAAATGGGTGCAAAACGGATTTTGGTCGCCGATACCGGGGAAGAATTTCGCCGGAGCTTTATCGAGACCGTGGCCAGCGAGCCTGACATCCAGGTTTTGGGAGAGACGGGAGACGGGCAGGAACTGGTCCAAATGGTAAAGGAGATGGCTCCGGACCTGGTAGTCATGGAGATCGTGCTGGCCCAGATGGACGGCATCGAGGTGTTGGAGGAGCTGGGAAAGCTGGAGCATCGGCCCAAGGTGCTGATCCTGTCCAGTTTTGCCAAGGGAAGCATGGCCGAGCTGGCCGCCGCCAAGGGAGCGGACCACTATATGACCAAGCCCTGCCGGGTGAGCACGGTGTGTGAGCGCATCCGGCAGCTGACCGGCGAAAATAAAAAGGAAGAAAATGGAGATATCCCCTATAATCTGGAAAATACTGTCACCTCCATCATTCACGAGGTGGGGGTGCCTGCCCATATCAAGGGCTATCAGTATCTGCGGGAAGCCATTCTGATCGCAGTGGCCGATATGGATGTCATCAACGCGGTGACCAAGGTGCTCTATCCTGAGGTAGCCAAGCGGTTCAATACCACCGCCTCCCGGGTGGAGCGGGCCATCCGCCACGCCATTGAGGTGGCCTGGGACCGGGGCGACTTGGAGACGCTTCAAAAATATTTTGGCTATACTGTATCCAATGTGAAGGGGAAACCCACCAACTCAGAGTTTATCGCAATGATCGCCGACCGGCTCCAGCTCCAGCAGAAGGAGATGTGATGCGGGGCGGCAACAGGCGGGGGATCGCAGTGAAAGATCCTCCGCTTGTTATTTTTTCCGCCGTCTGGTATAGTAGCAGGAGCGGCCCGGATGAAAGAGAGCCCGGGCCGGAAGATCAGGGAAGGGAGGTGGGAGTCCATGACGATCCGCTATCAGCCCAGGGGCGTGTGCGCCCGGCAGTTCGAGATCCAGGCGGAAGATGGAATCATCCAGTCTGTACAGGTGACGGGGGGATGCAGCGGGAATCTCCAGGGCATCTCCAGTCTGCTGAAAGGGATGCCGGTGCAGGAGGCGATCCAGCGCATGGAGGGGATCCGCTGCGGGATGAAATCCACATCCTGTCCCGACCAGATGGCCCAGGCGCTCAAACAGTTCCTGTAAAAGAGAAAGGTCCGCGGATCCCGTCTGTGAGACGGGCCCGCGGACCTCTTTTTTTGAATCGGTCGGCAGGTCAGCGGCGCCGCCGGCCATGATAGCTGCCCCGGCGCCCGCCTGCTCCGGCGCCCGCTCGGTAACGGCGGCGCTTACGGAAGACCAGCAGGCGGAGCAGGACGAGGACGGCCACGACCAGGACTGCGGCCAGGATCAGCTTCGTACCGGAGTTGGCAAAAAACTGACGGATCTGCTCCTGCCGATAGAGCAGCTCGGAGCGATCCACAGAGGTGGTGGCCACCAGGTCCAGGGTGCCGAATACCTCCCCGTCGTAGGTGAGGGTCATGGTCCCCATCACCTGCCCCTCCTTCACCGGGGCCTCTACCGTGTCTTGGAACAGGGAAATGGTGGGCTCAATGGCCTCCAGGTCCATATCCACCGGGAGGGTGCGCTCCAGGGTGCCCACCGGCTTGACCAGGACTTGGTTGGCGTCCTGGGACAGGGTGACGTTCACTGCGGCCACGGGGGTGTCCTCCTGGGAGATGGTGGTGCGCTGGAAATTCCGGAAGCCCCATTTCAGCAGGGCGGTGCTCTCCGAGAACTGCTTCAGGTCGGTGGAGCCATCCTCCCGGACCGCCGGCTCCGCTCCCAGGATGACAGCGATCAGATACTCATCCCCGTCCACGGCGGCAGAGACCAGGCAGCGTCCCGCCTCCGGCGTGGTACCAGTCTTGACGCCGATGGCCTTGTCATAGACATAGCCCATGTAGTGCCAGTTGGAGAGGAGGGCGTTGGTGTTGTAGAACTCCCGGGGCTCAGACAGGTTGGTGGCGGGGACGGTGTAGACCGAGGTGCCCACCACCTCCCGGATCAGGTCGTGCTTCAGAGCCTCGCGGGTGAACAGGCAGATGTCGTAGGCGGTGGTGTAATGGTCGTCGTCGTGCAGGCCATGGGTATTGGCGAAATGGGTGCCGGTGCAGCCCAGCTCCCTGGCCCGCTGGTTCATCAGCTCGATAAAGGAGGCTACGTCGCCGCACACGGCCTCGGCCAGGATGTTGGCCGCCTCGTTGGCGGAGGGGAGGAGAAGACAGTACATCAGGTCCTTCACCGAGATGACCTCCCCCGGCTTCAGGTTAGCGGTGGAGCCGTCGGCGGAGAGGTCGAACTGGGAGGTGCTGCTCACCGTGATCATCTGATCCTGGGACAGCTCGCCCCGGTCGATGGCCTCCGACACCAGCAGGGCGGTCATCACCTTTGTGATGCTGGCCGGGTAGGCCTTCTCCCGGGCAGCCTTCTCGTAGAGGATCTCACCGTAATTGGCGTCCATCAAAACGGCATGGCGGGAGGTGATGTGGGGGGCGTCGGCCGCCAGGGCGGAGAAGGGGGCCAGCAGGGTGAGGGCCAGCACAAAGGTGACCAGCAGGGAAGAAAGACGATATTTTTTCATAGGAAAATCCTCATATTTATGATATACTACCATCAGCGCGGGAGCAGAGCGCTCCCGCTCCTGGTGAGATTATAATTACAATCATTATAGCAGGATCTGACGAATTCCGCAACAGCTGGGAGGGAACAACTTGGCCGCCATGACCAGATTTGACAAGATCGTTCTGGGGCTCACCGCCGCCTTTCTGGTGGTGACGGGGGGCTATTTTGTCTCCGGACAGCTGGGGGAGGCGGAGTACCAGGTGACCGTCTCAAAACAGGTGCCTGCGGTCAGCGCCTCCTTGCCGGAGGTGGAGGACGGCTATCCGGACAGCCTGCTGGAGGGAGAGGTCATTGATCTGAATACCGCCTCCGCAGCCGACCTGACCCGGCTGCCGGGGATCGGGGAGAAGCGGGCCCAGGCCATCGTGGACTACCGGGAGAGCAGCGGCCCCTTCCAAAGCGTGGAAGAGCTCACTGAGGTGAAGGGGATCGGCGAGGGCATCCTGGCCCAGGTATATGACTATGTGACAGTGGGGGGACCGGACTCACCCGCTGAGTAAGGAGAAAGACGCAATGGCAAAGATTCTGATCGTGGACGACGAGCGGGTGCTGGTAAAGGGCATCAAGTTCAATCTGGAGCACGAGGGCTACCAGGTCCAGGACGCCTATGACGGAGAGGAAGCGGTGGAGCTGGCCCGGGAGGGGGGCTTCGACCTGATCATCCTGGACGTGATGATGCCCAAGATCGACGGCCTCCAGGCATGCATGCGCATCCGGGAGTTCTCCAACGTGCCTATCATCATGCTCACCGCCAAGGGGGAGGACACGGACAAGATCATCGGCTTCGAGTGCGGGGCGGACGACTATCTCACAAAGCCCTTCAACATCTTGGAGCTGAAAGCCCGGGTGCGGGCTCTGCTCCGCCGGGCCGGGGCTGCCCAGCAGCAGCGAAGCGGCAACGAGCTGGCCGCAGGCCACATTATCCTCAACACGGGGGAGCGGACGGCCAGCCGGGACGGGGTCTCCGTGGAGCTGACCGCCAAGGAGTTCGACCTGATGGAGCTGCTGATGCGCAACCCTGGCCGGGTGTACAGCCGGGAGAACCTGCTGAACGTGGTTTGGGGATATGAGTATATCGGGGATTTCCGCACCGTGGATGTGCATATCCGCCGCCTGCGGGAAAAGCTGGAGCTGGACCCGGCCAACCCGGAGTATATCCGGACCAAGTGGGGAGTGGGGTATTATCTCAGCGCCCGTGGCCCGCGCCGCCTGGAAAACGTTTGAGGAAAGGCGTGTGGAAGAGATGTCAAAGCGAGAAGAACAGGGCAAGCAGGGTGAGCCATCCCTGGAGGAGCTGGGCCATGGAGTGGGATCGCCCTTTTGGGGGGAGCTGCACAGCTTTCTTCGGGAGTCCTATGGGGTCTCCCCCGCTGTGGAGTACAGCGGGTGCAGCCTGGCCCCCGGCTGGAATGTAAAATATCGAGCCAGAGGACGAGCGCTGTGTACCATCTATCCGGATACCGGCACCTTTACCTGTATGATCTCCATCGGACAAAAAGAAGCCCCGGCAATGGAACTGGCGCTCCCTGGTCTGACCGCCTATGTGCGGGAGGTCTATCAGAATTCCAGACCCAGCCGAATGGGGCGCTGGCTGATGATCCGGGTATCGGGACCGGAGATCCTGGAGGATGTCAAAACATTGCTGCGGATCCGGATGCCGGTCCGGGGAGCGGGAAACAAAGGCTGAAAATATCCGGCTTGCGGGAAAAGGGAGGGAGCGCTGTGCGGGAGGAAAAGAAGAAAAAGAGGGGCAGAGTTCCGTTTTTTTCCTCCATCCAGATGAAATACGCCATGAGCTACCTGGCCATCGTGTCAGTGGTGCTGATTCTGCTGAACACCTACCCGGTGCTGGCCTCCCAGGACCTGCTGTTTGGCTCCAAGCGGGATTCGCTGAAGAGCCAGGCTGCGGTGATGGCCTCTGCCCTGATGGAGCTGGAGCTGCTCACCTCGGACCAGGTGGAGCGGGTCATGACCATGCTGGACAGCAGCGGCCTGACCCGGGTAGTGGTCACCGACCCCGCAGGGCTGATTCTGTACGACAGTACCCAGCCCAGGGAGAAGCGTGGGGAGACAGCGGAGACCGCCCCGGTCCAGGAGGAGCCGGAAGAGCCCCAGTACCGCTATGCCCTCTATCAGGAGGTGGTGCTGGCCCTTGGGGGGAATGACGTGACCTGCTCCGAGTTCAGCAGCCAGGTGTTCCGTTCCACGGCGGCGGTCCCCATCGTGTACCGCAATATGACCATCGGCTGCGTCTATATCTGTGAGGAGGACGCGGTCCAGGGCGCGCTGTTGTTGAACTTACAGAAAAATTTGCGGAGCATCTCCCTGGTGGTTGCGGCGGTGACCCTGGTGATGAGCCTGTTTTTCGCCCAAATGCTCTCCTCCCGCTTTACCGCCCTGCTCAGCGCCATCCGCATTGTGGGGGAGGGGGAGTATGGGCACCGGCTCCAGCCCTCGGGCCGGGACGAGCTGGCCCTGCTGGCGGAGGAGTTTAACCAGCTCACTGACCGTCTCCAGACCACGGAGGAGGTGCGCCGGCGCTTCGTATCCGACGCCTCCCACGAGCTGAAGACCCCTCTGGCCTCCATCCGGCTGCTGGCAGACTCCATTCTCCAGAACGAGACCATGGACCAAGTGACCCTGCGGGACTTCGTTTCCGACATCGGGACAGAGGCAGACCGGCTGACCCGGATCACCGAGCACCTGCTGGCCCTGACCCGGCTGGACAGCCTGCCGGCGGCAGAGACCTTCCCGGTGGACGTGTCGGCGGTCACCCGGCGGGCGCTGTCCATGCTGGCGCCGGTGGCGGACGCGGCTGGGGTGGCCCTGGGATCCAATTTGAAGGATAAATGTGTGGTCCAGGGGACGGAGGACGACCTATACCAGATCTGCTTCAACCTGCTGGAGAACGGCATCAAGTACAACCGGCCAGGCGGCCGGGTGATGGCGGACGTGTACCGGGACGGGGACCAGGTCCTTCTGGAGGTATCGGACACGGGGGTGGGCATCCCGGAGGCGGACATGCCCAAGGTATTCAACCGGTTCTACCGGGTGGACAAGGCCCGCTCCCGGGCCGCCGGCGGCACCGGGCTGGGGCTGTCCATTGTCCGGGACACGGTGCGCCGCCACGGGGGATGGGTCACCGTCCGGGCCCGCCAGCCGGAGGGCAGCGTGTTCACGGTGGGCTTTCCCGCTGTGCCGGAAAGACGGAAGGAGGGAGACCGGGGATGAAGCGGTGGACGATGTGCCTGCTCCTGGGGCTGCTGCTCCTGCTGGGGTCCTGCAGCACTGCCGCGGAGAAGGGCGGATACCAGCTCTATTTCGCCTCCGGTCTGGAGGACGGCAGCGCCATCCTCAGCGAGCCCTACCAGGGGGAGGCGGACCCGGGCCCTCGGGAATTGATGGAGGCTCTGCTCTCCGGTCCCACGGAGGAGGAGCTGAACAGCCCCTTCCCCAGCGGGGTGTCCCTGCGGAGCTGGGGGCTGGAGGAGGGGGTGCTGGTCCTGAATCTGTCGGAGCAGTACGGCGGACTGACGGACATCTCCCTCACCGTGGCCGACTACTGCATCGTCCTCACCATGAGCCAGCTGGACGGAGTGGAGGCAGTGGAGATCAATGTGGCCGGACAGCCGGTGAGCTACCGGAACCACCAGATCCTGACTCGAGAGGAGGCGGTGCTCTCCCAGCCGAGGCAGGGGCAGGAGGCCCCGAATGAAGGGGCTTGACAAAACGGGCGGACCCGTTTAATCTAAACTACATTGTACCGAAGAGCGGCGCCGCCGCTCCGGAGAGAAAGAAGGAATCAGAGCATGAGTCACTATCAGATCGGCACCAACTGCCTGCATGCGGGCTACCGCCCCGGAAACGGGGAGCCACGGAATTTCCCCATCGTCCAATCCACCACCTTCCGCTATGAGACCAGCGAGGAGATGGGCAAGCTGTTTGATCTGGAGGCCAGCGGCTATTTCTATACCCGCCTCCAGAACCCCACCAACGACACCGTGGCGGCCAAGATCTGCGCCCTGGAGGGAGGCACCGCTGCCATGCTGCTCTCCTCCGGCCAGGCGGCCTCCTTCTACTCCATTTTCAATATTGCCTCCTGCGGTGACCATGTGGTGTCCTCCTCCACCATCTACGGCGGCACCTACAACCTGTTTGCTGTCACCATGAAGCGCATGGGCATCGAGTTCACCTTCGTGGACCCGGACTGCACCGCCGAGGAGCTCAATGCGGCCTTTCGGCCCAATACCAAGGCCGTTTTTGGGGAGACCATTGCCAACCCGGCCCTGACTGTGCTGGACATCGAAAAGTTTGCCGATGCGGCCCACAGCCATGGGGTCCCCCTGATCATCGACAACACCTTTGCTACCCCGGTGAACTGCCGACCCTTTGAGTGGGGGGCCGACATCGTGACCCACTCTACCACCAAGTATATGGACGGACATGCCCTCCAGGTGGGGGGGGCCATCGTGGATTCGGGCAACTTTGACTGGACCCGCTATCCAGACAAGTTCCCCGGCCTGTGCACCCCGGACGAGAGCTACCACGGCGTGACCTACACCGAGCGGTTCGGCCTGGGCGGCGCCTATATCACCAAGGCCACCGTCCAGCTCATGCGGGACCTGGGCTCCATCCCATCCCCCCAGAACTGCTTCCTGCTGAACATCGGTCTGGAGACCCTTCCCCTGCGCATGGCCAAGCACTGCGCCAACGCCCAGGCGGTGGCGGAGTACCTGGAGAAGCACCCCAAGGTGGCGTGGGTCAACTACGCCGGCCTGCCGGGCAACAAGTATTATGAGCGCGCCCGGAAGTACCTGCCCAACGGCAGCTGCGGCGTGGTCTCCTTCGGGGTCAAGGGAGGCCGGAGCGCAGCGGAGACCTTCATGGCCGGTCTGAAGCTGGCCTCCATCGCCACTCACGTGGCCGATGCCAAGACCTGCGTCCTCCACCCCGCCTCCTCCACCCACCGCCAGATGAACGACGAGGAGCTGGCCGCGGCTGGGGTAGCCCCCGACCTGGTTCGCTTCTCAGTGGGCATTGAGGATGTGAAGGACATCATCGCGGACCTGGAGCAGGCGCTGGCCGGGGTGTGACAGGCGTCCCAGCTGGACCCTGCATGCGGAAGGATGGGAAAACTGCCGGAGCCGGATCTTCCGGCTCCGGCGGGACCAGAAGGAGGGACTGTCATGGCAAAGGAAACAGTTTTGCTATACAACTGCGGGGGCGATGAATTTAAGACGCTGCGGGCGCTGCTCATGATGCTCCGGGTCCGGGTCCGCATGGTGGAGCCTTCCCGGTACCACCTGCCCCTGGAGCAGGTGGCCGCCGGAAAAGGCGAAGAGGACCCGAAACAGCAGGCGGATATCCCGGAAGCGATGATGGTCTTCTGTGACCTGGGGCCCGGCAGGCTGGACCAGCTGCTGAACACCATGCGCAGAACGGAGTTTCCGCCTGTGCTCCTGAAGGCAGTGCTGACTCCCACCAACCGGACGTGGGATTCCCGCCAGCTCTGGCAGGAGCTGCGCCGGGAGCACGAGGCGATGCGGGGCGGTCAGGAAACCCAGTAAAAATCCATTGACAAACCCCTGTAAAAATTGTATAATAATCAAGCGGTTCTGAAAGAGCCGCTGATTTGCGGCTGTGCTGGAATTGGTAGACTGGCAAGCTTGAGGTGCTTGTGTCCTATGGGCGTACGGGTTCGACTCCCGTCAGCCGCACCACCAGAAAACCCCGAAAGTCCTTTGAGTGCAAGACTTTCGGGGTTTTACTATTTCTGTAAAAGGCATCTTGGGCATGATTGCGCATCTTTCTTTTAGTCGTGAGATCAACAAGTCCCCTACCGCCTGACTGGCCGCTGCCTTGGATAGGCATAGATATTTAGAGTGGTGGATACCTGAAAATGGCCTGAATTTGCAGCTGCGGTTTGCCCATCGGCACGGGAGTTTATCAGTAGAACTGCATTGAGATGGCAGAAAGCACGGACGACAAGAAAAAAGTATAGAAAAACGAAGGCCCGTGAGCACGACTTGTCGTGCCCACGGGCCCTTTTTCTATGGGACAGAGGGAAGCCGGGATCAGTTGTTGATGCCGGTCCACTGCTCGGAGCCGCCGGCCTTGATGTGGCCGTGGCTGTTTGAAGCCTCCATGATGGGGTAGAAGGCCCAGTGGCTGCTGTTCAGGTCAGAGAAACTGACCAGCCGGTCCAGGCTGCGGTCCACGAAGCTCTGGTCCGGAGTCCGGCCCAGCATGTGGTTGACGATCACGGCCACCTCGGCCCGGGTGATGGAGCCGCTGGGGCGGAAGGTGCCGTCGGGGTAGCCGCCGATCCAGCCGTACTCTGCGGCGCTGGCCACATAGGGGTAGAACCAGTCTTGCGCGGACACATCGGGGAAGCTGCACCGGGCACTGGGAGCCATATCGGCGAAGGAGAGGGCCGCCGCCGCGAACTCAGCCCGGGTGATGGTGCTGTTGGGGTGGAAGGTGCCGTCAGGATAGCCGGTGAACATGCCCAGGGAGGCCAGCGTCTCCACCGCGTCAGCGTACCAGGCGCCGTCGGGCACATCGGAGAAGGAGACCGTGGCGGGCACATTCTGGTCATTCAGAAGGGCGTAGAACATCTGAGCCACCTCGGCCCGGGTCATGTTTCGGTCAGGGCCGAAGGTGCCGTCGGGATAGCCGCTGAGGTAGGCGATGTGGTCCCGGGTATTCAGCCAGCGGTCCACGCCGTTCAGCTTCTGGCTGGCGGTAAAGACAGCGGTGATGGTGTGGTTCTTATGCACCTTTTCGAAGGTGTAGCGGCCCACGGCTCCCACGCTCCTGCCGTCCACCAGCACGTCCGCCAGCTCATAGCCCTCGTCCGCCTGGATGATGAAGCTCTTGTTCCGGTCATAGGCCACCTGCACCCGGCCGTCCGGGCTGATGGAGCCGCCCTCGCCGGCCGTGGCGGTGATGGTCAGATAGGTGATGCCGCCGTCGTCATCGTCGTCGTCATCATCGTCACCGCCCTCGTCGGTCTCCGTAAAGGTGACGCGGATGGTGTGGTTCTCCGTCACCTCCTCAAAGGTGTAGGAGCTGCGGACACGCTCACTGTCTCCGTCCACCCGGACACGGTCGATCTCATAGCCGCGGTCGGGGTCAAAGTCAAAGCGCTGGTCCCCGCCGTCCGGGACGAACACATCCCCCTCCGGGTCGATGCCGCCGCCGCTTCCGGCGGAGGCTTCGATGGTCCAGTAGGAGGGCTCGTCGGGCACGCCGTCTTCGTCCTCATCTGCACCGAAATAGGCCACCACTTCGCTGTCCTCCCGGATATCCTCCAGGGTCCAGCTGCCGGCAAAGGCGTTCTCCGGGTCGTTGTTGGAGTAGACCACATCGTCGTTGACGGTGATGTAGTCCAGGGCACAGCCGTCCTCGGCGTGGATGGTGAAGGGCAGATCATCTCCGGCGTCTACGGTCGCCTCGGTGGGATCGATGGAGCCCTGCTCCTCGCTGTCCGAGGAGGCGGTGACGGTGTACTGCTCCTCCTCCGGCTCCTCCTTGTCGTCGGGCACGCCGTTGTCATTCTCGTCCTCGCCGAAGGTGACCACAACTTCGGCCGCTTCCTGAACATTTTCCAGCGTCCAGGTGCCCTCAAAAGGAGCGGTTATATCGTCGTTGGTGTACTCAGTTTTACCGTTCACCTGGATGGTGTCCAGGGCATAGCCGCCCTCGGCGTCGATGGTGAACTCCACGTCCTCTCCGGCGTTTACGGTCTTGCTGGTCGGATCAATGGAGCCGCCCTCGCCCTCCACGCGGGCGGTGACGGTGTACTGGGTCTCAGTGACATCGGGCTTGTCGTTGCCGTCCTCGTCATAGCCCCAGGCGGCCCAGACCGCCTTGTCCTCATCCATAGCGACAGAGGTCACGGTGTCGGGGGCGGTGTCCTCGACGCTGTAAATGGTTTCGTGGTCGTCCTCAGTCATCCAGCCGATGAAGAGGACGGGGACATCCTGCTGTCCGTTGTACTCCACAGCGTCGTGGGTGGGAGCAGCGATGTCGCTCAGAGTATGCGGGCCTGCCGCCACATCGTTTACCACATATGGATCAGTTTGACCGTCGAACGCGCCGCCGTTGGCGTGGTAGGTCAGGGTATAGGCGGCCTCCGGCTCGTTGGCGTCAGGCACACCGTTGTCGTCCTCGTCCAGACCGAAGGTGACAGAAATCGTGTGATCCTCCGTCACATCCTTAAAGGTGTAGGAAGTCCAGCTGGTGCCGGGGGCGGGAGCCGTTCCGTCATTTTTATGCGCTGTGCTGTCAATGGTGATGGTGTCCACGGCGTAGCCGCTGACGGGGGTGATGGTGAAGGTGGCGCTTCCTCCATCGGACACATAGGCTTCTTTGGGATTGATGGAGCCGTTGGGCCCGGCGGTAGCGGTGATGTGGTGGTCATCTTCGGTGACATCCGGCGTGCCGTCGTCGTCACTGTCCAGGCCCCACACCGCGTAGACCACCATATCGCCGCTGATGGTCACGGTGCGTCCACAGAGGGTGGGCAGAGAATCGCCATCGCCGCGCTCATAGACTTCATTCTGTGCGGAAGTATCTGTTGTCCAGCCGATGAACAGCACCTTATGGCCGTCCTGGTCGGCGTGGGTGGGCTTGAAATCATTGGTGGTGTTCAGCTTATGGTTCTGGTCGTCGTTCAGGCCGGTCTCCGTCTTCGTCTGTTCGTCCTCACTGCTGAAATATCCGCCGTTGGCGTCATAGGTCAGGGTGCGGTCGTACTTGTCCGGAGTGCCGTCTTTGTCCGCATCCTCCGCAAAGGTGACGGTGATGGCGTAGTTGGACCGGACATCACTCAAGGTGAGGGTTCCGCTGGCATACCCGGGGATGTTGTGCTCCCCGTCGTTGGGGTAGGTTTCAGTTTTTGTCGTGTGATCAAGAATATCCCGCGTCTCAATTTTGACGGTGTCCAGGGCGTAGTTTTCCTCGGGCTTGATGGTAAATTCGGCGTTTGCCCCGGCGAGCACATAGCGGGTCGGGGGCGTGATGGAGCCGTTGCCTCCATCAACAGAAGCGGTGATGCCATAGGACTCATCCTGCACGTCGGGTTTGCCGTCGCCGTTGGTGTCATAGCCCCATACGGCGTAGACGGTCTTATTCTCCGAAGAGACATCCACCGTGGCGGCGAGGATGCTGTCATCATAGCTGTCATCCAGTCCGTAAATGTCGCTGTGCTGAGTCTCAGACCAGCCCACAAAGGCCACATCTTTACCGCCAACCTGATCACGGGTGGGCTTGAACTCATCGGTGGTGTTCAGCCTGTAACTGGGCTGCGCCGGGACCTTCTCTTCCTTAGTAGTGGTGGAAGAAGTACTGTCGAAATATCCGCCGTTGGCGTTATAGGTCACGGTGCGCTTGTCCTCTGTAACGTCGGGATTGCCGTCACCGTCGGTGTCGTAGCCCCAGGCGGCATACAGGGTGGTGTCGGCGTTGACAGTGTAGGGGCTGGCCACAGTGGTGGGGGCGGTATCGTTGGCGGACAGGATCGTAGTGGTCTTGTTAGTTGCATCCGTCCAGCCGATGAAGGCCACTGCGACGCTGCCCATGGCGCTGTGTGTGGGGCCGCCGGCCAGGGTTACCTGACTGCCGCCTGTGATGTTGGACTGGGCAGACGGGACATTGGTCACACTGCCTTGAACTGCGTTGCCGTTGTAAGTGAGGGTAAAGCTTCGCTGAGAGGGGTCATAAGCGTGACTGACGGTAACAGACGCGGCTATATTGCCAGTCGAGTCATACACGACCCGGCCCTGTGGGGTGGTTTCATATCCGGGATAAGAATTTTGGTAAGTATCTTCGTAGCCCGCAATTGCCGTCTCAGTCAGCTGATAGGCGGTTCCCGCTGGGATACCGGAAACGGTCGCGGTCTGGCCGGGCTGGAGCTGGAAGGTCCCATCGGAGTTCAGCGGAGTCTCTGAGCCATCCCCGATCTTGACTGTGACAGGGGCCTTCTGGGTATCCAGCTTCCCGTTTACAGTTCCCTCCGGCGACACGTTGTAAAGCTCCAGTTTGTAGGTGAATTCCGGCTCGGGACTGGGGACATTGCTGCCAGTGGTCGTATTTACCTTCACCGTCAGCGTCCCGGTGGGGGTCTTTTCGGTGCGCAGGCCGTTGTTGCCCAGATGGACGGTGACTTTGGTGTCGTCCACATTATAGACCGGGTGGCGGTAGTGGACGGCGGTGCCGGTCCCGTTGACGGTCTTGGCGGCGCTGCCGTCGGACACCCGGCTCAGCTTGGCGGAGCCCTTTTGGATGGACAGGCCGCCGGCGTCGTCCACTACATGACCTTGGAGTGCATTGGGGTTGAGCACCAGATGGTAGTCGGTGAGCAGGTCGGCATCAAGCTCGCCCGTGTCCCCTGTGCCTTGCGCCTGATAATACCGGTGCTCATAGAAGAAGGCGGCGCCTTGGCCTTTATGCGCCTCCTGAGCGCGCACGATATTATAGGTCGTTCCATCGATCACAACAGTCCCTCGCTCGGGAATAACAGTGGACTGGAGCAGGTGATCCAGGGCCTCATCGTGCGTCAGCAGCTTCTGGTTGCCGCCTGCAACATTGTCCACCAGCACATACAGGGGGGTGTCCTCGGTGTAGTGGTAGAAGGCGTTGGAGGCAGCGGGGGTAAAGACGGCGGTGGCGGTGCCGTACTGAGTGTCATCCTTGGCGGCGGCATCCCAGGCGTTGCTGTAGAAGCTGGTGGTGCCGTCTTTGGAGTGGGCGATCAGGTAGTCGTTGTCGTCCTGATCGAATGTGACAGCATCATCCCGGTCCACCGAGTAGAACAGGCGGATGGGGTAGGCCTCCTGGTTCTGCTGGATGGAATAGGTCTTGTGGCCGTCTCCGTCTACATGGGTGGTAGCTGTGACGGTGCGCAGGGGGATCAGGCTGGCCGGGACCTTCCAGGTGAGGGTCTGGGTGTCCCCGTCTGTTGTGACGGTCAGCTCCAGATCAGCCAGGTTGGCCTCTCCGTAGATCTCGTTGCCCTCCACCGTGCCGGTAAAGGTGTAAGTAGCGCCATTGTCGTTTGTTGTGGCCGTGAACGCGTGGTCTCCATAGAGCACGGTGGGGGCGCCCACCACCTTCATGTAGGGGCCCAGCTCATCGGTAAAGGTGATGAAGCCGCTCTCTCCGCCGGTGCCCGGTGCGCCCTCAGGGGTCTCAGTGGGGGAGGTGGGGGCAATCGTGTTGATCTCGTCTAGGATCTGCTGAAAAATTGTGTTCCAGTCTTCTTGGCTCTGGAAGTTGCTGGCTAAATAGAAATTATCGTTGTACTTGTAATCTTCGTAAGTAATATTGTCGCTTCCGGGGTTATCGGTTTTGGAAATAGTAGTATATTGGTCCGCACCTGCCGGCCCTTCAGCGCGGCTGAGACGGACGGAGCCGTTTGTCTGGTAGTCGGTGTACGCCTGTTTTAGTTCATCTCCAAAGCCGGCACCAGTCTCCAGACGCTCTTTGGGGTTGAGGGCAGTGATGGCAAGTCCTTCGTCAGGACCTGCCTCCTCAAGACCGACACCAACAGTGAAGACGTGTACGGAGCGGTCGGGATCTGCTCCATAGTAGTGCTCTGATACTTTGGCCTTCATATTGCCAGCAGTCATCATTGTCACAAAGGCCTGGGCTCTGTGATTCAGAGGAGTATTATTTCCAATATACTCTGGATCAATGTTTCGCCTGGAAGGCGTCATAAAGTTGGTATCACCATTCTCCGGCTCGCCGCAGGATAGGAGCACCATCACAGGGGCCCGGGTCAGCTCGACACCGTCCACGGTGACAGTGGTATCCGACGTTTGGAGCAGAAGATCCATACCGGTATAAATACCAATCTGCGTGTTTCTCTCTTCTCCGCTGTCAAACTCAAATTCTTCCTCGACAATTGAGATGCCCGCATCCGTCTTGCCATAGGAAGCGACATAAGTGGTATCTGCCCAAATACCGTTATCATGGACCCCAACCTGCAGCAACTCCTCCGGGGACTGATCGGAATAGTTGCTGTAGTGATCCAGCGGCAACAGGGGGATTGCCGTATTACCGTACGCCACAACAGCGATCCGGTTGTTGGGGTTGGCGGTCAAAAGATTTTCCAGCGCGTCGTTTGCTGCCGCTACCATATCCTCTACATATGGCTCCATTTCCGGTGCCATATCCAGCACGATCACGGTGTCCGTGGGCACCTTGGTCTCGTCCACGATGGTGGCCGCCGAGCCCAGGCCGGACAGGGCCACCAGAAAGTCAGCGTCAGCCTCTTTCTTCACCGTGTTGTCCGTCAGCCCCTCTATGGTGGTGCCGGGCAGTTTGATATCCTGGGTGGACACGGACTTGTCCGTCCAGATACGTCCGATGTCCTTGGTGGTCAGGTAGGCGCTTCCGCCCACACCGAACAGGTCCTCCCAGTCGGTGTAGGTGGTCGTGTCCGCGACCGGAGCCGGGTCCGGGTCCGCCGCCAGGGCCGTGCCGGGCAGCAGGCTGAACAGCATACAGACCGCCAGCAGCCAGCTCAGCGGCTTTCTCAGTTTTCGCATGTCGCATTTCTCCTTTTCTCATCTCGAACAGAGTGTAGTCAGCCCGCCCAGGGCGGGCGGTGTGTTCAGGCGCCCCTCACCTCCTGACAGCCGCCCCAGCCGACGGCGGCCTGTTCCGCCTCCAGCAGGCGCTCATGGGTCTGCTCCACCAGCTGGGCCACAGTGGCCTCGATCTCCGCTCGGGTGGTGTAATACAGCTTCCGCAGGCACCGCGGGTTGCCCTTTTCCGGGGGGACCTGGGCATCCCGGCAGAGTCGGCGGATGCTGACAGAGACCCCGGCCCGGCCGCAGGGGCGGCCGGTGCGGGTGACAAAGATGGGGCCGGAGGAGATCCCCTGCCTCCGGGCGTAGTCCAGCAGCTCCCTTCGGAGGCAGTCGGGCAGGCGCTGGGGCATCGCCTCCCCCGGGAGGAGCAGGACCCCCTCGCCCGCCGCCTCCACCGTCACCTGTTCCAGCTCGTGGACCGGCAATCCGGTGGAGGTGAACAGCTTGATCAGCAGATAGACCCGCTCCTGTCTCAGAGCCCGGGCGGTGGACAGCAGGCGCAGGTATTCGCTCCGGGTCAGCTCCAGCTGGGCATCCCTGCCGCAGGAGAGCCGCCCCGTCAGCTGGAACTCCCTGCAGCCCAGCCACTCCAGGAAGCTGTTGGCCGCGGACACGCTGGTGTTGACCGTGCTGGGGGAGTATCCCTGGTCCAGCAGCTGCTCCCGCCACTGGCGCAGGGTGCCCCGGCCGATGCGGCCGCCGGGCAGGGCGGCATACAGCAGCTCCAGCTTCTTTCGGTAGGAGGATACTGTGCTGGGGTTCCGCCCTCGTTCCCCCAGGCTGGACAGATAGGAGCCGATCTGCTCCCGGGTGACCGTGATCCCCTGTGTCTGGGGCTCCTGCAATGCGTTCTCCCCTTGGGAGATGCGGCTCTCTTTCGTTACCCCATGTGACTCCCTCCCATTTATAGACAGAATCGTTCTTCCGTCATCGAAAATATGCGGGATAGAGCGGCGTTGACAGTTTCCTCCTTTCCAGGCAGAAGAAAAAAGTGTCTAAAACATCAGGATTTTCTGAAAAAAGGCACGACAAATCAGGCCAAAAAGACAAAATGTTTTTTGGCCTGATTTGTCATGCCTGAATCTGGAAAAAAGATTGATTTCTATTTCAGAAAATGGTAAAATATAAACTACTCCAATTATGTATTTTGAAATTTTGGAGCAATTTTAATGACAGAAGAACGATTTTGTCATAAGCTAGGAGATCAGCCGCAGCTGATCCAGGGTCCGGGCATGCTCGGCGCCGGTGGAGATGAGGTAGATGCGGGTGGTCTCGATGCTGGAGTGGCCCAGCACGTCAGCCAGCTTTGCCACATCCCGGCTCACCCGGTAGAAACACCGGGCAAACAGGTGGCGCAGGTTGTGGGGAAAGACCTTGGACGGAGCGACCCCGGCCGCCCGGCACACCCCCTTCATCTCTGCCCAGATCTGCTTCCGGGACATGGGCCTGCCGCTTCTGGTGAGGAACAGCTCGCCGGAGGTGATTTTTTTTTGCCGAGCGTACTTCTCCAGCTTCCGGCACAGCTTCCCCGGCAGAAGGATGGTGCGGATCTTCCCCTTCAGGGCGATCTCCGTCCGGCCCTCCCGCACTGCCTCCGCCGTGATATAGCGCACCTCGCTGACCCGGATGCCGGTGGCACAGATGGTCTCCATCAGCAGGGAGAGCCGACCCCGCCCCAGGCGGCGGGCCGTCTCCACCAGCCGGGCGTACTCCTCCCGGCTGAGCTCCCGGGCGGAGTCCCGGAACAGCTGCCGCTGCACCCGCAGGTGCTTCACCCGGCAGTCCTCCCAGCCCAGAAAAGCCAGCAGGCGGTCCAGGGCAGTCAGCTTGCCGTTGACCGTGGCGGGGGACTGGCGGGCGGACAGCTCCTCCCTCCAGGCGGCGGCCAGATCCCGGGTCACCTCACGGCCGCCCAGGAAGGCGGCGAACTGGCGGACCTCCCGCAGGTATTTTTCCAGGGTGGCGGGGCTGCGTTCCTCCTCTCCCAGCTGTCGGGCAAAGGCCGCCAGCGTCTCCTCTGTGATCTTCCGTGGTTCCATATGATTCCTCCTGTGTCTAAAGGTCTTTCCTTAGTTTACCTTGACAGAGGAGGATTATTGCTGTCTGCACTGCAAAAACATCTTCCTTGTGCGGCCGCAGCAAAACAGAGAATGGAAATCTTGACAAGCGGGGGATGCATCTATATAATAAATATGTTTCGCATTTGGACGAAAACACTCGAATCGGATCATAAAGGAGGCAGTCGGGTTGAGTACAGAAAACCAGGCGCAGGAAAACAAAATGGGGGTCATGCCGGAAAACCGGCTGCTGCTGACCATGGCGATCCCCATTGTCATATCCATGCTGGTCCAGGCGCTTTACAATGTGGTGGACAGCGTCTTTGTGGCACAGCTGAGCGAGGACGCGCTGAACGCCGTGTCGCTGGCCTTTCCGGTGCAGAACCTGATGATCGCCGTGGCGGTGGGCACCGGTGTGGGCATCAACGCCCTGCTGTCCAAGAGCCTGGGCGAGGGCAACCAGGCCAAGGCGGACCGCACCGCGATGAATGGACTGTTCCTCAGTGCCCTCAGTTTTCTGGTGTTCGCAGTCATCGGCCTGACCTGTTCCCGCCTGTACTTCACCATCCAGACGGACATCCAGCGGATCGTGGACTACGGCGAGAGCTACATGATGATCTGCTGTGTGTGCTCTTTCGGCGTGTTCTTCCAGATCACACTGGAGCGGACCCTCCAGGCCACCGGCCGTACGCTCTATACCATGTTCACCCAGGCCACCGGCGCCATCATCAACATCATCCTGGACCCCATCATGATCTTCGGCCTGTTCGGCTTCCCCAGGATGGAGGTGGCCGGAGCGGCGCTGGCTACTGTTACCGGACAGATCGTGGCGGCGATCCTGGGCCTGTTCTTCAATTTAAAGAAGAATCCGGACCTCCATCTGTCGGTGCGGGGCTTCCGGCCCAGCCGCACCATCATCGGAGGTATTTACAGCGTGGGCATTCCCTCCATCGTCATGCAGTCCATCGGCTCGGTGATGGTCTTTGGGATGAACCAGATCCTGATCGCCTTCACCCAGACGGCCACCGCCGTCTTTGGCGTGTACTTCAAGCTCCAGTCCTTCATCTTCATGCCCGTCTTTGGATTGAACAATGGGATGGTGCCCATCGTGGCCTATAACTACGGCGCGCGGAAGCCCGCCCGGATCATGAAGACCATCAGGCTCAGCGTCTGCTACGCAGTGGGCATCATGCTGGTGGGGCTGCTCATCTTCCAGTTTGCCTCCCCCGCGCTGCTGCGGCTCTTCCAGTCCGGGGAGAGTGCCTCCGGCGATCTGCTGCGCATCGGAGTGCCGGCACTGCGTATCATTTCTTACAGCTTTTTGTTTGCAGGCTACTGTATCGTGGCCACTGCCGTATTCCAGGCACTGGGGCACGGCGTGCTCAGTCTGGTGGTCTCTGTTGTCCGGCAGCTTTTCGTACTGCTTCCAGTGGCTTTCCTGCTCTCCAGGGTCGGCGTGCTGGACTGGGTCTGGTGGGCCTTCCCCATCGCGGAGCTGGTGGCGGTAGTCCTGTGTACGGTGTTCCTGAGACATGTGTATCACAAGGAGATCGCCCCTCCAGCAGGAGAACGGGAGGCCGCCTGAGCAGGGGGGAGTCCAGAGGATCAGCCCCGCTTTTTTCTGAAAATAAAAACAGTCCGTAATTCTTCTAAGAAGAATTACGGACTGTTTTTGCGTTGAAGTTTAGCCCAGCAGATGGAAGGCCACGATGAGACCGGAGAAAACGATGGACACGGTGGAACACAGCTTGATGAGGATGTTCAGGGAGGGGCCGGAGGTGTCCTTGAAGGGATCGCCCACGGTGTCTCCCACCACGGCGGCCTTGTGGCACTCGGAGCCCTTGCCCCCGTGATGGCCGGATTCGATGTACTTCTTGGCGTTGTCCCAGGCACCGCCGGCGTTGGACATGAACACGGCCATGGCAAAGCCGGTGACGGAGACGCCGCCCAGCAGGCCCGCCACACCGACGGGGCCCAGGATCAGGCCGGTGAGGATGGGGACGATGATGGCCAGCAGGGCGGGCTTCACCATCTCCCGCAGAGCGCCCTTGGTGCACAGGGCCACGCAGGAGGCGTAGTCGGGGTCTGCCTTGTACTCCATGATGCCGGCGATCTCCCGGAACTGGCGGCGGACCTCCAGCACGATGGACTGGGCGGCGGTCTGCACCGCGCTCATGGTGTAGGCGGAGAAGACGAAGGTGAGCATGGCGCCGATGAACAGCCCCACCAGCATCAAGGGATTGGTGAGGGACAGGTCCAGGGTCTCCGGGGTCTTCTCCTGGACGATGCTCACATAGGACACCAGCAGGGCCAGGGCGGTGAGGGAGGCGGAGCCGATGGCGAAGCCCTTGCCGGTGGCTGCGGTGGTGTTGCCCAAGGAGTCCAGAGCGTCGGTGCGCTCCCGAACGGCCTCAGGCAGGCCGGACATCTCGGCGATGCCTCCGGCGTTGTCAGCCACGGGACCGTAGGCATCGGTGGCCAGGGTGATGCCCAGAGTGGAGAGCATTCCCACTGCGGCGATGCCGATGCCGTACAGGCCCAGGTTGAAGGACTGGCTGCCGCCGGCGGCGTAGAAGCTGACGATGACGGCCGCGGCCACGATGAGGATGGAGGCCATGGTGGACTTCAACCCCAGGGAGATGCCGCCGATGATGATGGTGGCGGAGCCGGTCTCAGAGGCGTCGGCCAGCTGCTGGGTGGGCTTGTAGGTGTCAGAGGTGTAATACTCGGTGAAATAGCCGATGGCGCAGCCGCCCACCAGCCCGCAGAGGATGGCGATGTAGACCCCCCAGTTCCCCAGCATGAGATAGGTCAGGGGGGCGGCGGCCACGGCGGAGAGGGCCGCAGCCAGATAAGTTCCGGTGCGGAGGGAGGTGAGCAGGGACTTCTGGGTGGCATCCTCCTTGGTCTTGACGAAGAAAGAGCCGATGATGGAGCAGACGATGCCGCAGACGGCCAGCATCATGGGCAGGATCATGCCCGCCCAGCCGTACCCGGCGATGGCGCCCAGGGAGAAGGTGGCCAGGATAGAGCCCACATAGGACTCGTACAGGTCGGCACCCATGCCGGCCACATCGCCCACGTTGTCGCCCACGTTGTCCGCGATGGTGGCGGGGTTGCGGGGGTCATCCTCCGGGATGCCAGCCTCCACCTTGCCCACCAGATCGGCGCCCACGTCGGCCGCCTTGGTGTAGATGCCCCCGCCCACCCGGGCGAACAGGGCCATGAAGGAGGCGCCCATGCCGTTCATCACCATGATGTTCCCCAGGGTGAGGGGGTCGTCGATGCCGGCCACGAAGCGGAGGATGACGAACCAGATGGAGATGTCCAGCATGCCCAGACCCACCACAGTGAAACCCATGACAGAGCCGGAGGAGAAGGCCACCCGCAGGCCCTTGTTCAGACTCTCGCTGGCGGCCTGAGCGGTGCGGGCGTTGGAGCTGGTGGCGATTTTCATGCCCACGAAGCCGGCCAGCATGGACCAGATACCTCCGGTGAGAAAGGCGAAGGGGGTGAACTGAGAGAGCATCTCTCCCCCGGTGGCAAAGGCCATCACCAGCAGGACGAGGAAGACCACCAGAAAGACCTTCGCCACAGTGGTGTACTGGTGCTTCAGATAGGCGTTGGCCCCCTCCCGAATGGAGGCGGCGATCTTGGCCATTTTGTCACTGCCTTCGGAGAAGGTCATGACCCTGCGGCTTTGGAGCCAGGCAAACGCAATGGCAATGGCCGCGCCCACGAAACCGATCCAGAACAGATTGTCCATCATTCAACACACTCCTTCGCGCTTGGAAAAAGGGCCCCCGCCAGAGCGGAGGCCCTTCCATGCAACCGCTGTTATGGTCATATTGTACCATACTAGACGGGCTTTGCAATAGAAAATTTATCGTTAAGTAAAAAACAAACCGCAGGAATGGAGAAAAAACGCAGAGATCTGCCTAGACCCGGCGCCAAGTGCTGCGGCTGAACATGACTAAAATTGGGAAGATCTCCAGGCGGCCGATGATCATGCACAGGGAGAGGACCAGCTTGCTCAAGGGGGAGAAAGCGGAGAAATTGCCGGCCGGTCCCACCGCGCCCAGTCCCGGGCCTGTGTTGCTGATGCAGGTGATGACGGAGGTAAGGGTCTCGGTAAAGGGAAAATCGTTCAGGGCGACCACCAGGGAGGCACCCAGGGTGATCATGGCATAACAGGAGATAAAAAGGAGCACGGAGGCGAGCGTGGACTCGTCCACCGGCTTGCCGTCCAGCTTCACGATCTCCACAGAGCGGGGGTGGATGATGCGGTGGACCTCCCGGCGGATGGCCCGGCCAGCCAGCAGGATGCGGGAGCATTTGATGCCGCCGCCGGTGGAACCGGCACAGGCGCCGCACAGCATCAGCAGGATAAAGATAATTTGAGAGAACTGAGGCCACAGGCAGAAGTCTGCCGTGGCGAAGCCGGTGGTGGAGATGATGGAGGAGACCTGAAAAAAGGCATAGCGCAGGCACTGGAGGGGCCCCTGGTACAGGTGCCGGATGTTGAAGGCGATGACGGCGGTGGACAGGCCCACCACCACCAGGAAAAAGCGTAGCTCATCGCTCTGAAGCACTTCCCGGAAGCGGCGGCACAGCAACAGGAAGTACATGGCGAAATTGATGGAGAACAGCAGGGCGAAGACGGCGATGATCATCTCCAGCACGGGGTCGCCATAGGCGCCTACACTGGCATTGCGGTTGGAGAAGCCGCCGGTGCCCGCCGTGGAGAAGGCGTGGATAAAGGAGTCGTACAGAGGCATGCCGGCCAGCTTCAGCAGGGCGACCTCGGCCAGTGTCATGGCGCAGTAGATCCCGTAGAGGATCTTGGAGGTCTGGGACTGCTTGGGGACCAGCTTGGAAAAGACCGGGCCCGGGGTTTCCGCTTGGGTGAGGTAGTGAGAACGGATGCCCAGGGAGGGGAGCAGAGCGGTGAGCAGCACCAGCACGCCCATGCCGCCCATCCAGTGGGTGAATGCCCTCCAGAACAGGATGCCACGGGGCTGGGCCTCGATGTCAGTGAGGATGGTGGCACCGGTGGTAGTGAAGCCGGACACCGACTCAAACAGGCAGTCCACAAAGGAGGGGAAGGTGCCGGAGAAGTAGAAAGGGAGCGCCCCCATCACGCCGGTGACCAGCCAGATCAGGCCCACGGCAAAGAAGCCCTCCCGGGCGTAGAAATGCCGGGTGGCGGGTACAGCGGACAGGGCCAGTCCCAGAATGGCCATCAGCAGGATGGTCAACAGGAAGGGGGCGGGGTCCTCCTGGTACAGCAGGGCGACCGCCAGCGGCAGGAGCATAAAGAATGCCTCGACCAGCAGGACGCGGCCCACCAGCCGGGATACCAATTTCAGATTCATGACATGCCCCCCGGGGCAGAGAAGGTGTGCTCGCCCTCGTCATAGATGTCGTTGAGATCCTGAAGACGCCTGTCTCGGGAGATGAGGATGACAGAGTCCCCCTCTTGGATGGACGTGGAGCCTTCCGGGATAATGATCTCGCCTCCCCGGGCCACCACGGCCACCAGAATACCGGGCTTCAGGGACAGGTCCCGCAGGGGCGTGCCCAGATGGCGGGTGGAGGCGGTGACGGTAAACTCCATGGCCTCGGCGGCCCCATCCGCGATGCGGTACAGAGCGTTCATCACGCTGCCCTGGGAGTTCTGCATCCCCCGGACCACCTGGAGAATGTGGGAGGTGGCCAGCTGCTTGGGGGAGATGATGCTGTCCAGACCAACGGCCTGGGCGATACGGTTGTAGTTCTGCCGGTTGGATTTGGTGATGACTTTGGAAAGGCCCAGCTGGGCGGCGTACAGGGAGATGATGAGGTTGTCTTCATCCCGGTCGGTGAGAGCCACGAAGGCATCACAGGAGGAGAGGTTCTCTGAGTCCAGAAGCTCCTGATCGGTGCCGTCGCCGCAGATGATGGTGGAATGGGGGAGCAGTTCACTGAGAAAACGGCAGCGGGCCTCGCTGAGTTCTACGATCTTGACCTGCATCTGCATCTTCTCCAGCAGGATGGCCAGATACAGAGAGATCTTGCCGCCGCCCACGAGAAAGACCCGCCGCACCTTGGGGGTGTAGCGGCCCAGAAGGCGGAAGAACTGATCCAGGCCGGTGGGACGGCCGATGAGGTAGAGATTATCCCCTGCCTGGGGGACAAAGGAGCCGTTGGGGATGATGACCTCGCCGTCCCGGTCTACGGCGCAGAACAGGAGGGAGAGCTTTTTGACCTGGCTGGACAGGTCCTGGAGCGGATTGCCCACCAGAAAGTCTTCCTCCATCAGGCGGAAGCCCATCAGCTCCACCCGGCCCCGACAGAAGGTCTCGATATTGGCGGCGGAGGGGAAGCGCAGCAGCCGGGAGATCTCCACAGCGGTGGCATTCTCCGGATTGATGACCATGTCGATGCCCAGGTCCCGCTTCAGCTCCGCCAGGCCAGAGGTGTACTCCTGGTTCCGGATCCGGGCGATGGTGTAGCTGGTGCCCATTTTTTTGGCTGTGAGGCAGCAGACCATGTTGACCTCATCGGTGCTGGTGGCAGCGATCAACAGATCGGCGTGCTCTGCCCCAGCTTCCCGAAGGACGGCGGCAGAGACACCATTTCCCTTGACGGACATCACATCCAGCGTGTCAGAGGCACGGCGCAGGGCGGCCTCATGGGTGTCCACGATGGTGATGCTGTGGTCCTCACTGGCGAGCTGGTCGGCCAGGCTGAAGCCCATTTTTCCATTGCCAACGATGATGATATCCAAAACGCAGCACATCCTGGAAAAGATTTACGGCAAAAAGCAAAAGAATATGAGGCCCAGCCGTATCCGGGCCCAAGCAAAGAAAAATGCGCCCTCGACCGAACCGGAGCTGGAGAGGGCGCGTTTTAAAAGGGACTAGATCGTCCACTGACTGTGGATGATGCCTACCAGCTGCCAGCAGGAGTCGGAAGGGGAGAAGACCAGCTTCAGGGAACACCAGTCCAGCCCGGCGTTGGCGGGATCCAGGCCGGGAAAATGAAACTCAACGAAACGGCAGCCGGGGTATGCCTCGGTCAAATTTTCCAAAGCGTTGCCGCTCTGCAGAATACGGTCCACTCCGATCTCAGGGGCCTGGGTGTAGTCGGTATTGAACACATAGGTGGAGAAATATTCGGCTGGAGTCAGCTCGATCAGGCTGCCCAAGCCGTCGGACACGCCCCAGGTGTACACCGTCTGATCAGTGGAGAACTGCCGGACCTGAGCGGCAGTGAAGCGGAGGTCGCTGTCCCGGTCAACAGTGGAATAGGGCGTAAAGGTAACGCCCTCCTCCGGGTGGACGAAAGCGGCCAGAGTATCATAATCCCGCTCCTGAATGGCGCGGACCACTGCACAGGCAGAGCTGAGCAGGGGAAAGTTGTCGCTGGAATTGAACGCTGGCAAGGTATTTGCAGAGCTGCTGCCGGAAGCGGAGGCAGACCCTGCGGAGACAATAATGGAGTTGACCACAGACGGGGTCATGGCCGTCTCCCGCTCTTTCCAGGGAAGGTACTGGGCGGGGCACAGGGTGCCCACAAAAAATCCGAGGAAGAGGGCTAAGAAGCCAGTTATAATGGCAACGCGTTTGATAAAACTCATCTCCTTGCGGCAGAATGAAAAGCATATGAGATCCCCTCTATCCCCGCTCGAGTATCTTTCGGACGGGGAAGAATAGGATAAACTGCAAATTCAAAATAGATTCTGGGAAGCTATTGTAGTACAAAATTGATAAGACGTCAAGCATGGCCTGTCTGAAAGCCGCGCTTTCCGAAAAAACGCAAAGAAAAAATGGAAAAATAAAAATAAAAAAGAATAAAATGGAAGATAAAATTCGCGATTTAAAATAAAAACGACTGGGCGCCGTCCTGCGACGGCGCCCAGTCGATCGATAAGGTACGAGAGAAAATAGGATCGGAACAGCCTGTCAGGAGAAGGAGCTCCCTTGGACGGAGCCTAGATCCTCCCAGCTTGCCGGCAGTTCGCCAGGACTGTACGCGTTCCTATCCTGACGGGAACGCCAGACGCGTCCGCCGAACACACAGCACTCTCCCGTCTGCCACAGTCCCCGACTACCCTGAGGCGGGAGGTAGTCCTTGGCCAGGGCGGGGTCCGTGGTGTGGCAGATGTCCCACAGGGAGAAAGCCAAGTCCGGGCTCCAGCCTGGCTGACCGGTGGCGTCGTGCTGCTGTCAGAGGCGGTAGACCTGTCCGTTCCACCGGTAGGGCTTGCCCACCGGAGTCTCTTCCGTGAGATAGGAGCGGGGGCGCCAGGTGGGGATGGCCTGCTCCTCCGCGATCAGGGCGGTGCCGTCGGCCTCGCCGGACACAGACCGCCCTGCCAGGGCCAGGGCGTCTGCCCCGCCCCGGTGTTCCAGCTCCTCCAGGGCCAGGGTCACGATGTCAGCCACAGAGCTCCACCCCCTTCTGATAGGCATCCTCCAGCTCTGAGCGCAGCTGGGCGGCGCTGCCTGCCTGCTCAAGCGCCGCGATCATCGACTCCTGCTCTTGGAGGAGCGCCTGCTTCTCCTGAAGAGTCTCCTCCAGCTCCCCCAACTGGGCCTGGAAGCCGGCCACATCCCCCAGATACTGCTCCGCTGTCTGGAGAAGCACCGTGTAGCTGCGGGTAGCGTGGGCGTACCGGATGTCCCGGACCTGGAAGCCATACCCTGCGGGCAGCGGGCTTTCCCCCACAACGGCGGGGCGGGACCAGTCGATCTGCTCGATACGGGCCAGCTCCGCCATCTCCCGCTCAAAGACGGCCAGATAGGTCCCGTTGGCGCTTCCCCGCAGGATCAGCCCGCAGGGAACGCCGTCCACTTGGATCTTGTTTGGATACAAGCTCATTGTGTTCTCTCCTCTCTGAACTGTTGTGCCGCCATGCGGCCGGGGATATCCCCCTAAGTGTGGCGGGACGGCCCTCTCAGTTGCCCGGTGCCGTACACCTTGCCCCAGGATCTCCTGGCGGGCCCCGGGAGGCACACCCGCCCGGCTCCGGCATATAATGGGGGTGCATCCACTTGATGTGAGGTGATCCTTTTGACAACGATGCAAGCCACCGTCCTCCAGGTGGGGAACGGTCAGCTCCTGGTCCAAGACCAGAGCACATCCCAGCAGGTCCTTGTGAATACGTCCATCGCGGGCTGTTTTGCCGTAGGCAATCAGGTGTTCATCACCTATAACGGTGTGATGACCGCCAGTATCCCGCCCCAGATCAGCGCGATGAGCATCTGCCTGATCCGCAGCTGACGCGGTGATGGGAAAAGCGCCCCGGACGCCTGAAAAGGCGTCCGGGGCGCTCAGCTTGTGGAAAAAGACTCGCGTAGTTCGCGCCCGCAGGCGCGAATCAAGTTCTGACCTGTTTTCCCCGGCGGCATGCGCGTCGGGGGAAACACTTGAAGCCTGAGACTTTTTCGACAGTCTCTTTTTCGGCCGCGGGTCAGGGGGTCCCCTGCTGGGAGAACCAGGAGCGGGCATACTCCGCCACCAGGGGGGCCAGCGTCTTCAGGGACAGGCCGGTGGTGTTCACGCACAGGTGATACCCCTCCCGGCTCCCCCAGGGCAGGTCGGAGAGCATGGCGTGGTGCCGGGCCCGGTGCTGGTCCACCTGCCGGAGCTTCCGCTCCAGCTCTCGGAGAGTGAAACGCTCGTCGTCGGAGCTGCGCTCCCGGCACCGCCGGAGCCTGGACTCCAAATCGGCGTAGACGAACAGCTTCAGGGGGCGGTGCTCCGCCAGGATCAGGTCCGCGTTGCGGCCCACAATGATGCAGTCCCCGTGGGCGGCCAGGGCCCGGAGGACGCGGCGCTGCTCCTGAAGCAGCTGCCGGGAGTCATGGGGCATGGAGGGGAGATAGGCAAAGGTGCGACCGATGGTCAGTGGGACGCCGCGAAAGTCGCCCTGCTCCAGCGCATCCTCCACATAGCCCTCGTCCAGTGCATTCCTCCGGGCAACGGCGGAGATGATCTCGCGGTCGTAGTAGGGCCAGCCCAGGCAGTCGGACAGCCGCTTGCCCAGCTCCCGGCCGCCGCTGCCGAACTCCCGGCTGACGGTAATGATCTTCATGGATCGGCACTTCCTTTCAAAGAGGCATGGCTCTGTCCAGCGGAGCGGCGCTCCAGAAAGAGGAACATGGACAGACAGAGCAGGATCTGGACCACAGAGGAGGCAGGAGTGCTCAGACCGATCTGGAAGAGGGTGGCCCCCGCCATGCGGCTCATGAGATAGGCTACAGGGATGCGGACGAAGAAGGCACCTATAATACCCTGGATCATGACGAACAGGGTCTTTTCACAGCCATTGTAGTAGCCGGTGAAGCAGAAGAGAAAGGGAGTGAGCATGCAGTCGATGGCATAGGCCTTCAGATAGCTGTGGGAGGCCGCCACGACCTCCGGGTCGGGGGAGAAGATGGCGGAGAGAAGGTCACCGTGGAAGAAGGTGAGCAGGGCCATCACCAGGCCGGCCGCCACAGAGGTGAGGATGCCATACTTCAGGGCCTTTTTCGCCCGGATCGGGTTGCCCGCCCCCATGTTCTGGGCCACAAAGGAGGACATGGACTGCATATAGGCGGAGGGGACCAGCATAATGAAGACGCACACCTTTTCCGCCACCCCCACGCCGGCGGAGGCCGCCACGCCGAAGGAGTTGACGATGGCCTGGATGAGCAGGAAGGAGGTCCCCACCAGCAGCTCCTGGAGGGCCACCGGCGTGCCCAGCCGCAGCTCAGCGCCGATAATGTCCCGGTGGAAGCGCAGGTGTCGCCGGGAGAAAGCGAAGGGCAGAGACCGGCGGCGCAGGCGGATCAGGAACAGGGAGACAAGCACGCTGACGGTCTGGGCGGCCACGGTGGCCAGAGCGGCCCCGGCGGCCCCCATGTGGAACCCGGCCACCAGGAGCAGGTCCCCGAAGATATTGATGACGCAGGCGATGGCAACGGTGAGCAGAGGGGTCCTGGAGTCGCCGATCCCCCGGAAAATGGAGCCCAGGACGTTGTAGGCCACAATAAAGAGGGAGCCGGCCCCGCAGATGCGGATGTACAGCACCGTCTGATGGAACGCGTGCTCAGGCGCGTGCATGAGCCGGGCCAGTACCTCGGCTCCACCCACCAGGACGGCAGTGAGCAGGACGGCGAAGCAGGCGAACAGGCAGATGCCGCCGCCGATGGCGCGGCCCGCATCCTCCGGCTCCCGCCGGCCGATCCGCTCCCCCACCAGGATGGTGATCCCCATGGACAGGCCGGTGACAACCATGGTGACAGTCTGGAGCAGCATGCTGCCGGTGGCCACGCCGGAGACGTCCGCCGTCTGGGCAAACTGGCCCACCACCAGCAGGTCCACGCCGCCGTAGAGCGCCTGCAGGAACAGTGTGAAGAGAACCGGAACGGCAAAACGGATCAGAGAGCTGAAGATGTTCCCCTCCGTCAAGCTGCGCGGTCGTCCCATTTTATCATTCCTCCTGAGTATTTTGTCGCGGCCCGGAGAAAGGCTGTGCCCCGGCAGTCCGGGTGGTCCGCGCCATAACAAAAGCCGGATAAGTTCAGCAGACATCTCAGTCTGCCGCCTTATCCGGCTCATCATTTCCAGCGAATGACTTGCCCTCCGAGCGAGCGGCATTTATTTTATAACAGGTTCCGAGGAAATGTCAAGGGCGAAAATGATGCAGTTTCCGGCCCCGGGCCAAGCGCCCCGGATCGAGGGAGCGCCCGGCGGCCTTCCGGGGGCCTGTGCAGGGGCGCATATCATGCGCTTATTATACTGGGGGGCGGCTCACTGGGGAGACCGGCCTCTGCATGGTGTGTAGCCTTCCGTTCACCGTGCGGCGGGGGCCACGTCCGTTCTGCTAACCTGACTGGATGGAAGGGGGCACCTGCGGCGGCACGGTACACCAGAGGTTTTTCAGATCTTTCCGGAAATAAGAAGACATGCGGAAACAGGTCACCAGAGCGGAGTTCTCCATTTTGGGCGATTTTCACAAAAAAAGAGAAAAGATATCATGGAAATCTCCTCTTTACAAATGACAAAATGTTTATTAAAATATTGACAATAGAATCGTTAAAAAATTAACGATTCTAAGGGGCGGGCCACCGCTCCATTTGGAAAGGAGATACAGCGATATGGCAAAGAAAGCCCAGTATTCTGTGGTAGACAGCAAAGAGAGCTTCGAGGCACTGTTGACCCGGGTCCGTCAGGCCCAGCAGGAGTTTGCCCGCTATTCCCAGGAACGGGTGGACGCCATTTTCAAGGCCGCTGCCATGGCGGCCAACCAGGCCCGCATCCCTCTGGCCAAGGAGGCTGTGGCGGAGACCGGCATGGGGGTCGTAGAGGACAAGGTCATCAAGAACCACTACGCCTCAGAATATATCTATAATACCTATAAGAACGTGAAGACCTGCGGCGTGGTGGAGGAGGACCCCGCCTTTGGCGTGAAGAAGCTCCTGGAGCCTGTGGGGGTGATCGGTGCGGTGATCCCCACCACCAACCCCACCTCCACCGCCATCTTTAAGGTGCTGCTGGCCCTGAAGACCCGCAACGGCATCATCATCAGCCCCCACCCCCGGGCCAAGGGATGCACTGTCTCCGCCGCCAGGCTGGTGCTGGAGGCGGCGGTGGCCGCCGGCGCGCCGGAGGGCATCGTGGGATGGATCGACGTGCCCAGCCTGGAGCTCACCGGCCTGCTGATGGCGGAGGTGGACCTGATCCTGGCCACCGGCGGACCAGGCATGGTGAAGGCGGCCTATTCTTCCGGCAAGCCCGCCGTGGGCGTGGGCGCTGGCAACGTCCCCGCCATCATCGACAGCTCCTCCGATGTGGCCCTGGCGGTCAGCTCGGTGATCCACTCCAAGACCTTTGACAACGGCATGGTGTGCGCCTCGGAGCAGAGCGTCATCGTCCTGGACCCCATCTACGACCAGGTGAAGGCGGAGTTTGCCGCCCGGGGCTGCTACTTCCTGAAAGGAGAGGAGACGGACAGGGTCCGAAAGACCATCCTCATCGACGGCTCCCTGAACAATCAGATCGTGGGCCAGAGCGCCCACCGCATCGGCGAACTGGCCGGCATTCAGACGCCTGAGACCGCCAAGATCCTCATCGGCGAGGTGGACAACGTGGAGCCCTCTGAGGAGTTCGCTCACGAGAAGCTCTCCCCCGTGCTGGCCATGTACCGGGCCAAGGACTTTGACGACGCGCTGGACAAGGCCGACCGCCTGGTGGCCGACGGCGGCTACGGCCACACTGCCTCCATCTACCTCAATGCGGTGACTCAGCGGGAGAAGCTGGACCGCTTCGCCCAGCGGATGAAGACCTGCCGCATCCTGGTGAACACCCCCTCCTCCCAGGGAGGCATCGGCGACCTGTACAACTTCAAGCTGGCCCCATCCCTGACTCTGGGCTGCGGCTCCTGGGGCGGCAACTCCGTGTCGGAGAACGTGGGCGTCAAGCATCTGCTGAATATCAAGACCGTGGCGGAGAGGAGAGAGAACATGCTCTGGTTCCGGGCACCTCAGAAGGTGTATTTCAAGAAGGGCTGCCTGCCCGTGGCCCTGCGGGAGCTGCGGGAGGTGATGGACAAGAAGAGGGCGTTCATTGTCACCGACCAGTTCCTGTACGCAAACGGTTATGCTAAGCCGGTCACCGACCAGCTGGACCAGATGGGCATCGCCTATGACGTGTTCTATGACGTGGCTCCCGACCCCACCCTGGCCTGTGCCAAGACGGGCGCGGAGCGGATGCGGGCCTTCGGACCTGACTGCATCATCGCCATCGGCGGCGGCTCTGCCATGGACGCGGGCAAGATCATGTGGGTGATGTACGAGCACCCCGAGGCCGATTTCATGGACATGGCCATGCGATTCATGGACATCCGCAAGCGGGTGTACACTTTCCCCAAGATGGGGGAGAAGGCCGCCTTCATCGCCGTCCCCACCTCCGCCGGCACCGGCTCTGAGGTGACCCCCTTTGCCGTCATCACCGACGAGCGCTCCGGGGTGAAGTACCCCCTGGCGGACTATGAGCTGATGCCCACCATGGCCATCGTGGACGCGGACATGATGATGAACGCCCCCAAGGGGCTCACCGCCGCTTCGGGCATCGACGCTGTCACCCACGCCCTGGAGGCCTACGCCTCTATGATGGCCACCGACTACACCGACGGCATCGCCCTGCGGGCCCTCCAGATGATCTTCACTTACCTGCCCCGGGCCTATGACAACGGCCCCAGCGACCCGGAGGCCCGGGAGAAGATGGCCAATGCCGCCACGATGGCGGGCATGGCCTTCGCCAATGCCTTTTTGGGAGTGTGCCACTCCATGGCCCACAAGCTGGGTGCCTTCCACCACCTGCCCCACGGAGTGGCCAACGCCCTGATGATCTGCCACGTGCTCCGGTTCAACGCCGCTCAGGTCCCGGCCAAGATGGGCACCTTCCCCCAGTATGACCACCCCCACACCCTGGAGCGCTATGCCCAGGTGGCGGACGCCTTGGGCGTCCGGGGCGGGAACGACCAGGAGAAGCTGGATAACCTGTGTGCCGCCATCGAGGAGCTGAAGGCGCGGGTGGGCATCAAGGCCACCATCCGGGACTACGGCGTGGACGAGACGTATTTCCTGGACCACCTGAATGAGATGGTGGAGCAGGCATTCGACGACCAGTGTACCGGCGCCAACCCCCGCTACCCCCTGATGAGTGAGATCAAGGAGATGTACCTGAAGGCCTATTACGGAGAATAAGAAGACAGAAAGGCCGCCCGGCGTGAGCCGGGCGGCCTTTCTGTCCAAAAAGCGGAGAAGCCACGTTCCTGAAAAAGGCACAGTCCAGGAGGCCGCTTCCCCCTTTGGTACTGTGCCGGAGGGATCAGCGGTTCCGGGTGCGCCAATACATGAGGGAGTGGAAGCTCACCACCAGCACCCAGCCCAGGCCGGTGGCCAGGGCCACGCCGGACAGGCCCATGGGGCGTATCAGGGCGTAGGAGAGGATGACCCGGGCGGAGATCTGGATGATAGTGCCGTAGACGGGGACGGTCACCTGTCCCCGGCCCCGGAAGTAGCCCACGAAGGTGTTTCCCAGGAAGCAGAGGATGTAAAAGCACCCCACCATCCGCAGGTAAGCCACACCATTGGTCTGGGTGAAGGAGGAGGTCTCCCCCGCCAGCAGGGCGATGGCGGCGGGGGCGGCAGCGTACAGCAGCACAGACATCACTGCGCCCAGGGCCAGCATCATGAGAAAGCTGGTACGGAACCCCTCCCGCACCCGCCGCTCCTCCCCGGCTCCGGTATTCTGGGCGGTGAAGACAGAGACGGCCTGGGCCCCGCTGTCCCCGAAGGAGTTAGCGAAGCCCTCGATGCGGGTAGTGGCGGTGTAGGCGGAGATCATGGGGGTCCCCATGGAGTTCACCGCCCCCTGGACCAGCAGCTTGCCGATGTAGAGGCTGGACTGGTGCAGGGCGGACACCGCCCCATAGCTCACCGTCCGGCGAAGCAGGCCCCGGTCCAGCCGCCGGTCCTCCCGGCGGAACAGGAGCTGGGGATAGCGCCGGGCCAGATAGAGCAGGCACAGCGCCACGGAGAGCAGCTGGGCCAGCACCGTGGCCCAGGCCGCCCCGGCGATGCCCATGCCCAGCCGGGCCACGAACAGCAGATCCAGAGCCAGATTGGCGGCCATAGCCGCCAGCAGGGCCAGCAGGGCGGAGCGGGTGTCTCCCACAGAGCGCAGGGCGGCGGCGCACAGGTTGTAAAAGAAGGTGGCCAGCAGGCCGCCGAAGATGACCACCAGATAGTCCGCGGCCAGCCGGGCCACGTCCTCCGGGGTCTGCATCAGGGTCAGCAGGGGCCGCAGCAGGAGCAGGGCGGCCAGGCTCAGCACCAGGGTGAACAGACCGCCGAAGACAGAGGCCAGAAACCCCTCCTGCCGGAAGCCGGCCAGATCCCGGCTGCCATACTGCTGGGCAAAGAGGACGGAGATGCCTGTGCAGCAGCCGCTGAGGAGAAAAAGGAACAGGTTCATCACCGTCCCCGCCACCCCGATGGCGGCAAAGGCGGTCTCCCCAGCGAAGCGGCCGATGACCATGGCGTCTATGGTGTTGTACAGCTGCTGGAGGATGTTCCCAAAAATCAGGGGGAGGGCCAGCGACACCAGCTGGGGCGGGATGGAGCCCCGGGTCAGGGCGGCGGTCTCCACAGCGTGTCACCTCGCAGTTTCATCAGGTGAGATCAGGATAGCACAGGGAGAAACAGTTGTAAAATAATTGTTTTCTCCCTATAATATATAAAAAAGTTGTATTTTGGGGTGAGACAGGTGACAGAGCTGGACACCCTGCGGGCGGAGCTGGTCCAGGTCGAGGGCATCGAGCTGTGCTGAGGGCTCAGGGGGCCAGGTAGAACTCCAGGGCCTCCCGGACCACCAGCTGGGGCATGCCGGGGCCGGACAGGCTGTGGTCCCCGCCGGGCACTTGGATGAGACGGGCGCCGAAGGTCTGGGCAAAGCGCCGGGCCGCCTCCGGCGAGGCGGTCTGGTCCTCATCCCCGTGGATCATACAGACCCGCTCCTCCCCGGAGCGGTACAGTTGAAAGAGGTCGTGGGCATCCAGATCCGCCAGGAAGGCAGGGGTCAGCTTCAGGGGGCGGACGTAGCCCTGGTCCAGCATGAGGAAGCCCTGCCGCGCCAGCTCCTCCGCCTGCTCCGGCGTGGGGGTATGGAAAAGCAGGGGCATCTCCACCGCCGCGCTGCGCAGGAAGGACCGCGTCCCCCGGTGGGGGCGGGTGGACAGGTAGATCAGATTCAGGTAGGCCCCGAAGCTGGAGGAGAAATAGACCACCCGGGCCCCGGGGGCCAGCTCCAGGGCCCGGGCCTCTGCCCGGGCCAGGTCGTCCAGGCAGTGGCGGATGCTCAGAGCGTCCCCGTCCACCGGGCTGTCCCCGTGAGCGGGGAGGTCCAGTGCCAGGGTGCCGATGCCGTGCCGGGGGAGCTCCCCGGCCAGCAGCTGGGCGGTGGGGCTGTCCTTGCTGCTGCCGAAGCCGTGGGTGATGAGGCAGACCATGGACTCGCCGCCCTGGATGGTGTGCCGGCAGGGGATGTTATATCCGTTGAGTCCGGAGAGAAGTTCCTGTGTCATAAGCGCTCCTTTCAAAGGGCGAGGGCCCCTTTTTCTGCTGCACTGCCAAAAGCTGATTTGAAAATACCACAGCAAAATGACCAGGCGGGCAACTGACGGTCAAACTGGCAGTTATCATTCTGTTTTTATCTGAATTGTATCGTTTAGAAATACCAATTCTCCTGATTCAATGAGTTCATCTTGCATATAAGCGCGCTTTTCAACAATAAGAGAATCCTCTTGCATATTAAGAACATAGTCAAAATTGCCTCTGTCTGAAAGTTCATAACTTGCACCGCCGGCATAGTCGTAAATTATGATTCGATCATCGATGATTCCTGAACCAAAACTTATGGTTGAACAAAGCTCTGGATTGCCATCACCTGTTAAATCATAGAAATAAACGCTCCAAATTGGCATTCCATCATAGAGCGGAATTGTTGTCCCATCTGCCACAGCCTCTAATCGCTCTGGATGCCAGCGAAAAGTAACTCCTGAAAATTCGTCCAAATCATACTCTTTAACGCCATCCCAAGCCATTTCATCCCCATTAAGGCAATCAAACCATTTGATGACATTGTTAGAGTTCAAAGGTTCACTGCTCTCAGATACAGGTACTTCCTTACAACCTGCCAATAGCAGAAAAAGCGCAAAGAAAAGCATGATTGAAACTGCCTTTTTCATTGCCGCTCCCCTCCCTGATTTGAATTTATTCCTCTGAATTATACCACGGTCAACTCTATCACTTCAACATGCAATGAGCGAGATTGCCAGCGTCCAAATTCAGTGGGACTTAAAATAAATTCCCAATTCCACCTTGAGTTCCTGTGGCTATGGAGCCATTTGAGACACAAGGCTCAGCCACAAAAAATGAAAAATAAGAAGGAGAGGCGGGACCCGCCGTTGTCAGCCAGGACAGACTCTGCTAGAATAGGAGAGAGACCGACCGGGGCTCTCTGGAGAGGAGGAATGGAGATGGAGGGATGGGACCTGCGGGCGCTGGCGGTGCTGGAGCGGCTGAACGCTGCGGGACACCGGGCCGTCCTGGTGGGAGGCTGCGTCCGGGACAGGCTGATGGGCCGGACGCCCCACGACTATGACGCGGCCACCTCCGCCCGGCCGGAGCAGATCCGGGAGGCCTGTGCCCCCATGCGGGTGGTGGAGACCGGTGTGCGGCACGGGACGGTCACCGTTCTGTCCGGCGGCCTGCCGGTGGAGGTGACCACCTTCCGCCGGGAGGGGCGGTACACCGACCACCGCCGCCCGGACCGGGTGGAGTTCACGGGGGATCTGGGGGAGGATCTGGCCCGCCGGGACTTCACCATAAACGCTATGGCCTGGGAGCCCTCCGGCCTGACTGACCCCTTCGGAGGCCGGGCCGACCTGGCGGCGGGGGTCATCCGCTGCGTGGGGGAGCCGGAGCGCCGCTTCGGTGAGGACGCCCTGCGTCTGCTGCGTGCCCTGCGGTTCGCTGCCCAGCTGGACTTCCGGCTGGAGGAGGGGACGGCCGCCGGCGTGCGAGCCTGCGCCCCCCAGCTGGCCTGCG
Source organism: Lawsonibacter asaccharolyticus (assembly GCA_003112755.1). Taxonomy (NCBI): domain Bacteria; kingdom Bacillati; phylum Bacillota; class Clostridia; order Eubacteriales; family Oscillospiraceae; genus Lawsonibacter; species Lawsonibacter asaccharolyticus. The sequence goes on along the minus strand of BFBT01000001.1, from coordinate 534,056 downwards.
TCTCCCGGGAGCGGGTGGCGGAGGAGCTGAAGCGGCTGGTCTGCGGCCCGGCGGCGGGCCGGGTGCTGCTGGACTGCCCGGAGGTCCTCACCGGGCAGGTGCTGCCCGAGCTGGCTCCCGCCGTGGGCTTTGACCAGCGCAATCCCCACCACAGCTACGACGTCTACACCCACTGTGTCCGGGCTCTGGAGCGGGTCCCGGCGGAGCCGGGGCTGCGGCTGGCGGCCCTGCTCCACGACGTGGGGAAGCCGGGGTGCTGTACCGTGGACCGGGAGGGGGTGGGCCACTTTTACGGACACGCCGCCGCCGGGGCGGAGCTGGCGGACGCCTGCCTGCGCCGCCTGCGGCTGGACAATGCCCTGCGGGAGCGGGTGGTCACCCTGATCCGGCGCCACGACCTCCAGCTGGAGCCGGAGCCCCGGCTGGTGAAGCGGTGGCTGGGGCGGCTGGGGCCGGAGCTCTTCTTCCAGTGGACCGCCCTGGCCAAAGCGGACGCCGGGGCCAAATTTCCGGACCGGGCTCCGGGGGCAGCCCGCTGGGAGCAGGTGGAGGCATTGGCAAGACAGATCCTGGCCGAGAGGCCCTGCCTCACCCTGCGGGACCTGGAGGCGGACGGAAACGACGCCCTGGCCCGGGGCCTGCGGGGGCCCGCGGTGGGCCGGGCGCTGGCCGCCCTGCTGGAAGAGGTGATGGAGGGCCGTCTTCCCAACCACCGGGCCGAGCTGATGGCCGAGCTGGACCGTTTGGCGGGGAGGGAGCGCTGAGCGCTCCGCCGCCCGCTGGGGGCACAAAACAGGACCGGGGGACAGCGCGGGCTGTCCCCCGGGGCATTTATCCCAGCATCACATCCAGCAGCATCATCACCAGGAAGCCGCACATGACGCTGGCGGTGCCCACATGGGAGTGCTCCCCCAGGTGGGCCTCCGGGATCAGTTCCTCCACCACCACATAGATCATGGCCCCCGCGGCGAAGGAAAGGACCCAGGGCATTACCAGGGAGACGCTGCCCGCCACCAGTACAGTGAGCAGGCCGAAGATGGGCTCTACCACGCCGGACAGGGCGCCCGCAGCGAAGGCCCTGCCGGTGCCCACGCCGTCGGACCGGAGGGGGAGGGAGATGGCGGCCCCCTCCGGGAAGTTCTGGAGCCCCATCCCGATGGCCAGGGCCACTGCCCCGGCCAGGGCGCCGCTGCCTGTGTCCTGGGCGGCCATGGAGAAGGCCAGCCCCACCGCCATCCCCTCCGGGATGTTGTGCAGGGTGACGGCCAGTACGATCATGGTGGTGCGGCTCAGATGGGCGGGCAGCCCTTCCGGATCGCTGCTGCCGATGTGGAGATGGGGGGTGAGCCGGTCCAGGACCATGAGGAAAGCCCCGCCCAGCAGGAACCCGCCGCCCACCGGAAGGGCGGGGGACTGCCCCATCTCCTCCGCCATTTCCATAGAGGGGATGAGCAGGGACCAGACAGAGGCAGCCACCATCACGCCAGCTGCGAAGCCCAGAAAGATCTTCTGGGTGGCGGGTTTCAGGTCCTCCCGGAAGAAAAACACCATGGCGGCTCCCAGCACGGTGGCCAGACAGGTAAAGCCGGTGCCGATGGCGGCAAAGGTAAGTTCTCGGATCAGCATAGCGACCTCCTGCCCCAGGGACTGGGGCACGTTCAGTTTATGTAGAGCGGGGCCATTCTATTTGGGCGTCCCCGCTCCTGGGGCGGGTCAGAACAGAAACCCGGGCTCCAGGCCGGGCAGGAGCTCCAGCTCTCGGAACATCCCGGCAGTGAGGGCCTCAAACTCCGCCGGGTCCGCCGCCTTGCGCAGCTTTTTGGCATAGCTTTCCGGGTCACGGAAGAGGTGGATGAGATAGGACCAGAGCTCCTTCATCCGCAGCATGGCGTTGCGCCGGCTGCCGAAGTCACGGGCATAGCCCTCATAGAGGGCGTCGTGGAACGCGCGGAGGGTGTCCCGGTCCGCGCCGGGCCCGCCCTTGGCCTTGGAGGCCAGCGCCGGGTCGGCCACCAGCCCCCTGCCCATCATCAGACCTGCGCCGGGGAAGCGGACAGAGAAAGCTCGGCAGTCCGCCGCTGTCACCAGGTCTCCGTTGTAGCACAGGGGGGTGCGGCTGGCGGCCAGGATGGCGGGGAACAGCTCCGGCCGGGCGGGGCGGCGGTACAGGTCCTCCCGCACCCGGGTGTGGACAATGAGCTGGGCGATGGGATACTTGTTGTAGATGTCCAGGATGGGCCAGAACTCCTCTGGGTCCTGGATACCCAGACGGGTCTTGACAGAGACGGCAGTGGGGGAGGCGGAGAAGATGTCCTCCAGCAGGTGGTCCAGTTCCTCCGGCCGCCCCAGCATCCCGGCCCCCTTCCCCTTGGCGGTGACGGTGCCGGAGGGGCAGCCCAGGTTCAGGTTGACCTCCCGGTAGCCCATCCGGGCCAGCTCACCTGCCGCCCAGAGAAAGTCCGCCCCGCTCCGGGTGAGCAGCTGGGGCACCGCATCCAGGTCCCCGTCTTGCTCCGGCAGGATGTCCCGCAGCTCCCGGCGGGTGAACACGTGGTGCTGGCTGGGGGAGAGAAAGGGCATGAAATACCGGTCCACCCCCGGGAAGAACCGGCGGTGGGTCCGGCGGAACAGGGCTCCTGTGATCCCCTCCATGGGGGCGAAAAAGCAGCGCATAGCCTGCAATTACAGACCCGCCGCAGCCAGCAGGGCCTGAGCATCTCTCTCATCAGGGCGGGTGCGGACCGCGTCGAAGTTCTTCAGCAGAAGCTCTGCCTGTCCGGCGGAGACGGGGTCCTGAAGCATGGCCTCATAGCGGCGGCGCACTCCCTCTCCCATGCGCCCAGGACACATGTACCAGCCAATCACGGTGCAGTTCTGGGGGAGTTCACCCTCAAGGCGGCGGATGATCTGAGAAAAATACGCCTGATCCGCACCAAAGCCGGCGGTGCCGAAGAGAAAGATCTGCTTGCCTGCCAGTGAGGGGAGAACAGCCCGCAGACGGTCGGAGCAGGTGCCCTTGTCCGTCCAGAAACCCAGATAGACCAGCTCGGCTTTCGAGCAGTCCAGGGACCCGACTGGACCGCATGGGACGTTGGGCAGGGCATGGGAGAGGGCTTTGGCCAGATATTCTGTGTTTCCTGTGGCGCTGTCATATAAAATGATCTGCTTCATCATCGGGCTCCTTTTTATTCTAAGCAATAGGGACTGATCCTCATGGTGATTATAGCATCCCGGCGGGGCTCTTGTCGACAGCAAGAGAAGGAAAATCATAGCGGTAGGGAGGGAAAATGTTCATGGTAAAATCTTCACAAAATGAAGGAGGCCAAAAATTAAAATTTCATAAATATGCAAGGTATGTTTTGACTTTTGGACAAAAACACAGTAAAATAAAAAGGGGGCTTCTGCCCGATTTTCCGCGGCACGGGGTGGCCGCCCCCAGAATATTAGGATGACAAAACGCAGGAAAAGGAGAATAGAATGATGAAGACAGGTTTGCGGCGCCTGTTGGCGCTGGCCCTGGGAGCGGGGCTGCTGACCGCGAACACCTACGCGGCCGCCACTACATTCACCGATGTGCCCACCACCTACTGGGGCTATTATTACATTGACCGGGCCGCCACAGAGGGGCTGGTGTCCGGCATCGGAGACAACCAGTATGGACCGGAGCAGACCCTGTCCAACGCCCAGTTCGTCACCATGATCTGCAACATGTTCTATAAGACGGCGGTGGCCGCCAACCAGAACAGCTCCGGCCAGTGGTGGTATCCCTACATGGCCGCAGCTTACTCGGCGGGCATCCTGAGCAACACCACTGTTGCCCAGCGCCGCGCCGCCGCCGGCGGCTGGACCGAGGCCATGGTGAACGCAGAGATCAGCCGCTATGACATGGCCCAGATCATGGTCAACGTGGCCGGCTCCAAGGGGTGGGAGAACCCCAGCGCACTGGATCTGATGGCCGCCCGGATCAGCATCAAGGACTGGAGCACCATCCCCAGCAATTACCAGAATGCGGTGGCCGGGGCTTATGCCAGGAAGCTGCTCAGCGGCGATGAGAACGGTAACTTCAACGGCGCCGCCAGCACCACCCGTGCCCAGGCAGCTGTGGTGCTCTGCTCCCTGTATGACGCCTCCACCACCATCCAGGTGCCCACCTACGTCAACTCCAACCGGCTGGTGAGCGGCAAGACCCCCTCCGAGTCCAACGTGTATGACGACTTGGTGGCCCTGAAGAGCGACTATCCCGAGAACTACCTGTGGGATATGACCCGCAGCTACACCTCCAAGGAACTGGGCACCGCCACCGGCGTGGAGGCCTTTGCCTACATGCTCAGCGACAAGGTGTTCGGCGCCATGGCCGCCAGCAAGCTGAAGGACCCCGCGGACCTGCGGGTGGGCGACGTGGTCAGCTTCGACTCCGGCAGCGACTTCGGCGTGGTGGTCTCTGTGGACCGGAATGACTTCACCTATGTCACCTGTGACAACAGCGGCTGGATCACCTGGAAGGAGACCGCGGACCTGGACGACCTGGACAGCAGGGATACTGTCTACACCCGCTATCTCACCAAGGCCTCCGGCGACGACACCCTGAGCAACGGAGAAAAGGCCACTGAGTCCAACGTGGAGGACCTTCTGGACGACCTGATGGACGACTATGAAGACGGCGACGACTGGGATATGAGCGACCGCTACACCTCCAACGTGTTCGGCTCCGCCAAGGGCGACGAGGCCTTTGCTTACACCATCAGCGACGAGATCTTTGACGAGCTGGATTACAAGAGCGTGAAATATGCCGAGGACCTGCGAGCAGGCGACGTGATCTATGACAGCTGGAATGAGCTGTGGGGTGTCGTGGTGGATGTGGACACCAAGAACGAAGTCTGCACCTACGGCAGCATTGATTCCAAGGACAGGATCGCATGGGATTTCGAGGCTGATTTCGATGACCTGGACGAGATGTACACCCGCTATCCCAGCAGCTCTTCTTCATCCTCTGACGATGAACTGACCAACGGGGACAGTATTACCGAGTCTCATGTGGAAGATTATCTGTGGGAGTTTGAGGACGACAGGGATTATGGCGATGGAGAATACTGGGATGACGATGATGAAGACTTTGCCTGGAGCCTGAGTAATGAAATCTTCGGTGATTTGGATGATACCCGACACAGGGACTCCGATGAGCTGAAGATTGGTGATATCGTGGAGTTGGACGATGGCAGTTATGGCGTGGTCATTGGCATCAGCAAGAGTGATTTCGATTATGTGGGCCTCTATTCCGACGGCGAGATTTGTTGGGACTTTTACGCAGATTTTGATGACATTGATTATATTTATACCCGTTATCCCGATAGCACCTCTTCTGACGACACCTTGAGCAATGGAAAAAAGGTTAATGAGAGCAATGTAGAGGCCCTTTTGGAAAAGAAGCTGAAGGATATCGACTCCTGGGACATGAAGGAATACTATGATTCCAAAGTGTTTGGAGATGATCTGTCTGGAGCCGAGGGGTTTGCCTGGATGCTCAGTGATAAAGTATTTGGAAATTTGGACTATGAGCGTTTGAGCGACAAAAAGGAGCTCCAGGCAGGGGATGTGATCGAGTTCAAAGACGATGATTCCTATGGTGTCGTGACGGATTCGCAGGGAGATAGTGACTACGATTTCTTTTATGTGACTGTAAACAGTAAAGGAAGAATTCAGGAAGACCAAGGGGCAGATTACGAAGATATTTACCGCGTCTACACCCGCTACCCCGACTGATACGCGAACGACAGACCTGACCTCACAGGCGCGCGGCTCAAAAAGCCGCGCGCCTGTTTCATCTCCTTCCCGTCCATCTTCACGCCCCATCTCAGGGGCGTCCCTCCACACGGGCCAATAGGCCGGGCGAGCCTGGGACCTGCCCCTGCATGGAAGCTGGGAACAAATATACCCCGCATGGCGCGCATGCCCTGATCCCAATGTAGGGGCGGGCTGGCCCCGCCGGCCCCAAAGGTATCCCGCCCTGTCACCAGCTTTCCTCAAAAAAGAGGTATATTTTTTCCCAAAAAGCTGGTAGAATAAACCGAAAACATACACAAGGAGTGAGCTTATGGTCCATCTTTACTGCGGAGAGGGCAAGGGTAAGACCACTGCCGCCATGGGGCTGGCCCTGCGGATGGCGGGCCGGGGAAAGCGGGTGGTGGTGGCCCAGTTCCTAAAGGGGGCGGACAGCGGCGAGCGTTATGCCCTGGCCATGCTGCCTCAGGTCACCCTGCTCCCCCTGCCGGAGCGGGTGAAATTCTCCTTTCAGCTCACCCCGGAGGAGCGGGAGGCGGAGCAGGCCCGCTATCTGGCCTTGGCGGAGCAGGCCCGGACACTGGGGGCACAGCCGGACTGCGGACTGCTGGTGCTGGACGAGGTCTGTGCTGCGGTGAACACCGGCCTGCTCCCACTGGAAGAGGTGATCTCCTGCCTGGACCGTGCGGCGGGGGAGGTGGTCCTCACCGGGCGGGACCCCGACCCGGCCCTGGTGGGACGGGCGGACTACATCACTGAGATGGGCAAGCTGCGCCATCCCTTTGACCTGGGGACGGCGGCCCGGCCTGGGGTGGAGTACTGAGGGCAACATCGCCATAAATGTGAAAAAATCGTGAAAAACTCCCGCCGGACAGTTGCAATATTTCGTGCAAATAGGTATAATATTTCCGCGACTGTCAAAGGAGGCCTGTGGGGGCCCCCGGAGGGCGGCGGCGACTTGGGCTTGTTTGAGACATGCCGGTACGTCCGGTGCCGCCGTGTTTCAGACAAGCCCCAGGATTGAAGAAAGGAATGAAGTAAATGGCAACAAAGTATGTGTACCTCTTCTCTGAGGGCAACGCCAACATGCGTGAGCTGCTGGGAGGCAAGGGCGCCAACCTGGCCGAGATGACCAACATCGGCCTGCCCGTGCCCCAGGGCTTCACCATCACCACCGAGGCGTGCACTCAGTACTATGAGGACGGCCAGAAGATCAACGACGAGATCCAGGCGCAGATCATGGAGTATATCGTCAAGATGGAGGAGATCACCGGCAAGAAGTTCGGCGATCTGGACAACCCCCTGCTGGTCTCTGTCCGTTCCGGCGCCCGGGCCTCCATGCCCGGCATGATGGACACCATCCTCAACCTGGGCCTGAACGAGCAGGTGGTGGAGGTCATGGCCCAGAAGTCCAACAACCCCCGCTGGGCCTGGGACTGCTACCGCCGCTTTATCCAGATGTACTCCGACGTGGTCATGGAGGTGGGCAAGAAGTACTTTGAGCAGCTCATCGACAAGATGAAGGAGGAGCGCGGCGTCACCCAGGACGTGGAGCTCACCGCTGATGACCTGAAGGAGCTGGCCGGCCAGTTCAAGGCCGAGTACAAGGCCAAGATCGGCGTGGACTTCCCCACCGACCCCAAGGAGCAGCTGATGGGCGCCATCAAGGCCGTGTTCCGCTCCTGGGACAACCCCCGCGCCAACGTCTACCGCCGGGACAACGACATCCCCTACTCCTGGGGCACCGCCGTCAACGTGCAGTCCATGGCTTTCGGCAACATGGGTGACGACTGCGGCACCGGTGTGGCTTTCACCCGCAACCCCGCCACCGGCGAGAAGAAGCTGTTCGGTGAGTTCCTGACCAACGCCCAGGGCGAGGACGTGGTGGCCGGTGTCCGGACCCCCATGCCCATCGCGGAGATGGCCGAGAAGTTCCCCGAGGCCTTTGCCCAGTTCGAGGGCGTCTGCAAGACCCTGGAGGACCACTATCGGGATATGCAGGACATGGAGTTCACCGTGGAGCACGGCAAGCTCTTCATGCTCCAGACCCGCAACGGCAAGCGCACCCCCGCCGCAGCCCTGAAGATCGCCTGCGACCTGGTGGACGAGGGCATGATCGACGAGAAGAAGGCCGTGGCTATGATCGAGCCCCGCTCTCTGGACACCCTGCTCCACCCCCAGTTTGACGCCGAGGTCCTGAAGAAGACTCCCGTCATCGGCTCTGCTCTGGCCGCCTCCCCCGGCGCCGCCTCCGGCAAGATCGTCTTCACCGCTGAGGACGCCAAGGAGTGGGCCGCCCGGGGCGAGAAGGTGGTCCTGGTCCGCCTGGAGACCTCTCCCGAGGATATCGAGGGCATGAAGGCTGCCCAGGGCATCCTCACCGTCCGCGGCGGCATGACCTCTCACGCCGCCGTCGTGGCCCGCGGCATGGGCACCTGCTGCGTGTCCGGCTGCTCCGCCATCGTTATGGATGAGGAGAATAAGCAGTTCCAGCTCGCCGGCAAGACCTTCCACGAGGGCGACTGGCTGAGCTTGGACGGCTCTACCGGCAAGATCTATGACGGCGCCATCCCCACTGTAGATGCCTCCATCGGCGGCGAGTTCGGCCGGGTCATGGCCTGGTGCGACAAGTACCGCCGCCTCCAGGTCCGCACCAACGCCGACACCCCCCACGACGCCGCCCAGGCCCGCAAGTTCGGCGCCCAGGGCATCGGCCTGTGCCGCACCGAGCACATGTTCTTCGACGAGGACCGCATCCCCGCCATCCGGGAGATGATCTGCTCCGACACCGTGGAGCAGCGCGAGAAGGCTCTGGCCAAGCTGGAGCCCATGCAGCAGAGCGACTTCGAGGGCATCTATGAGGCTATGGAGGGCTGCCCCGTCACCATCCGCTTCCTGGACCCCCCGCTCCACGAGTTCGTGCCCACCGAGGAGGCTGACATCGAGAAGCTGGCCAACGACATGGGCAAGACTGTCGCTGACATCAAGGCTATCATCGCCGGCCTGCACGAGTTCAACCCCATGATGGGCCACCGGGGCTGCCGTCTGGCCGTGACCTACCCCGAGATCGCCGCCATGCAGACCCGCGCCGTCATCAAGGCAGCGCTGAATATCCAGGCCAAGCACCCTGAGTGGAACATGGTCCCCGAGATCATGATCCCCCTGGTGGGCGAGGTCAAGGAGCTGGCCTATGTGAAGAAGGTGGTCACCGAGACCGCCGACGCCATCATCGCTTCTGTCAAGTCCGACATGAAGTATAAGGTGGGCACCATGATCGAGATCCCCCGTGCCGCTATCACCGCTGACGAGATCGCCAAGCAGGCCGACTTCTTCTCCTTTGGCACCAACGACCTGACTCAGATGACCTTCGGCTTCAGCCGTGACGACGCGGGCAAGTTCCTGGATGCCTACTACGATAGGAAGATCTATGAGAACGATCCCTTTGCCAAGCTGGACCAGAAGGGCGTGGGCCGTCTGATCGAGATGGCTGCCAAGCTGGGCCGTACCGCTAACCCCGACCTGCATCTGGGCATCTGCGGTGAGCACGGCGGCGATCCCTCCTCTGTGGAGTTCTGCCACCGTGTGGGCCTGGACTATGTCTCCTGCTCCCCCTTCCGTGTGCCCATCGCCCGTCTGGCCGCCGCGCAGGCTGCCATCAAAGAGGGCTGATCCCAAGCAATTCTCTGTGAAAAAAGCGCCCCGCTCATATGAGCGGGGCGCTTTTTTCAGCTCAAAGGCGGGAGAGAGTGCAGGGAGTGCCTCAGAACAGGCTGAGGATCAGGATGGTGTACCGCTTCAGGCCCAGCATCCCGCACCCGAGAGCGATGTGGTAGTTTTCTGATGCGCCCCATCCCAGCTCGCGCAGCAATGTGCTGGATCTGCTGACTATGTGGAGTTGGACTCCTCGAAAAGTCCACGTCCCCAAGGGGCTGAAAAGGGACACTTGGAACACTTTAAGAACAAAAAAGACGCGCAGCGTTTCAACCGGAATTACGCGGTAAGACGCTGTACGTTGTATCCATATTATCTAAAACTGCAAAGGGAATTTTGCAAAAAATGCAGAGAATAGAGCAAAGAAGAGCGGCACAAAACCACTTTGATCTTGAAAAAAGGTTATGCTGACATCAGATGCCAGACCTCGGAAGGAGTAAGGCCCACGTATCTCTTAAAAACACAGTAAAAATAGTGAGCAGAAGAGTATCCAAGATCTGTGGCCAGATATTCCAGTTGAGGCAATTTTTTAGAGTTAGAGAAATATTCCAGCGCAACAAAAATGCGTTTTGTATGAAGCAAATCTAAAAAAGTAACGTGAAGATTTTGGGAGAGAACACGGGAGAGATAAGACGGGTTGATTTTAAGGGCGGAGGACAAATCGTGAAGACAAATTTTCTGGTAATGCTGTTCAATTTGCCGGATGGCATAGGAGCACAGGGCAGGATTTTTCCAGCGATCCAAGGATTCATGGGTTGATTCGATCATATGGCAGGTGTCCTGAACCAGTTTTTCACAATGATGGAGCTGCGCTTTGGTGTAGTGATCATTCATCCAGATCAAGAGATGAGCGGCTTGGCCCAGGTGGAAGATACGCGCCCGGTATTGCTTTTTTATATAAAGCAGGATCAAATAGCGGAACAACATGGATTTGCTGGGAATGTCCTTCTTCAGAAGCAGATCCAGCCCTTTTGAGATCTGTTCTTGAAGCAGGGCGGCATATTGCTGAGAAAAAAACGGGTCTCCCTGATAATGGTCCAATGCACGCAGTATTTCATCAATATCATAAAAAAAGTTGTCATTCATGTTCTTCCTCGCTGTGAGGCGGTTCAGACTGAGAAGTGATTGGGTGCAGACTGAAGGCGTTTTGGACATGGAGAGAGATCAACCGGGTACCTTCTTCCTTGTCACGGTTGCAGATTGCCTGGAAAATGGCGGCATGCTCTTCGCAGGCAACATCCATGCGGTTTGGACGGGAAATAGCATATTCTCGAAAAACAGAGGTGTACGACAGAAGGCGATCCATGATGTCTAAGAGCCAGATATTCCCGCTTGCACGGGCAATTTGGGAATGGAAACGAGAGTTGTATTTGTGAAGATGGTGGAAGTCTTTGCGCTTTGTATAAAAACTGATGAGAGCAATGGTTTCCTCCATATCGTTGAGGTCCTCTTTGCTGGCATGATCAATGCAGAGCATCAGGGCGAGATGGTGGATGCTGTCCAAAACGATGGCTAAATCGGTAATATCTTTTTCTGTCAGAGAACGGATCTTTGCTTTTCGTCCATGGTTGATTTCCAAAAGGCCATCATTGCTTAGCTGTAGCATAGCCTCCCGTATAGGGGTCCGGCTGATGTGAAGGAGTGCGGAGATCTCGGTCTCTGTGATCTCACTGGGAAACATGTTAAGTAGGATGGCATCTTTGAGGGCCGCATATGTAGCGTCCTTCAGTGTAGAATACTCCTTAGAATATGACTGAAATCGCTCTATAAAACCTGAATACTGCGCTTCTGGTTTCATAAAATCCACCTCTTTTTGTTAAGATGCCCCAGAGCTTGGCTATATTGTATCAGAAGATATTTCTGTTTACAAGTATTTTTTATGTAAAAAAATAGACATATTGTAAAGAAAGTAAAAAGACGGATGCTTTTTTCTGTGTTATGATGGCCCCATCAGAAGGAGGGGGACCGAGTATATGAACAAAACTACGCAGTTGAAAAAACTATTGCTGCAGCGAAAAGCATTGCCCTGTCCCGGAGTATATGATGCATTAAGCGCGCGGATGGTGGAATACTGCGGATTTCAAGCATGTCAGATTTCCGGGTTTGGAGTTTCGGCATCTTCGTTGGGGATGACAGATGCCAGCTTTACCTCTTTGGAGGAAATCGTCCGGATCACATCCAATATTGTGCGGGCAGTAGATATTCCTGTCATGACGGATGCTGATACCGGCTATGGGAATGCAGTCAATGTCTGGTGGACGACAAAACGGCTGGAGGAGACCGGCGCAGCCGGTATGAACTTAGAAGATCAATGTTTCCCTAAACGCTGCGGCCATATGGCTGGGAAACAGCTTATCTCTTTGGGAGAGATGGTGGGCAAGATAAGAGCGGCAGTAGATGCCAAAAGAGACCCGGATTTTGTGATCAATGCCCGTACTGATGCAGCTTACGTATGCGGAATTGAGGAAGCAATCCGCCGCGGAAATGCATATTTGGAAGCTGGTGCTGACATGGTTTTTGTAGAATCCCCTGCTAGTGCAGAAGAAGTAAAGCGGGCTATTGAACAGATCAAGGGGCCGGTCAGCATCAACATGCTGGAAGGAGGCCGTACACCGATGTTGACTTTTGAAGAGCTGAGACAGCTTGGCGCTGCAAGGGTCAGCTGCCCCATGTTTACCTCGCTGATAGCTGCATATGCGTTGCAGAAGGGCTTGAGTTATCTGATGGAACACGGGACCAGTTCCGGCTTCGAGGAACACATGTCATTTGAGGCGTTCAAAGTATTTACAGATACTCCCTCTGTCCGCGCGATGGAAGAAAGGTACATTCCGAAAGATTGAATCAACAATAAATGAATAGAAGGAAAGAATATGCGTACTTCAGAACAATTTCGAAATATGATAAAGGCATCAGGGGTCATTCAGATCCCGGGCTGCTATGACTGTATTACAGCCACGATTGTGGAAAGAGCAGGATTTCCAGCCGCATATTTGACCGGATCTGGTATTTCCTTGACGCTCTCTGGTATTCCTGATCTCAATACGATCAGTTATCTAGAACTTCGGCAAGTGGTACAAAACATACGCAGTGCGATCCAAATCCCTATGCTGGTCGATATTGATACTGGATTTGGTGCACCTCTCAACCTCTACCGACTTACCAAAGAATTTGAACAGCTGGATATCGCGGCAGTCCAGATTGAGGATCAAAAGGTTCCCAAAAAATGCGGGCATGAGCTGGGGAGAAGACTTGTTCGGGACGAAGAAATGGTAAAGCGGATTCGTACCATCCATGAGAACCGGCTGGAAAACGGTCTCGTTATTGTTGCCCGCACAGATGCCCGTACAGTCGTAGGGCTGGATGAGGCGATTCGCCGGGGCAGACTGTATTTGGACGCAGGTGCAGATGTAATTTTTGTAGAGAGCCCAGAAAGCTATGAAGAGGTCAAAAAGATTGCATCCGAGATTAAAGGCCCTGTCCTCTTCAACAACGTAGAGGGAGGGCGCAGCCCATTCCTATCCAGACAGGAGCTGGAAGAGGCGGGGGTCAAGATGACGATCTATCCCAATGCCCAGACTAGGGTGGTCGCAAAAAAATGCATGGAGCTTCTCAATACGCTTCAACAGACCGGGACAACAGCAGGGATGGAAAATGAGATGCTTTCCCACAGAGAATTGTGGAGCATGTTTAACAGCGAGAAGTGGGTAGCAATCGAGAAAAAGTATATGCCGGATTAAACGATATGCCCGAAAGAAAACATCTTATATAGAAAAGAAAGCGCAATATTGAGGACAGATGTCCCGTTCAGACAGCGTGCTGATAACACGGTCAGGTTGGATAAGGAGGATATGAGGTGTATAAAACGATCCAGACTACAACAGGACAATTTTCCATTCAAAAGCTGGAAAAGGTACTGATGCACGAGCATATCGTATTGGGCTATGCAGGGTGGTTTTATGATCCGCGCTATGCAGAATTTGACCATGCGAAGGCAGAGGAAAAGACGCTGGACAGGCTGAAGCGCCTGCGAGACTACGGTGTAAATTTGGTGGTGGATCCCTGTCCAATCGAGCTGGGAAGAAATCCAGTGTTTATGCAGGAAATGTCAGTCAAGAGTGGAGTCCAAATCATGTGTTCGACAGGGTTTGATTTAGAGGCCCGCGGATATTTGTCGGCATTCCGGACCGCGACGGCGGAAGAGATTCGAGATATCTACCTCTATGAGATTGAAAATGGAATTGGCCCGGAGCGGATAAAGCCAGGGATCATTAAAGTTGCGACCGGATACGGACAGATTACAGATTATGAGGATCGGTGCATCCATGCGGCCTGTATGGCGAGTATTCAGTCTGGGCTTCCAATTATTACCCATACAGAGAAGGGGACGATGGGGTCTGAACAGGCTCGTGCTTTCAAGCGGTATGGAGTTGCGGCTGACCGGTGCTTGATCGGCCACTGCTGTGCAAATCCGGATCTTCGGTACCAGAAATCTATATTGGATGAAGGCGTATATGTCGGATTTGACCGCTTTGGAAACGAGTGGCACGGCGATGATTACTTCCGAATGGCTACATTGACTGCGTTAATTCATATGGGATATTCAGATCAGCTTTTTATTGGCACGGACTCTGTGGCGTTTTTGTTAAAAGAACTTCCAGGAAATCGGAACTTTGAACATTGGGACCCGGTGCGCTTATTTGACACTATTATCCCTGAGCTTGAAAAACGGGGAGCAACAAAACAGGATATTCGGAATCTCGTAACTGAAAACGCAAAACGGTTTTTTACCGGGAATACCTCTCTAGGCCCACAAAAGCAAAGCAAACAATAAAATGAGGAGGAAAGACAAATGAAAAAGCAATTCACATTCATTCTTGCCCTTGCAATGCTGATGATTATGTTGGCGGGCTGTAGTGGGAATACGTCGCCAGGGACTTCTGGAGTGAGCTCCACCGGAACATCGGCAGTTACAGATGACAGCAATCCGTTGGGGCTGGATGAAAAGATCACCATCAGCTATTCTCATGTGCAGTCTACGTCGTCTCCAACTCATCTTGCGATGGAGGATTTTGGAAAATACCTGGAGCAGCAGTCTAACGGCTGGGTTACCTTAGAAATCTTCCCGGCTGGACAACTGTATAATGACGCCACTGAGATCGATGCAGTGGTGGGCGGAAATATTGATATGGTATCTACCTATATGAGCAAACTGACCAGTGTGGATACTGACACACAGTATTGTTTGGCTCCTTATCTGTTCAATGATGTGTATGAGATGGAATCGTTCTATACTTCTGAGTATGCACAGCCCCTCTATGAAAAAATCAATGCATTGGGACTGAAAGTAGTCGATGTGATGTTCGGAGGGGAACAGTACTTTATGAGCAATGGGGATTCCATCCGAAATATTGATGGATTCCAGGGGAAAAAGGTGCGGGAAGGCGGTGGAGCGATGACACAGGCGCTCTATGATGCGCTGGGTGCCTCGGTGACTACGGTCTCCTTTAATGAGCTTTACACGGCTATGCAGACAAAATTGGTGGATATTGCAGTGACCTCTATTGACTCCGCTGTAAATATCCAGCTACAGGAAGTGCTCGAGAGCGTTTCTGCTTACAAGATCCAATACGCTCCGTACCTCATTATGTTCAATCAAGCTGTCTGGGACTCCTATCCTGAGGCGTTGCAGAATGTAATCGAGGAAGGACTGGAAATGGCAAGGGAGAAGCAGCTGGAATACACAGACGAGACCTGTGCTGCCGCCATTGAACTGGTTAAGAGCAGCTGTGATTTTTACGAAGCGTCTGATGAGGAGATCGCAGAACTGAAGGCACTGTGGCAGCCGATCGTGGAAGAGTATGTCTCCAGCAAATGGATTGATGCCATTGCCGAATTTAGGGAAGCAAACCAATAAAATGGATTGGATATCTGCCGGGAGAATGTGGGCCTCCCGGCAGATATCTCCAAAAAATACGGAGGGCGTGAAGTTATGTGGAAGAGATTTCTTGCTGTCTACGAAAAAATAGAGGATATCATTGCCGGGATTGGACTTGTCTGTGGTGTAGGGATTATGTTTGTCGGCGTTGTGGCTCGCTATATCTTCCATCATCCCCTGACATTTGTGGATGAAATAGGCCCGATTTTTATCGTTTGGAGTACCCTGATCGGATATTCCATCGCATTACGGAAAGATGAGCACATAAAGATGGATATCCTGTATGCCGCGATTCGGAATGAAACATGGAAACGCGGGATAGAGTTTTTTGGTTATCTCTGTGGGGCTGTTTTCTCTTTCTTTATGATGCGATACGGATATCTTGCCATGATGATGCAGTATGAGATGGGCCGTGTGACGCAGATTTTGGAATTCCCCGTTTGGATTTCCTATCTGATTATTCCATTCAGCGGCGCGGTCCTAATCGTACGGTATATCGGATTGATGATTGCTCTGTTCAGAAACAAAGCAACTGACGATGTTGTGGAACAGAGAGGCGAAAGTTCGGGGGAATAAAAGATGGAAAATGTATGGATTCTTCTGGCGATATTTGTGGTACTCATGATGATGCATGTTCCCATTGCTGTTGCCATGGGTTTGTCCAGTCTGATCGGATTTATGATGATCGGCTACAATCTTACAACAGTTGGTTCACTTCTATATACTGCGGTAGCCAGTACCTCTATGATCACCATACCAGGGTATATTTTTGCGGGGGCGATTATGGCGAAAGGCGGGATTTCGAGACATCTGCTGAATGCTCTGAATGCTTGGATTGGACATGTTCCGGGGGGCGTGGCCATTGCGACCGTTCTTGCCTGTGCCATGTTTGCAGCGATCACAGGCTCTGCTTCCGCAACCATCGCAGCGGTCGGCGGGCTGATGATCCCTGCAATGATAGACTCCAATTATCAGAAGTCGTTTTCTATGGGGCTGGTAGCCAGTGCGGGATCTTTGGGAATCCTGATCCCCCCAAGCATCCCAATGATTCTCTATACGACGATAGCAGGAGTATCGGTATCAAAATTGTTCGCTGCTGGCATGCTTCCCGGGCTGATCGTGGTAGGTGTGTTCTCAATCTATATTGTTATCTTTAGTATTATTCATAAGCAGAGAGGCGGAGAAACAGAGCATACCGACCGCTGGAAAAAGACGCTGAAAGCTTTGCCGGCGATCCTTCTACCGGTTGCCATTTTAGGTTCCATTTATTCCGGAATTATGACGGCTACAGAGGCATCTGCGTTTGCTTGTGTCTATGCGGTTTTGGTATCCACGCTGATTTACCGGGAATATACATGGGGACAGTTCATTGAGACGATCAAGGAGGCTACGAAATCGACCGCTACAATTTTGTGGATCGTTACTGCGTGTTCGATGTTCTCCATGTTTTTGACTGCCACAAGAGTGCCGCATCAGATACTGGAGATTGTAGCGGCCTCCAACTTCTCGGCGATCCAAATGGTAGTCATATGCGCCCTAATCTTGATTTTTCTTGGCTGCTTTATGGATGGCGTCTCCATTATGCTGATTGCAGCTCCGCTGATGGTTCCGGTTGTGGGCGGGCTCGGGTATGATTTGATCCAGTTCGGAATTGTTATGACCATAGGAATCCAGGTCGGACAGTTGACGCCTCCCGTAGGGATCAATCTGTTTCAGGTGGCAGGAATGCAGAAGGAATCTGTTGCATCCGTAATCCGGGGAGCTGTCCCGTTCCTTCTGCTGCTGATGGTGGTATGGGTGCTGGTCATTTTCTGTCCTGGGCTCACGGCAGTAGCTACGACTCTATTCACATAAGAGGAGAAAGGAGTATCACTTTGATCACGGTATATGCTCCGCTGGGGATGTTAGGGTATGGATTTCCGATGCGTTCTTTAAAAGCGGCGCTGGAACATGGATTTGATGTCATTGCGCTGGATGCGGGGTCGGTAGACCCGGGGCCTTATTATCTGGGGACGGGGAAAAGCTTTACATCGCGGACGATGGTCAAACGGGATCTGAAACTGATCGTCGAGGCAGGACAAACGGCACATGTTCCGATTTTGATTGGGACGGCGTGCGGTTCGGGAGCCACACCTCATCTGGATTGGGCCATGCGGATACTGGATGAAATCGTAGAGGAGCTGGATATCCACCCTAAGGTAGCGCGGATCGACGCAGAGTTGGACAAGCAGGAAGTCATTCAGGCGTTTCGCAACGGGAAAATAGAAAATTTCGAAACCAGAGATCGACTTTCGGAACAAGATATTGACGACTGCATTCATATCGTAGCCCAGATGGGGATACAACCTTATATGAAAGCGCTGGAAGGGGGAGCGGACATTATTGTAGGCGGACGAGCCTATGACGCGGCTGTAATTGCGGCCTATCCCATTTGGAAGGGCGAGGACCCCGGCCTGAGCTACCATATGGGGAAGATCATCGAGTGCGGCACAGCGGTGGCACTGCCTCGGGAATCAGATGGTATGCTGGGGGTCATCGATGGAGATTCGTTTATCGTGACGCCTGCTGATCCCGAAAAGATTTGCAAGCCCGATACGGTAGCAGCCCATACACTTTATGAAAGAAGCACGCCCATTACCACCGAGTTTCCAGGGGGAGGCCTGGATATGAGCCAAAGCAGCTTTATAGGTGAAAATGGAGGGCGAAGTGTTCGGATAAGAGGGACAAAATTTGTGGAACCCGCTCGGCTCACGCTGAAGCTGGAAGGTGTGCGGCGGACTGGATATCGAACAATCTGCCTTGCGGGGATTCGGGACCCTTTTGTGATCGAGCATCTTTCTGAGGTGGAGGAAAAGGTACGGGCCAAAATAAAACGGGACCTGCCGCAATTTGAGGCGGAAAAAGCGTACAAGATTCTGTTCCGGCATTATGGGGCAGGGGAGATTATGAAGGAACGCGACCCAGAGACTTGGACGCCGAAGGAGATCGGATTGGTGATTGAGGTGCTCTCTCAGGAACAGGAAACTGCCGACACTGTCTGCGCACTTGCCCGATCAGCCATTCTGCATATGGGATTTGTGGGCCGCCGAGCAAACAGTGGAAACCTGGCATTTTTGTACACACCGGCCGAATTTCCCGCTCCGCCATGTTACGAGTTCGCCCTCTACCATTTGATGGTGGTAGAGGATCTGGTAAAACCATTTCCGATCACTTGGATTCAGAAATAGGTGAGGAGATATCATGAAGCTATTCAATGCCGATGCAATTGTCCGCAGCAAGGATGCGGGCCCTTTCCGATTTACATTGGATGTCATTTTCAATGATCGGAATCAATTTGAGGCAATGAAAGATTCCGGAATATGGAATAGAGAGTATCTTTGTAAACTGTGCCGTATCCCAGACTCAGAGGTCGATGAGTGCCTG
Organism: Lawsonibacter asaccharolyticus; assembly: GCA_003112755.1. Taxonomy (NCBI): domain Bacteria; kingdom Bacillati; phylum Bacillota; class Clostridia; order Eubacteriales; family Oscillospiraceae; genus Lawsonibacter; species Lawsonibacter asaccharolyticus. The sequence goes on along the minus strand of BFBT01000001.1, from coordinate 515,209 downwards.
TGCTACGAACCGGCCATGGCCTTCAAATTTACTTATCAGCGGCCTGTGTCTTCGGGCGCTTTTGGAGATAATGATATCTACGGATCTCAACAGCATGTTCCCCTGTATGAGATCGAATTTTAAGCAGGGAGGAGTGCTTGTCATGTATATGAAGGAGCCTGAAAAATGTTACAGATATAATGATGCGGAAGATGCTGATTTCACAAAAATTGTTGACCCAAAACATACTGCGCTGCTGATGATAGACATGCAAAATGATTTTTGTTCCCCAAAAGGAAAATTTGCACAGGCGGGGCGGGCTGCAGACAGCATCATTGAAATTGTTCCAGCTTGCAGGAAGCTTCTGGAAGCCGCCAGACAGGCCAATGTATTCGTCGTTCACATTCAGCAAAGTACGCTGCCGGGGGAGCAGAGTGATAACGGAGGCTGGATAGCATTTAAGACGAGAGATGGGAAAGCGCCCACCTATGCAACGGTAAATACATGGGGATGGCAGCATATTGAGGAACTGGCGCCCTATTGTGACGGAGAAAATGGCAGCTGCTATGAACCAATTATCACAAAATATCGGCCAGATGCATTTTTGAATACAAGTCTCGATTTGATTTTGCGGGCCAATCATATAAAGAGCGTAGTGTGTTGCGGCTGTACCACAGAGGGCTGCGTTTTGGCCACCGTCATGGGGGCTGCGTTCCATAACTACTATACCTGCGTCGCGGAGGATGCGGTAGCCACATCTGTGGATGGGGCTCATGAGCGGGCAATTTGGTTGATGAAAAAACGCTATCTGGTTCGGACCGTTGAAAAAATCTTGAGCTGCTGGCAGGCGTGACAGAAGACCAGCTGGATGCCCCAGGAAGTAAGAGCATTTCTTGAAAAATGCTTGTTGAAAATTGAAGCGGTGCAGCTTTTGCTGCGCCGCTTCGGCTTATGTGGATCACTTAGCACAAAAGGGGCTAAGTATAGCGTTTGGAGGAACAGAGAGAAATGCCCAAGTTATCCAGCTATACCTTCACAAAAGCGCATCAGGATCACGGGCATCTGGACGCTGGTGGTGGAACTGGCAGGCGTCAAGAAAGTGATGCTGGTGCCATTGATCAGAGCTTTGGCATCGGTCCATTGCGAAGAGGGGAGGGCGTGGTGCAACTGGATAGATCCGTGCTGGACGAGTATCATACCCCTTGTTATGGGGGCAGCGCAAGGCCAGCTGCGCACAAATGAGCGGGCTGTAGAGAGCCAAATGGGCATCATCCACTCAGAGACCACGCCATTTGCCGCCGCACAGTTTACTGCGGAGGCAAACCAATCTGCTGGAGCTGCATCCGCAAATTTAACAGAAGAGGATAAAGTAGGACAGCCCTCCAAAGCGTAAGTGCTTTGAACTGCCTGAGCCCAGGTGAAGACCGCGTCCGGAGCAAGCAAGTCAGAGGAAACACCGGTCATTAGACTATTTTCTGCTGTCTAGATCACAGTGTCATAGTACCAAGCTGTCCGGGCTGCATCGGCAGAAACGGGCCAAATGGTTCCAGCACTGGCTCGTGAGTACTCAGTTGGATGTCTCCTTCCTGGCTGAAGATGGCGTTGGGGAACAGCGGTACTCGGGCGAAGCGGCCACTGATCTGCGGTCTGATCCCTTCCGCGTCCAAAGTTCTCAGCTCAGTGTGTGATAGGACACTTCTATAATTTTCACTGCGTTTTCAATTCCCGGTTTTCCGCTGTCGATGCAGAGGTAATAATTTTCTGCGACTCCAAATGCCTGACCGGTATCATGCTTCAGGTAAGGGGCGCAGTTTTTATCTGCGGAATCCAGCAGCTTTTCCGCCTGTGCCGCAGGGACACCGTAGCCCTCCTCCACCCGCTTCAGTCGAATGTTCGGGGCCGTGCAAATGAAGAGATTCAGCAGATCTTCGTGTCCCTCCAAAACACGGTTCGCGCCCGGCCCACGATGGTGTACGAGCCCTCCAGCTCTTGGATCGTCCAGACCTGAGCCGGATAGATTTGGTCATCCAATGGCATAACCCAGCTCCCGGCGCTTGTTTGATACAGAGTGGAGAGAAGCAATCCTTCCGGTTCTCCGCCCGTTCAAAGAGATCCGGGGGGATGCCGAAAAAGGAATGTTGAGCCTATCCACTGATTCCGCACCGATTTGTCGGACACCGCTCCCAAATTGACGGCTGATTGTGATGATAGAGGGGCTCACAGCTCGTCCGCTCCTTTTGGCGTGCCGCGCATACTTGCCGATGAGATCCGTTTCATGGATCCGATCGAAAGCATACAGACTAAGATAGTCAAAATGTCGGCTGCTGGTTGGGAAAAGTAGATCCCTGTGACCCCAAACAATTTTGGCAGGGTCAAAATAAAGGGCACATAGAATAGTCCCTGACGAATCATAGACAGGAACAGGCCATATCCGGAGGCTCCAATGGTCTGATAAGTAATGGTCATCATGTAGCACAGTCCAAAAGCGGGATAGAGCGCCACTTGGGAGACCAGCAGCCATCTGCCGTAGTCCACGATGACCGGGTTTTGATTGAACAGCAGAATCAGCGGTCGGGACAGCAGGATATAGACCACCGCCACCAGCACGGTTAGCAGCAAAGAGGCTTTTAGGGCGAAACGAACCGACTGATGAAACCGATCCTCGTCTCTGGCGCCAAAAGCAAAGGAGGCCACTGGCTGATAGCCTTGCATGAAGCCCATGACCACATAGCAGCCGATGAGGACCAGCCGTTGGACCACACCGTAGGCGGCAATGATGTTGTCCGCGTCCGGCAGAGGGGCTGCGGCGATGTTGGTGAGGGAGGAGGCCACCGACAGGCAGATTTGGATGACAGCTGTGGGGATGCCGATGACGGTGACGGTCTTGATGAGTTTCCAACTGGGGTGGAAGGAGCGCAGGCGCAGCTTGATGACGGAGCGCCCACTGAGATAGAACCAGGCCAGGATAAAGAAGGTGACGAACTGAGAGATGGTGGTGGCCAGGGAGGCCCCCTCCACCCCCATGCCCAGGCCCCAGTCAAACATGAATACAGGGTCCAGCACCACATTCAAAAGGGCCCCGGTGATGACGGCGATGGAAGAGAGCTTCACGGAGGACTCTGCCCGTGCCGCGCAGTTCATGCTCTGGGCAGGCAGATTGGCCAGGGCCGCCACAAACATCCAGAAGGCGTAGTCCTTGGCCAGAGGGAGGGAGGCGTCAGAGGCGCCGAACACCCGCATCAGCGGCTCGATAAATGCAATGCCGCCCACGCACAGCACCACGCCGATGACGATGGACAGGCCGATGATGGTGGTGACAGTGCGGCTGGCACCCTCCTCGTCCTTAGCCCCCAGATGCCGCCCCGCCAGTACAGCGGCTCCGGCGGCGAAGATGTTTTCGATGGACACCATAATGAGAAGCAGTGGGACGGTGACGCCCACCGCTGTCAAAGCAATATCAGAATCCAGCATCCCGATGTAGGCAGTGTCCACGATGTTGTAGACTGCCTTCGCCAGCAAGGCCAGTGTAGCGGGAAGGGCGAGCTTGATGATGGCTTTCGGGGGATTTATATCTCCCAAAATAGAAGATGAATTTTGTTTAGTAGCCATATCTATCCCCCCCCTTTCGGTGACGCCGTAGAGCAGGACAGTCAACAGCCGGCGGCACTGGGCATCCCGAAGAGCAAAGCACTTCCTGGCAGGCATGGAAGATGCTTGCGCCTGCGCATTGATAAAGTCCTGAAACTGCCGGAATAGGTCCACCACTTCCTCCATGGTAATGTCCGTACGCAGCGGAAGCTGGCGCAGTAGGTGCTTCAAAGTGGATATGGTCAAGGCGTCAAACGCCTTCCGACGTGCTTGGATCTGTTCGAACAGCCGGGCGGGAGGAGAGATGACTGCTTCGCAGAAGATGGGTTGATAGACCGGATTCTCCTGAAAAAAGGTCATGCGGGCAGTAAAATACCGCCCCAGCTGGTCCTCCACAGAGCCGTCGTCCTCCTCCGGCAGAGCAGCGCTGAGATGGGCGGTGAGGCGCTGAAAGCACTCCTCCACACAGGCCAGATATAATTCGTCCTTGTTCTCAAAATAGTGGTAGATGATCCCTTTGGAAATTCCTTGGGCGGCACAGATGGTGTTTACCGAACTGCCGCCGTGACCCTTTTCCGCAAATTCCGCCAGTGCGCTGTCCATAATCCTACGCTGGGTCTGTTGATTTTTTTCTTCCCGTTTCATAGGTTTGCCTCCGAAATAATTGACCACAAGGTCTATTTTTAAATTATAGCATAAATAGACCTCGTGGTCAATATTGTGCATGTAAACTTTTGTATGAGACTGGTAGATGAACCGACGTAAAGATAGCTTGCGTTTTGAAAGAAGAAACATGAAAAGGACCCTGCATCCACAGTTACGGATGTAGGGGAAGGGAATATCTATGCCGCATTGGCCGGTGGCATTCAGTTTTCTGATCAGTAAATTTTTGCATTGATGCAGATGATGCTTTAGCTGCCGCGATTTTCTTTGATGATAGACTTCGATATTTTCCTTTCCTTATAACAGAGTCCCTCTGATACAGGAAAGCACCCTGCATCAGAGGGATATTTTGTTACGATCTAGGTTTACTGGACCGGTTCGGTGGATACGGATAGTCCTTTCAAATCAAAGATTGTACAGCAATTATGCATTTGCGTTAGATATGCTGCGCCGGATCTGAAGTAACAAGAGAACCAAGCTTACTCCCAGAAGGATGTGTCCGATGCCAGCCATACCGGAGATAGCAGCGTCCATGCCGGAAGAAAGAGCGGTTCCTAGTACCTGAGTCACTCCACGCACCATCAGCATCACAGCGGTCAAATTCAGACCTGCATGATAAACCACCAGGATCCGATCTGTCTTCGCACTGGTGAAAGAAAAATTCTTTTCCAGAAGAAGGAGCAGCAAGAGAACGATCATACCGAGTATGAAATAATGCGTATGTACCACCTCCAGAGTGGTTTTCTTAACAAATCCATGGATCTTGGTAAATTCCCGATAAAATACCCCGCCGACCAGTGAGAGGACGGCATATAGCAGAGCCTCATTCAAATAGCGTTTCATTTGTATTCCTCCTGATTTGAATTTTCAGTTTTATTTTGAACTGCAGCAGAAAAAAACGGTGCCCTTACAAAGTTCTGGCCGAACAATAACCCAGCAAGAAGCAGGGACGCCCCTAGTCCGGAATAAAAAGACTGCGATGAAACGCTCTGATGCCAGACCGCTTGCCTGTAGGCCAATGCCGCCGGTCATCATCACAGCTTCGAGTTCTCTGCGGTTTGTTTGATTTGAAGCGATGAAAATTTGGTGACTCCCTGCCGGTAAGGATAAAGTCAAAACTGCATCTAGATTAATATCTTGAAACAGGCTCAAAAGAAGGGCCGTCTCTTTGCTCGAACCAGGAAAATTACTTCATTTATATATGAACTGTAACATATTTGTGAATTGATTGTAAAAATGCTTGGACACCAATTGACAGAACATTGTTTTCGCAATATGCTACTACACAGATAGTTTAATAATAAACTGTCTGCAATAAAAATGAGGAGACTATTTCACTATGGAAGCGTATGATCGATCCTCGCAAGATGTATGCAGTGAATTGAAAACGGAACCACGATCGGGGTTGACCTCCACCCATGCTGAGGAGATATTGACCCAAGTAGGGGAGAACCGCTTGAAGGCAAAGAGAAAGCAAACCGTTGTTGAACGATTCTTCAGCCAGTTCAAAGATGCCATGATTCTCATCCTGCTGGCTGCAGCGGCCATCTCCTTCTATGTAGCATTGCAGGGCAGCGATCCAACGGAGTTTTTTGAGCCGGCTCTGATCCTGCTCATTGTCATTTTGAATGCCATCATGGGTACGGTTCAGGAGAGCAAGGCAGAAAGATCACTGGAAGCACTTCAAAATATGTCTGCTCCCCATGCGCGAGTGCGTCGTGATGGACAGGAATCCATCATTGATGCCAGCAAACTGGTGCCCGGGGATATCGTTTTGATCGAAGCGGGCGATTACATTCCCGCAGATGGGCGCCTGATCTCGGCTTTCAATCTGAAGGTGGAGGAGTCTGCTCTTACTGGTGAATCCGTTCCAGTTGAGAAGGACGCTCAGGCTGTGGTGGCCTCCAGTGCGCCTCTGGGAGACCGGCTGAACATGGTCTACTCCGGATGCAGCGTGACCTACGGCCATGGTGAAGCAGTTGTGACAGCTACTGGCATGAACACCGAGATGGGCCATATTGCCGGGATCCTGAACAACGAGAAACAGACTCAGACACCTCTGCAGAAAAAGCTGGCCCAGCTTGGGCGGATGCTGGGTGTTCTGGCGATCATCATCTGCGCAGTGATTTTTGCGATCGGTCTGGCCAGTGGCATGGAGCTGATGGAGATCTTCATGGTATCGATCTCTCTGGCGGTTTCTGCCATCCCAGAGGGCCTTCCCGCTATCGTTACCATCGTGCTGTCCATCGGTGTTACCCGGCTGGCCAAGCGCAATGCCATCATTCGAAAACTCCCCGCTGTAGAGACACTGGGCGGTGCTTCGGTGATCTGCTCAGATAAAACAGGTACTCTGACCCAAAACCGTATGACCCTCATTCAGGGCTACTGTGTCCAAGGTGATCTCAGAGAAGATATCTCTTCCGCCAACACGCCTGAGATCCAGACTCTGCTCAAACTTGGGACCCTGTGTTGTGACGGCATAGTCACCATTCAAGATGGGAAAGAAGTGGATATCGGCGACCCAACGGAAACCTGTATCGTTGCTGCCGCTCTGAAAAATGGCTTTTGTAAAGACGACTTGAACAAGGCGTGCCCCCGTGTAGCTGAGGTCCCCTTCGATTCCGACCGTAAGCTCATGAGTGTGGTCTGTCGGATTAGTGGCAAATTAGTTGTCATTACCAAGGGCGGTTTCGACACCCTAGCCTCACGCTGTACTGACGGCTTGACGGAGAAGGCCGCCAACGTGGTAGAGGAGATGAGTCGGCAGGCTCTACGTGTGTTGGCGGTGGCCTGTAAGGTCATTGATGAGGTGCCGGAAGAAGTCACTTCGGAAACTTTAGAGCACGATCTGACACTGATCGGACTGGTCGGCATGATCGATCCGCCTCGTGAAGAGGCCAAGCAGGCGGTGGCTGTTTGCCGTCAGGCAGGTATCAAGCCGATAATGATCACTGGAGATCATGTGCTCACTGCGTCCGCTATTGCCCAGCAGCTCGGCATCATGGAGCCTGGTGACCGGGCTGTGACTGGAAGTGAGCTGGCCAAGCTGAGCGAGGAAGAGCTGGATCAGCAGATTGAAGATATCGCAGTTTATGCCCGTGTGTCTCCAGAGGATAAAATAAGGATCGTCAAGGGCTGGCAGCGCAGAGACGCGATCGTAGCCATGACGGGTGACGGTGTCAATGATGCCCCCGCTTTGAAGGCAGCAGATATTGGCTGCGCGATGGGGATCACTGGTACTGATGTTGCCAAGGGCGCCTCTGATATGACGCTGATGGACGATAACTTTGCCACTATCGTTTCTGCTGTTCGGGAGGGCCGAGGTATTTATGACAATATTAAAAAGGCGGTCGCGTTCCTTCTGGGTACCAATATTGGCGAGGTGCTGGTCACTTTTATTGCCATGCTGCTTTGGAATCAGGCCCCCTTCCTGTCCATGCAGCTGCTGTGGATCAATCTAGTCACTGACTCTCTGCCTGCTATTGCCCTGGGAATGGAGGCCATCGACCCCAATGTGATGGACCGTCAGCCAAAGCCCAAAAAGGAAGGGATTTTCGCCAACGGGCTTGGAATTCAAGTTGTTTTGCAGGGTGTCATGTTTGCGATCCTGTCACTGATCGGATTCCGTGTTGGCAGTCAGGTCACCGGTGCCATTGAAGGTGGCCGAACCATGGCTTTCCTTGTGCTGGCCTTTGCGCAGATCCTGCATGCGTACAATATGCGCTCCCATAAATCGCTGTTTAAGACCGGACTATTTACTAACAAATATCTGAATCTAGCCAGCCTTGTTTCCACTGCTTTGATGTGCTTGGTGCTTTTTGTTCCTCCGATCGCCTCCGTGTTTGGCCTCATCCGTCTTCCTATGAAGCTGTATATGCTGGGCTTTGGGCTGGCGGTCGTTCCCGTGGTCGTACTGGAGATCGTCAAGGCGTTTGGGCTGGTGAAACATCATAAGTGAGTTGATATTCGATGAAGAACGTCGTAGGAACATTCCATAAAATACAGAAGGCGTATTATCAATACTGCTATCAGGCGGTAGAACCAGACGGGATCAAAATGAGTGAGATGGCTTGTATATTGTCTCTCTACAACAGTGCGCCTAAAGATACTGCACGGGATATCATTGAGTACTCCTGCCTCTCTCCCGGCATGGTAAGCAGGAGCTTAGAGTCACTTCGTAAGTCTGGTTTGGTTGAAGGATATCGTGACCAAGAGGATAGCCGATATATCCATCTGCGTCTGCTGCCGAGAGCGGCCCCGATTTTGGAGAAGCTCACACAGGCTCAAACCAAATTCATTACTTGTATTGCGGAAGGCATTTCAAAAGAGGATTTTGCGCAGGTCTGCCAAATTGCAGAGAAGATGGCTGAAAATCTGGATGCGAATCCGAAACTCAAAGAGCCCCTCACTTAAAAACAAGAGGAGTGCATGGAGAGTAACTCCTTGCACTCCTCTTATATGTATAAAACAAAACCAAAAGCAGATATCTTGGCATCTAAATATCGGGCGACAGAGGAGGTTTCACAATGCAAGTGTGGTTCAGTAAATTTATTAGAGGGCGTGTGTTCTCTGTCCTCTTTTGTATATTAGGTTTTGGGCTGACGATTTATCTGTCCAGCCGATTGGGCATACTGATTGAGGGATTTGCCGGCCTTGACCTCCAACTGGCAATTTTTTTGATACTGACAGTGTTTTGCACCTATATGCTCATTTATGTGAATATCCACAGAGAGAACAAGAAAACACAGAAGTTATTCAACCTATGTGGAATCATATTTTCTTTTTTTCCAAGCACAGTGATCTGTTTTTTCTTGTTCGACCTGATAAGATCCCTTTGCGGAGCCTCCGATGGGCGGCTATACCTCATTCCACTGCTGTTGGCTGCTGTTCTGTCTGCCTATGGATTTGTCCATGCCAGAAAGATCTTTGTGAAAGAGTATTCGATACCCATTGCTGCCAGCAGCAAGCACCAAAGATCTGAGGTAAAGGCAGTACTGCTCAGCGATATCCATACCGGGAGCTATGTGGATCGGAAACAACTCCACAAAATAGTTGATGCAGTCAATCGGTTGCAGCCAGACCTTGTCATCATGGCCGGTGACACCTTTGATCAAGATGCCTTCGGGCATTGTGATATGGATGGTGTCAAAGCAGAACTACAGAGGCTCCAGCCAGAGGGAAACGTCTACGCTGTGCTGGGGAATCATGATCCGGATTCGAGCCATAAAGAGGTCAAGGAATATTTCGAGGAGGCTGGAATACATCTGCTGATTGATGAATGTGCAGAAACAGAGGACTTCTTGATCGTCGGTCGGGATGATATCTTGGGAAATCCTGCCCGCAAGGGCATTTCTGAACTGTTCGCCGGTGTGGATACGGAGAAGCCGAAGATCGTAATTGACCACAACCCTTTAGGCATCGAAGATGCCGTCAAAGCGGGGGCCGCTTTGATCCTTTGTGGGCATACCCATAAAGGACAGTTTTTCCCCGCCACACTGTTTACCAAGTGGGCATACGGCAGACGCGGATTCTATGGGCACTTTCAGACTGGAGAGACCCATAGCGTTGTTTCATCTGGGACCGGTTATTTTCAGCTGCCAGTCCGTTTGGGGACGAACAGCGAAGTCGTTGTTTTACATATTAAACTTCAAGCATGATGAAGGGGGCGGGATAGGGGGCGGCGCGGGTCACCTTTCATAGGTATCCACCGGGGCTTGAACATCTGTTCCCTGGGCCGGTCACAGCAGCGGCGCAGCGGCTTTTGCAATAAAGCCCAGCAGCCGGCGCTTGAGTGGCTCTGCTGGGAGCAGATCCAGCGTGACTTCCCTGCATTTACCCTGTGTCTTTTCAAAATCGTCTTGGATCTGGGGGATACAGTCCGTTCCCCACAGATAGGTCGCGCATTCAAAGTGATGATAGAGGCTGCGGTAGTCCAGATTGATGGTGCCGACAACAGCCTCCCGGTCGTCACAAACAAAGACCTTGGCATGTACGAAGCCGGGGGTGTATTCGTAGATCTTCACCCCGGATTCCAGCAGGGATCTGTAATGGGTCAGCGCAAGGGCAAAGGGGATGTACTTATCTGGAACACCAGGCAGGATGATCCGCACATCAACACCGCGCTCGGCGGCATACTTGAGCGCATTTTCCAGCTCACCGTCCAAAATCAGATATGGCGTCATGATATGGACATACTTCTGGGCCCGGTTCAGCATATCCATGTAGACCTGCTCGCCCACCTTGTCCTTGTCCAAGGGGCAGTCTCCGTAAGGCATGACAAAACCGTTTGCAGCCTGCTGCTTTGCCGGTACATTCAGAAATGTGTCAAAATCCGGTGCCTTTTCATCCAAGTACCACATGTGCAGGAACATCCTGGTGAAGCTGCGGGCTGCTTCGCCCTTTACCATCACGGCGGTGTCCTTCCAGTGACCGTACTTTTCATAGGCGTTGATGTATTCATCCGCCAGATTGATGCCGCCGTTGAAGGCGGTCTCCCCGTCGATCACCAGGATCTTCCGGTGATCGCGGTAGTTATAATGGGTGGAGACAAAGGGCTTGATGGGGGCAAACATTTTGCTTTGAATGCCAAGAGATCGAAGCCGCCTGGGGTAGTCATGGGGCAGGGTAGACAGCTCACAGGTGCCGTCGTAGAGCATACGGACCTCCACGCCCTCTTTGGCCTTCCGCGCCAGGATCTCCAGGATCTTGCCCCACATTTCCCCCTCATCCACGATGAAGTACTCCAGGAAGATGAACCGCTTTGCCTGCTCCAGCTGGATCAGCATCTCCCGGAACTTGTCCTCGCCTAGTGGGAAATAGGTGACGGCAGTATGGTCATAGACCGGATAGCATCCACTGCGCTGAACATAGCGGGCAAGCGCCGCGGCTCCGGGGTCGGACTGCCCCAGGGCCTGAGTTGTCTCCGGGGACTGGACAAGGGTTTCCGCAGTTTCCGTATTCAATTCCGCATAGCGCTTTTTCAGAGCCCGGTGGCCAATGTTTTTCTGGGTGTAAAGAAACAGCAGGGCGCCGAACACCGGCAGGAGCATGACCACCACCAGCCACGTGATCTTGGCGGTGGGGTCCATAGCGCTGTTGAGCAGATACAGTACCATAAAAAACGTGAAGATCACAACGCCGCCGTAAATGTGGGGCAGGAAGGCCTCGAACCAGTGAAAGATGCTGAACAGGAACAGCACCTGCACGGCCAGCAGGACGAGGATCAATCCAGAGCGGCTGAAGATCACCCGGAAAATCCCCCGCTTGCCCTTTTCCAAAAGGTGTATCCCTGCTTTTTTGGAATTCTCTTTCATAATAAGCCCTCTCTTTTGGAAATTACAAAAATTTCCGCAAACCTTATGCAACAGCAGTTCTTAACTTTTATTATATCATTGAAATCTCCTATTTGAAATGGAAGTCACCAAAAGTTAACAAATGCGCTTGCGGGGTGTACAAAATTTTATATTGGATAGGTGGAAAAAATACGCTTTAGTAAACGGGGACAAAGATAAGAAAACGATCTTGTTTCAGCAGTTTAAACATGTCTGTCGGTTCATTTTGGAGGCCGGTCATTCTGGGCTTTATTTCATAGGGGAAATTATTGAAACCTACATTGTATAGGTGTTTTTGAAGAAGGGGTGGCTCTTTGCTTTGTGTTACGAGCTATAATAAAGGAGCACCAATTTGGATAGGCAAGTGTACAGAATGAAGGCCAGTTCTGGATATTCTAACTTCGGCAGTCCAAAAGTGAAAAAGATACCGCCGGCTATCAGCAAGACAGCCGGCGGTATCTTTTATCAGATCTCTGTGCTGGCCTTCATGGCCTTGAAGCCGATCAGGACCGTCCAGACATAGGCGCAGGTCTTGGGGATCATCAGCATACCAATCATAGGGACGACGTCTGCCCAGAGGACCACGGGAATGTAGAAACCGAAACTGAGCACAATGGTCAGCCACATATTGCGGAACGCGCGGTCCTTTGCTTGCCGGGCGCTCCTGTAGAACAAGACGATGATCAGCAGGCCCAAAAGCGCAAAGGGAATGTTCCGGTAAATGCCCCAGGAAAGCGGCGCATTGGCGCTCAGCCATGCATTCTGAGGGAAGAAGCAGAGGGCGATCCGCAGGGCAGACAGCAGATACACGGCGGCGGTAATGCTGTTTTGACCATTGACCTTGTACCGGACCCGCCACACATAGTAGAGGATGATGTAAAAGATCGTCATGGTAATGGAGGTGATGAATTTGCCTATGCCCAGGGGGACGATAAAGTTTTCCAGACCAGTGGTGCAGAGAGCCAGAGCCCGGGGGACCAGATGGAAGGCGTCGCCGGCGCCAAGGACGACGGCCATGATGCCGAACAGCCAGTACTCTTTGTTTCCCCTGCTCTTTACGATCATGGTGACGCCAATAGCGATCACGGAAGTCAGATAGACTGCATCAAACAGTGTTTCAACAATAGCTTGCATGAAGAGGCCTCGCTTTCCTACTTGATATGAACTTTGTTCATTTTGCTGGATAAAGAATTCCCGCATGAACGGGAATTCTTTAACGGTAAAGGATCCGTTCCACCATCCTGACAATGCCGGCACAGTCATAGTCGTGCCGCAGCAAAGAGGAGATGATCAGAGAGAAGATGATCTCAACAAATTTTTGAGGAGTAAAGACGTCGTCAAAAACCGCCGGATCTACATTTTTATCCCGCATCAGGACCATGTGGAAGCCCTCCTGAATGTGTTTCCACGATTTTGCCATCAGCTCCTGCCCACTGGACTTATCTTCACCGACAAAGCTCATGGAGTGCATGGAGAAGAAACCGGGATATATTTCATTCCCACGCCGCATACGTTCATAGGCCCATTCAATGCAGTCTGGAAACCGTTTGAAGGAGGTCTGGCCATCAGGGATGTGGAAGATATCGCACCAGACGCGTTCCACCGTTGCGGCGATCAGGTCAGATTTGCTGTCAAAATAATTATAGACGGAGCCGACGGAGATATTGCAGGCCTGCGCCACGCTGCGGATGTTGACGGCCGCCCAGCCGTTCTCCTGGATCAGCTTGCGGCTGGTCTCCAAGATGGCCTCTTTGGAAGTGATGACCGTGTTCACGTTTTCACGCCCCTATTCTGAAAAATGTTTACTATAGCATCCCACCCTTGATTTGTCAAGACTTTTTTGTGTCAGGTCTCTACCCTGTCAATGGTCGAAATGGACGGCAAAAGCAGCCGTTGACGGGGGCCGCAGGCTGTGCTTTGTCTGTTATCAAGGTGGGACAGCCGCAGGCTGGCTGCCCCACCGCTGAGATATTAGTTTGATTTTTTATCAGCCCGATAAGCTGGGATTACAGGTCCATTAACATTTGCGCAAAATGTTCAATATGTTCAGAGAGATCCTGTTCTCCATAGTAATCGGCAAACAGGACGGTATCTCCGCGACGCAGCACGAGGATGCCGCCGGGCAGAAAAACACGCGGTTCCCCGGTTATCTCATTGACATGAGTTCGCCCTTCGCGTTTGGCGTACAAGCATTCATCGAGAACATCAAACTGCTGATAGTCACCGGAGTTGTTAAATTTCTGCCTGCTCCATTCCTCTGCCCGCATTTCGGCGAGTATATCCAATGGGTAACGAGTGATGATGACCTCCAGATGAGGTACGTCATTTGGGCTGTCATCCTCGTTGAATGCACCATACTGATGAAAATACCAAGATTCCGGGTCGAGTAGCGTTCCACCATGAGAGATATAGTCCATGCTGTAAAACACATCCCGGGAGAGCGGCAGATCTTCTCCCTCAATGTCCGTCAGAGTGATGAAGCCGGAACCTGCTAGATCATAGGGGCGGTAATCTGTTCCCGCAAACAACTGTATGGTATTGATAAAGACCGGAAGCAAAAACGCGAATCCTATCGCCAACAACCAGCCGACTCTTTCGTGTCTCTTTGGAACTGTCCCGCTTTTGATCGCCTTTCGGTAGCACAGTAAATGGAAAAGCCCCAACAAGTACGATAAGTCAATCAGCAACAACCCAAACGCTGTCAGTAGGAACGGGAGCACAGGTCGGTTGGAAAAGGTCTCAACGGGATAATATCTGAGCCATGTCCAATCAATTTCCCATGGGGAGCCGTTTTGATAAAGGCTGAGCAAAAGCACATTTCCGAAGGCAAGCAGTACACCTCCAATCACTTTCTCTTTGAAAAAGCGCTTTAACGCATAATCCTGTGTTTCCGACTCTGTATGTGCCTGCGCGGTCAAGTCGTCAGAGGCAAAGACATAAAAACTTCCACGGAAGATCCCCCAGTAGTGCCAGCCTGCATCTTCGTAAAGCGCATTTAGCTCTGGATCATCATTTACTGCTCCGCGAATCGGCTCTAAATGGATTTGTACCGTTTGTTGCGCTGTCTTTTCAAAAATGGTGAGGGGGCCAGTGGTCATGGAAAAGCGCAGTCCTTTCCCAGCCATAACAGCGAACCAGTTTTCTAACCCTGGAATATCAAAACCGCCAACTGGTGTTATACGGATCACAGTCTTGCTCATAAAAATTCCTCCTCTCCGTCAAGGACACAGGCTTTTAGGCGTGCCAGCTCGTCCTTAAATACTGCTCTGCCTCTCTCAGTCAGCCGATAGCTGCGTTTGCGGCCATCGGTTTGTGTTTCTTCGATCAGGTGCTCATCTTGAAATTTGCCTAACAATGTATAAAGCGTACCGGGACCAAGACGCACCCGTCCATTGGTCTTCTGTTCTACAAATTCTGTGATCTCAATACCACACATTTCACGGTGCAGGAAAGACATCAGCACATAGAACATTGACTCTGTCAGTACCCCTCTATCTTTCATATCGATCATGGCACCTCTCTCTACAATATCGTCTCACGATATTGCTTTTTCCCATTCTAACATCGCGGCGCGATATTGTTAAGCAGCTCCTCTTGTATATGTGGATATGGAGTTGTGAAATTTAATGTCTTTAAGATTTAGCAGAACAAAAGAAAAAGCCGACACCTACAAAACTGTAAGTGTCGGCTTTGGTTCACCCTGTTATGCGCTTTTATTTTTGCGTTTGTGGAGTAAGCTTGGCATAAGGGCTGCACTCCTGTGTTGCAAAAGTTCAGCGTTTTCAAGAGGTCGAGGCATTTCTTAGTACATGCCGCCCATGTCGGGAGCGGCGGGGGCTGCAGGTGCGGGAGGCTGAGGCTTATCGGCCACCAGGGATTCGGTGGTCAGGAGAGTAGAGGCAATAGAGGCGGCGTTCTCCAGAGCGGAGCGGGTCACCTTGGTGGGGTCAACGATGCCAGTGGGGATCATGTCGCAGTAGACCTCGTTGTAGGCGTCGAAACCGTAGCCCACCTTGCCGGACTCGCGGATCTTCTCCAGCACCACAGAGCCATCAATACCGGCGTTGGCAGCGATCTGCTTCACGGGGGCGGTCAGTGCGCGGGCCACGATCTGCAGACCGGTCTTTTCGTCGCCCTCAGTCTCAGCGTAAAGCTTCTCCACGGCGGGGATGGCGTTCAGATAGGCGGTGCCGCCGCCGGCCACGATGCCTTCCTCCACAGCAGCGCGGGTAGCGTTCAGGGCGTCCTCGATGCGCAGCTTCTTCTCCTTCATCTCCACCTCGGTGGCAGCGCCCACCTTGATAACGGCTACGCCGCCAGCCAGCTTGGCCAGACGCTCCTGGAGCTTCTCCTTGTCGTAGTCGGAGGTGGTGACTTCGATCTGGCTCTTGATCTGGCCGATGCGGGCCTTGATCTCTTCGGAACTGCCGGCGCCGTTGACGATGGTGGTGTTCTCCTTGGTGACCTTCACCTGGCGGGCCTGACCCAACTGATCCAGAGTGGCCTCCTTCAGCTCCAGGCCCACGTCGGAGGAGATCACAGTGCCGCCGGTGAGGATGGCGATATCCTGGAGCATCTCCTTGCGGCGGTCGCCGAAGCCGGGGGCCTTGACGCACACCACGTTCAGGGTGCCGCGCAGGCGGTTGACGATCAGGGTGGACAGGGCGTCGCCCTCCACATCCTCAGCGATGATCAGCAGCTTCTTGCCGGACTGGACCACCTGCTCCAGAATGGGCAGCAACTCCTGGATATTGGAGATCTTCTTGTCGGTGATGAGGATGAGGGCGTCGTCCAGGTTGGCCTCCATCTTCTCAGTGTCGGTGACCATGTAGGGGGTGACATAGCCGCGGTCGAACTGCATGCCCTCCACTACCTCGGAGTAGGTCTCGGCGGTTTTAGACTCCTCGATGGTGATGACGCCGTCGTGGCCCACCTTCTCCATGGCCTCGGCGATCAACTGGCCGATGGCCTCGTCGCCGGAGGAGACAGCGCCCACGCGGGCGATGTCAGCGGAGCCGTTGACCTTCTGGCTGTTGACCTTCATGGCCTCGATGGCGGCGGCGGTGGCCTTGGCGATGCCCTTCTTCATGACCATGGGGTTGGCGCCGGCGGCTAGGTTCTTCAGGCCCTCCTTCACGATAGCCTGGGCCAGCAGGGTAGCAGTGGTGGTGCCGTCACCGGCCACGTCATTGGTCTTGGTGGAGACCTCCTTCACCAGCTGGGCGCCCATGTTCTCAAAGGGGTCCTCCAGCTCGATCTCCTTGGCGATGGTCACGCCGTCGTTGGTGATGAGGGGGGCGCCGAACTTCTTGTCCAGCACCACGTTGCGGCCCTTGGGGCCCAGAGTGATCTTGACGGTGTCAGCCAGCTGGTCCACGCCCTTTTCCAGAGCCTTGCGGGCTTCCTCGCCGTAGCAAATGATTTTAGCCATAACACATTACCTCCAATTTAGAGAAGACTTAGTTTGAATCAGAAATTAGGAGTTAGAACTTAGGAATTGCGGCGGTCCGGCTTTACCGTAGCCATTGGGATCGACTGCCGCCTCAGGCAATTCATCGATCCGACGTTTCTCATTCCTAATTGCCGTCGCTGAATTTCACTCTACAATGGCCAGGATATCGTTCTGACGGACGATGGTCACCTCTTCGCCGTCGATCTTTACCTGGGTGCCGGAATACTTGCTGGTGATGACCTTGTCTCCCACCTTCACGGTCATAGTGACCTCCTTGCCGTCCACCATGCCGCCGGGGCCCACAGCCAGGACCTCGGCCACCTCGGGCTTCTCCTTGGCGGCGCCGGTGAGGATGATGCCGCCCTTGGTGGTCTCCTCGGCCTCCACCATCTTCAGAATGACGCGGTCAGCTAAGGGCTTGAGTTTCATAACAGGTTCCTCCTTATATGATATTGGTATTAAACGAGTTGGGGAGAGTGCGCCGACACTGTGACCGACAGGACTCTCGGAATGTTAGCACTCAATAAAACTGAGTGCCAACCACGAGTATGATAATAAACGTTTTAAAACAAAAAATCAACCCCCAATTTCAAAAAATTGCGGGCAATTTCGTAAAAGTTTACCGTCCGTTCACAAAGTGGAGAAAAGAGTGCTAAAATTCGGGGGAATAATCGGCACCCGCAGGGAAGAAAAAGTTGATTTTCAAGGGGGAGAGGCGGACGGTGAAGCGGGTCCCGCGCATGACCTCGCCGTCCACCACCACGGTGATCTCCCGGGAGGAGGAAAAGGAGAGGGACTGGCCGTGCCAGTCGGTGATAAGTTGGGGGTACTGCCGGTAGAGCCCCTGGGCGTACTTGCCCACCAGGCGGAAGAAAGTGAGGCGGCTGATCTCCCCCACGGCCAGGACATCCAGCACACCGTCGTCCGGCATGGCGTCCGGCACGGGCATGAAGCCGCCGCCGTAGTGCCTGCCGTTGCAGATGCACAGGATGGCGGTCTGCCGCTCCTGCCAGTCCAGGCCGTTGGCACGGATGGTCAGGGGACGGCAGAGGCCCCGGAAGATGACCTGCTCCGCCAGGGATAGAAGATAGGCGCCGATACCGGAGACAAAGCGCAGGTCCTTATATCGGTGCACCCCCGCGGCGATGCGGGCGTCCACGCCGGCACACACCACGTCCAGGCCCAGCTTGCCGTTGCAGTCCATCAGGTCAAAGGCACGCTGGGGGCCGGCGGCCAGGGCCTCCAGGTCGTAGAACAGCTCCCGGAAGCGGGGGCCGAACAGCTTGAGAAAGTCGTTGCCCGTCCCATTGGGCACGCAGGTGACCGCGGCGTTGTCAAAGCCTGCCGCCCCGTTGACCACCTCGTTGAGGGTGCCGTCCCCGCCGCAGGCGTAGATGCGCACCGGCCCCCCCGTCCGGGCCGCTGTCGCCGCCAGCCGTTGGGCGTCCCCGGCCTCCCGGGTATAGGCCACCTCGTGGGGAAAGGACAGCCGGGACAGCAGGGTCTCCAGCCGGGCGGTGCTCTCCGGCCTGCCCGCCGCCGGGTTGATGATGAACAGGTGCCTCATAAATACCTCCCAGGGGTCAGGGCAGGTCCCCATAGCCCCAGATCAGCGTCCGCTCCACATAGCCCGCCCAGTGGAACTCCTCCAGCACGCACCGCTCCGGGAGCGTGGAGGACAGCCCCAGCTCCGTCAGCAGAGAGCGGTCCTTTTGGAGGGTCCAAAGCCCGTCCGCCGGGTCGGTGCGCAGCCAGAAGGTCTCAAACCGCTCCCGATCATAGATGAGGACGATCTCCGCCTGGCCCAGGTCTCCCCCAGGCATAAAGAGGAATATTTTGCAGAAGGGCAGGTCCGCCGGCTTGGCGGCGATGAGGGCCTCCGTCTTGCGCAGCAGGGCGGAAAACAGGGCCTTCCGGCCCTTTCCACGGGGGTGGAAAAACCGGTGAGAGTACAGGTCCAGCTCCAGAAATTCCTCCCGACCATCCGCCTCGTCCGGGCGCCAGTCGGGCTGGTAGTCCTCTACCACCCGGATCAGCTTCCTGAGCATCCGCCGATAGCCCCGGAATTTTTTGACACGATATGCCATGATGCACCTCCTATTTGACGCCGTAGAGGAACAGGTCACATTTCAGCATTCCGTTATATAACTTCCGCTTCCGGTCCGCCGTCTTCCCAAAGGTGCGCTCAAACTCCGTATGGGAGGAGAGCAGATACAGCTTCCAGGTCTCCGGGAACTTGGTCCAAGCCTTTCCGAAGGCGCGGTACAGCTCCTCTGCCTCCCGGCGCTCCATAATGCGCTCGCCGTAGGGGGGATTGGTGACGATCCGGCCGTACATCCCGCCCCAGTGGAAGGTGCGGGCGTCCGCCGCTTCAAACCTTACAATGTCGTCCACCTCGGCCAGCTGGGCGTTGTGCCGGGCCAGCTCCACGGCGGCAGGGTCGATATCGCCGCCCCAGATCTCATAGTCCCCGTGGAACTCCCGGTCCTGGGCCTCATCGGCGGCATCCATCCAGGCCTGAGCGGGGAGCCAGCTCCACTTCTGGGCGGAGAAGGAGCGGTTCAGGCCCGGAGCCCGGTTTTTGGCGATGAGGGCGGCCTCGATGGGGATGGTGCCCGAACCGCAGAAGGGGTCGCACAGCGGGTCCCGGCCCCGGTAGCGGGAGAGGAGCACCATGGCGGCGGCCAGGGTCTCCCGAAGGGGGGCGTCCACCCCGTGGGCCCGGTAGCCCCGCTTGTAAAGCCCTGGTCCCGAGGTGTCCAGCATCAGGACGGCGGTGTCTTTCATGATGGAGAACTGGATCTGGAAGAGCGCTCCGGTCTCAGGGAGGGTATTCAGGCCGTAGGCATCCCCCAGACGGGCGGCGGCCGCCTTTTTCACAATGGATTGGCAGGCAGGCACGGAATGGAGGGCGGAATTAAGGCAGTGCCCCTTGACAGGGAACCGGCCCTCCCGGGGGATGAACTGCTCCCAGGCGAGGGCACGGGTCCCCTCAAACAGGGCGTCGAAATCTCCGGCAGGGAAGGTGCCCAGCACCAGCAGCACCCGCTCCCCGGTGCGCAGATTTAGATCCATCCGCGGGATGTCGCCGGGCCGGCCGGAGCAGAGGACGCGGCCATTTTCCGCCCGCACCTGGTCCAGCCCCAGGCGGCGCAGCTCATCCGCAGCCAGGGCCTCCAGGCCGAAGAGGGTGGGGATCGCAAAGTTCAGAGTTTCCATGGCAGTTCTCCTTATTCCTGGGGGGCGGGCGCCCCGAGATCAGTGTAGATGCCCGAGATGCCCTGGCGGACCAGGGCGGCCTGATCCGCCGGGTCATTGACCGTGTGGACGAAGAGGGGGACCTGGGCCTCCAGGAGCGCCTCCACATAGCCTGGGGTGTCCGCCAGCTCCACCGGGAAGGTGATCCCCTCCAGGGGGTGTTCAGCAGCAAAGCGGACCAGGGCGGCGGTGTCCTGCTTTTCGGACCAGGACATCTGATACACGGTGAGGATGATGTGCTCAAAGCCCAGATCTGCCACCTGGTCATATTCTTCCGGGTGGTAGATCTGAATGATGAAGCGGCTGCGCAGATCCGGACAGCGCTGGGCGATCAGGGCGGCGCCCGCCGCGCAGTCCTCCTTGATATCGGTGACGATGGAGACGCCGGGGTGTTCCCTCAGCCAGGCGATCAGATGATCCAGGGTCAGGGAAGTGAAGCCGTAGGTGCTGTCCCGGACGGCCTCGAACTGGGCCAGGGTGGGGGAGTCCGTGTCCAGGATGCGGCCATAGAAAGCGTTCCAGTCGTGGACGCAGACCAGCTCCCCGTCGCAGGTCCAGGAGAAGTCCAGCTCCAGCAGCCGGAAGCCGTTTTCGTAGGAATGTTCCAGCGCCTCCAGACTGTTGCTGCCCGTCACTCCCTCCGGGGTGACGCCGCCGGCGTGGAGGATCATCAGGGGGGGATGGAGTTGCTGCGCCTGAGCGGTGATGGCAGGAAGGGAGACGGCCAGGCCCGGCGGAGCAGAGAGGGGAGCTCCGGCGGACAGGGAGGCAGTGAGCATGAGGGAGAGGATAAGTTCTGAAACGATGGGCATGGGCGGGATTCTCCTTTAAGCGTCGAGAGAGATTGGTAAAAAACAGTATATCGGATTTTTCGCCATTAGGCAAATACTTTATAGAGCGGAAAGGCGGCGCTCCCCCGATCCTGAAATTATTTACAGAAAAAAGAGAGAAAACCATAGCAATTTTTTGTAAGATATGATATCCTGTCATCCAAGGAAAGAAGTTTTCTTTCCAGCCCCCCGGGATGGGAACAGAAAGGAGTGTGCTATGATACCCATACCGTTTACTGTGCTCTGGCTGATCGCCCTGATCGTGTTCGCGGTGGGGGAGGCTATCACTGTGGGCCTGACCTCCGTTTGGTTCGCGGTGGGTGCTCTGGGTGCGCTGATCGCGGCAGGCTTTGGCGCGGCGCTGTGGCTCCAGGTGGTGGTCTTTCTGGCTCTGTCCGGGGTGACCCTGCTGCTGGTCCGCCCCTTGGCAAAGAAGTTCCTGACGCCCCGCTACCAGGCCACCAACGCGGACCGGGTCATCGGCGCCACAGCACTGGTCACAGAGGAGATCGACAACCTGAAGGGGAGCGGCCTGGTGAATATCTCGGGACAGGTCTGGACCGCTCGCTCCGCCCATGACGTTGTCATACAGCCTGGGCGGGAGGTCAAGGTGCTCCGCATCGAGGGAGTCAAGGTTTTTGTAGAGCTGTTATAAGGAGGAGAGATCATGGATAGTATTCTTTCGTTTTTAGTGCCCATCATCCTGGTGGTGCTGGTGCTGCTGGTGCTGGCCGCCAACGTCCGGGTGGTCCCGCAGTCCCGCGCATTTGTCATTGAACGCCTGGGCGCCTTTCAGGGCGTGTGGGGCGTGGGCCTGCACTTCAAGATCCCGTTCATTGAGCGGGTTGCAAAGAATGTTTCCCTGAAGGAGCAGGTGGTGGATTTTCCCCCCCAGCCCGTCATCACCAAGGACAATGTTACCATGCAGATCGATACGGTGATCTATTTCCAGATCACCGACCCTAAGCTGTACACCTATGGGGTGGAGAATCCCATGTCCGCCATTGAGAACCTCACTGCCACCACCCTGCGCAACATCATCGGTGACTTGGAGCTGGACCAGTCCCTCACCAGCCGAGACCACATCAACGGTCAGATGCGGGCCATTCTGGACGAGGCCACCGACAACTGGGGCATCAAGGTCAACCGGGTGGAGCTGAAGAACATCATGCCGCCCAGAGACATTCAGGAGTCCATGGAGAAGCAGATGCGGGCCGAGCGCGAGCGCCGTGAGTCCATCCTCCAGGCCGAGGGACAGAAGCAGTCCCAGATCCTGGTGGCTGAGGGCGAGAAGCAGTCCGCCATCCTGCGGGCTGACGCGGCCAAGCAGGCCGCCATCCTTCAGGCTGAGGGCGCCAAGCAGGCTAAGATCCTGGAAGCCGAGGCCCAGGCCCAGGCCATCATGAAGGTGCAGCAGGCCACCGCTGACGCCATTAAGCTCATCAACGAGGCCAACCCCGGCGACGGCGTGCTGAAGATCAAGGCCCTGGAGGCGTTCACCGCCGCCGCCAACGGCAAGGCCACCAAGATCATCGTACCCAGCGAGATCCAGGGCCTGGCGGGCCTGGCCGCCGCGGCGAAAACGGTGTTCGACACCGAGGACCCTAAGCCGGCCGCCCCCAAGACCACCCTGCCCAAGCAGTAAGACACAGACACGATCCAGGCGCCGCCCCATGGGGCGGCGCCTGTTTTTATGGCCGGCGGTGCGGTCCGGCTGACAGAAAAAAGGAACGCTCCGGACGCCGGAAGGGCGGCCGGAGCGTTTGCTCAGGGTTGTGAGAGATAGATGTGGAACTGGGCCCCCTCCTCGCCGGAGAAGACGATCCAGCCGTTTTCCGGAAGAACAACGGTGGTGTCTCCATAGAGCCAGGAGCTGGCCTGGAGGCCCAGAGCGGCGTCATACACATAGAAACCGCCGTTTTCCGGGACCTCCACCGTCATCTGACTGCCGGCGGCCTCGCCTGTCCGGTACCAGCGGGCTGTCTGCCCCGGGCGGATGATGCACCAGGACTCCGGCCCGGAGAAGATGGGGGAGACGGAGCTTGCGTCCTGATAGAGGGAGCCGTTGAGCTCCAGGGTCTCGCAGCCGTCTACATCCAGCACACGGATCACGGCACTGTCCCGGCTTCCGGTGCCGGGGATCTGAAGGACTGGGGCGGCGGTGTCAGGGGCGGTGAGCTGATTGGTGAGCAGATAGCCCTCCGGGCTGCCCTGAAGGGTGACGGCGGCAAAGACGCCGCTTAAGGCGTAGTAGGCGGAGGACCAGCGCTCGTTGGTTTGAACGTACATCTTGCCCTCTCTAGCCTCCCAGGCGGCCTGAGTGGCCTCGTCCGGCTGGTAGCTGGGCAGGCGCTCCATGGCGTAGGAGGACACACAGAGGGTGGTCAGGCCGGGAATGGAGGCGTAGCTCTTCTGATAGAGGTAGGTCTCCCCGTTGTCCTCCTGGACCAGCTTGAGCAGGACGGAATCGCTCTCGTCCCGGAAACTGCCGTCCTCCCGGTAGGTGAAGGTCCCCTCCATCCCGGTAAGGGTGAGCACGCCCTCGTCGGTGATCTGGAGCTGGGCGGCGGCGGTGGAGGTGCCGTACCAGCCGCTGAGCTGGGTCAGCTCGGCGGGCATCTGGGCGGGCTGGGCGGGGGTGAGGGCGGCCTCCTCCTCCACCTCGACGCCCTGCTCAGCCAGGGCATCCAGAAGGATACGGGCGGCGGCCAGCTGATTGTAGGTGCTGATCCCGCCGGAAGTGAGCACCGCGGCGGCCATGTCATACTCGGGCAGGATGACCAGTCCGGCATGATAGACGATGGTGTCGCCCCCCTTGACCAGGGCCTGGATGCCGTTCTGACTGAAGGGGAACATATGGACGCTGTCCCAGCCCAGGCCATAGGCGACGGCGTCGCCGTCACTGTCCTCGGGCCACATGCCCAGCAGATACTGGTCGCTGGCCATCTCATCCAAAGACGCCTGGCTCAGCAGACCTTCCCCGCACAGGGCGCCGCCGAAGGCGGCCAGATCGCTGGCGGTGGAGTAGATGCCTCCCGTGCCCACGATGGTCAGGTTCTCGGCGGGCAGGGCCCGGGTGTCAGTCCCCAGATAGGTCTTGACCAGCCGGCTGGTATCGAACTCCTCCATAGGGGTCAGGGTGTTCTCCAGTCCCAGAGGCTCCAGCAGGTACTGGTTTAGAAAGGCGGTGTACTCCATGCCGCTGACCCGCTCGATGACCAGCTGGGCCAAGGTGAAGCTGTCGTTGGAGTAGACGCTGTAAGCGCCGGGCTCGGCCTGAAGGGTCTGCCCGGCCAGCCGCTCCAGCAGGCGGGAGGGAGCGTCATCGTTCCCCTGGTCCCCGAACAGGAAGGCGTCATTGGTGGTGCCGCCCATCAGGCCGGAGGAGTGGTTGAGGAGCATGCGCACCGTGATCTGGGTGTAGCGGGGGTCTGCCATGGTGAAATCAGGGAGATAGGCGGTGACCGGCTCATCCAGGTCTACTTTCCCCTGCTCCACCAGCTTCATCATGGCGGCGGCGGTATAGGTCTTGCTGATGGAGCCGATGCCGTACAGGTCATCATCGGTGAGCGCGCGGTTCTCCGTCTTGGAGTAGACGCCGTCGTGCCCCTGGAGGGTGACCTCTCCGTTCTCCCAAAGGGCGTACTGGACACTGACGGCGCCGCCATACTGCATGGCGTACTGGGCGGCCTCATGGGCGGCCTGGGCCCGGTCCTCCTGTGCGGCGGAGGCGGGCAGGGCCAGAGAGAGGGAAAGGACCAGCGCCAGGAACAGGGCGGTCCATCTGCTGCGAAGGTGTGTCATAGGATCTTCCTTTCTGATATGGAGGTTGGTTTCATTATAGCGGAAGCAAGGGCCCTGTCAAGGGAATGGAAAGCGGAAAATTGTGCATATTTCAGCACAATTTTGTCCTCTGACCACAGTCAGAGGACAATTTTTTTGAAAACAGAAAAAATATGAACAGCGGTTAATTTTTTTGAAGGAAAGGTGAATACCCTTCGGTTGCGGAGAAAAGGTCTCCTCTGATACAATGGGCACACCAAGGAAAAGGGGGACGGAACATGAAATTTCACGAGATCCTGCGGCAGCGGCGCCTGGCACTGAGGCTGACCCAGGAACAGCTGGCCCAACGGCTGGGGGTGTCAGCGCCAGCTGTCAACAAGTGGGAGCGGAACAACTCCTATCCGGATATCACCCTGCTGCCCCCGCTGGCCCGTCTGCTTGAGGTGGACCTGAACACCCTGCTCTCCTTTCAGGAGGAACTGACAGAGGAGGAGATCGGAGCATTTGCCAATGTGCTGGGGGAGAGAGCCCAGCAGGAGGGCTGTGAGGCCGCCTTCCGTCTGGCCCGGGACAAGCTGCGGGAGTACCCAAACAGCGACCTGCTGGCCTATACGGCGGCCCAGATACTGGACGGGGCACTGGTGCTCTGGAAGAGGGGGGAGAACGACCCGGAACGGGAGCAGGCGTGGAAGGGGGAGATCCTGGCCCTCTACCGCCGGTGCGCGGACAGTGGAGACAGGCGGGTGCGGGAGCGGGCGGAGCGGATGCTCATCTCCCAGTACATGGCCCAGGGAGAGCTGGAGCAGGCAGAGGAACAGCTGGCCCGCCTGCCCCAGGAGGACCGGGAACGGCCCATGCTGGAGGCCATGCTCCGCAGGAAACAGAAGCGGTCGGAAGAGGCGTGGCCCATTCTGGAGCGGGAGCTGTTCCGGCAGGCATCAGATCTCCAGTCTACCCTCATGGCTTTGATGGACCTGGCGCTGGAGGCGGGGGACAAGACGTGCGCGCGGCAATACAGTGAGACGGCGGAGCAGGCGGGACAGGTGTTCCAGCTCACCGCCTACGCAGTGGCGTCTGCCCCGCTCCAGCTGGCGCTGGCGGAGCAGGACGGCCCCGAGGCGCTGGCGGTGCTGGAACGGCTCCTGCGCAGCCTGGAGGAGCCCTGGGACCTGAGTGCGTCCCCTCTCTACCGCCACTTGCCCACAAAGGAGGCCACGAGGGAAGTCCAGCAGATCATGCTCCAATATCTGCTGGAGGAACTGGAGCGGGACCCGGAATCCGCTTTCCTCCGGGAGACCCCCGGATACCAGGAGATGCTGGAGCGGGTTCACCGGGCAGAAATATAGATAAAATCAATTATTTTATAAGAAAGATCGATTTGAAAAATGGATTGGGGAGGAGTATGATGGGGACAAGATGAGACAGGTTCACGGCAGCGCGTCGGGCGGGACAGGGATACCTCCCCCCTGCTTCCCCCGGGGCGGCCGAAGCGTGGTGGAGCCGTGTCCGTCTGCGGCAGAACAGAGCACAGCGCCAGCCCGGTGGTCCCTGGACCACCGGGCTGGCGCGCTGTATGGGGCCGGACCGGGGAACTGCCCGCAAAAGGCACCCGCTCCCTGCGGGAAACGGGTGCCCGGGATGATTTATTCTTCCGCCAGGGCCTTGGCTTCCTCAATGGCCTTCTGCTGGGCCGCGGGAGGGCAGTCCTCATAGCGGACAAAGTGGAAGGTGAAGGAGCCGCGGGACTGGGTCATGGCCCGCAGGTCGATGGCGTAGGTAGACATCTCGGCCATGGGGACCTCGGCCTCCACCACCTGCTCGCCGTCCTTAGTGGGATTCATGCCCATGATGCGGCCGCGGCGCTTGTTCAGGTCACCGATGACGTCGCCCATGTAGCTGTCTGGAATGGTGACCTTCAGCTCGCCGATGGGCTCCATGAGCACGGGGTTGGCCTCAGGCATGGCGGCCTTGTAGGCCAGCTGGGCCGCGGTCTTGAAAGCGATCTCGGAGGAGTCCACGGGGTGGTAGCTTCCATCATAGAGGACAGCCTTCAGGTTGACCACGGGGTAGCCCGCCAGAGGTCCGTGAACGCAGGCTTCACGCAGGCCCTTCTCCACAGCGGGGAAATAGTTCTTGGGCACGGAGCCGCCGAAAACCTCCTCGGCAAAGACCATCTGGTCGCTCTCCGGATTGGGCTCAAAGCGGACCCAGACATCGCCGAACTGGCCGGCACCGCCGGTCTGCTTTTTGTGGCGGCCCTGTTTGGAGACTGTCTTGCGGATCTTCTCACGATAGGCCACCCGGGGAGCCTTCAGCTCCGCCTCCACATTGAAGCGGCTCTTCAGCTTGGACACCAGCACATCCATCTGCATGTCGCCGGTGCCGCTGAGGACCATCTGGTGGGTCTCGCCGTTGTTCACCAAGGTGAAGGTCGGGTCCTCCTCGTTCAGGCGGGCCAAGCCCTGGGCAATCTTGTCCTCCTGCCCCCGGGTCTTGGGTACGATAGCCACGGAGTAGCAGGGCTCGGGGAAGGGGATGGGGGGCATGAAGAAGACCTTGCGGGCGTCACACAGGGTATCACCGGTCTTGACCTTCTCCAGCTTGCCGATGGCGCCGATATCGCCGCAGGAGAGCTCCTTGACCTCCACGGCCTTCTTGCCCCGCATGGTGTACAGCCGGCCCAGCTTCTCGGGGGAGCCGGTGCGGGCGTTGACCAGGGCCAGGTCGGAGGTGATGGTGCCGGAGATGACCTTGATGAAGGAGTACTTGCCGTACTGGTCGGAGACCGTTTTGAACACGAAGGCGCTGGGTACGCCGCCGGGGGAGACTGCGTATTCCTCCTTGTCGCCGCTGGGGAGCATGCCCTTGCGCATGTTGCCCTCCACCGGGTTGGGCAGAAGCTCCACGATATTGTCCATCAGCATCAGGGAGCCCATGGTGGACACGGCGGAGCCGCACAGCACGGGGAAGAGGGACAGCTCCCGCACGCCCTGGCGCAGGCCCTGGATCATCTCCACATAGGTGAAGTCCTCGCCGGAGAAGAATTTGTCCATAAACTCCTCGCTGGTCTCGGCCACGGATTCCTTCAGAGCGTCGTTGAACTGGGTGACCACGTCCTCTTTGCCCTCCGGCAGCTCGATCTCCACCCGTTTGCCGTTCTGCATCTCGTAGGCGCGCTTGTTGAGCACGTCGATGATGCCGGTGACCTTCTTGTTGTCGTCCCAGATGGGGACCACGATGGGGGCGATCTTGTTGCCGAAGCGCTCACGCAGGGCGTCGAAGGTGGCGTTATAGTCGGAGTTTTCCTCATCTGTCTTGGAAATATAGATAAAGCGGGGCATGTCGCGCTCCTCGCAGTAGCGCCAGGCTTTTTCCAGCCCCACAGAGATGCCGTCTTTGGCGGAGCAGACGATGATGGCGGCGTCAGAGACCTGGAGGGCCTCCAGCACCTCACCTGAGAAGTCGAAGCTGCCCGGGGTGTCCAGAATGTTGATCTTGCAGCCCTTATATTCCAGGGGAGCCACGGAAGTGGAGATGGAGATCTGGCGGCGGGTCTCCTCCGCATCATAGTCGCAGACGGTGTTGCCGTCGGCGGGCTTGCCCATGCGGTCGATAGCGCCGGTCATGTAAAGCAGGCTCTCCGCCAGGGAGGTCTTTCCGCTCCCACCGTGTCCCAGCAGACAGACATTGCGGATGTTTTGTACAGAATAGCTCATTGTTACCACTCCTTATGTTTGGACTGACTCATACAGACTCCCCAGGCGGAAGCCGCCGTGGCGAGGTGATCTGCTATTGGCTATTATATCGTAAAAATGCACATCTGACAACCTCTTTTTTGTCGCAGACGTAAAATGAAACAAAAATGAAGAAAAAGCGGCTCTCCCACGAAAAAAAGCAGAAAAGAGCCCTGGACCGGGCGCAAATCGCGCCCGGTCCAGGGCTGAAGTAAGATTCAGGGATACACCAGAGCCACTACGGGGCCCTCCGCCCCGCTCTCCCACAGGGCGGCGGCCTGGGCGGTCAGGGCGTCCAGCAGGGAGTGGTCCCCCTCCGCTTCCAGGGAGGTCCAGCGAAAGCCGTCCGTCTCCTGCCAGTCCCAGTCCTCCAGTTCCTCTGGAATAGTGGAGAACAGGAGCAGCCGGCCGGGACTCTGGCCCAGCTGTCCGGCCAGGTCTTCGGACAGGGCGGGGGCAAGGGCGGAGAAGTCCTCCGGTGCGCCCGCTCCCTGTTCCTGCAGGGAGAAGGGATCGATGGAGGCGGGGGACTCCGCCTCCATCGGGGCGGTGTCCTCGGCTTCCGGACGGCCCGCATTGCTGGAGCGGACCTCGGCAGAGGGGGAGGACTCCCCGCCGGCAGCATAGGCACCGGCAGCGGGAGTGGAGGAAGCGGCCTGGGACTCCGAGGCGCTGGCAGGGGCGGCGCCGGTGCTGTTCCCGCCGCCGGAGGAGAGACCCGCCATTTGGGGAAGCAGGCCGATGCACAGGGCGGCGCAGGCCGCCATGCCCAGTGCTCCCCGGAAGGCAGGGCGTTTCCAGAGCGGGACGACCTTGGCAGGGGCGCTGTCGGCGCGTACCCGCTCCATCACGCCGGAGACGAGCTGGGGCGGGGGATCGCACTCACCCAGCTGGACGAGGGCCCCCTCCAGCTCCTCCAGCTCCCGGGTGGCGGCCCGGCAGGCAGGGCATTGTTCCAGGTGGGCGTCCAGCTCCCGCTGCTCTTCCGGGGACAGGGGGCCGTCAAGACGCAGGCCGATCAGGTCCAGCGCACGTTCACAGCCTGACATGCCGGGTCACTCCTTTCTGTGTCGTTCTATCTCCATAGACGCCGGAGAGTCAAAAAAGTTCCCATCCTCCAGCAAAATTTTTCGCAGGGAGAGACGAGCCCGGGCGATACGGGATTTCACAGTCCCCAGATCCAGGTCCAGGACCTGGGCGATCTCCTGGTAGGAGAGTCCGGACAACTCCCGCATGATCAGCACCTGGCGGTGGTGATCCGGGAGGGAGGCCAGCCCCCGCTCCAGGGCCCGGCGGCGCTCTGAGCGCTCCACCGCCTCCTGGGGCTGGAGCTGCTGGTCCGCCACCTGGACGGGACCGTTTTCCTCGTCGTCCAGGGAGAGGGCGGGCCCCATGGACTGGGTCCGCCTCTTCTGAGTCCGCAGATGGTCCAGGCACAGGTTGGTGGCCAGGCGGTAGAGCCAGGTGGCAAAGCTGCTCTCCCCCTGAAAGGTGGGGAGGGCTTTCCACGCCTGGAAAAAGGCATCCTGGGCCAGATCCAGAGCATCCTCACGGCTGCCCGTCATCCGCAGCGCAAGGGTATAGATCCGTTTTTCGTTGTCCCGGACCAGCTGTTCGAAGGCGTCCTGGTCCTCGTCCCGGGCGCGGGCCGCCAGCTCCTGGTCAGTCATACCTTCACCCCTTCCAAATCCAAACCCTCCGGCCCCGCGGCCGGGGTCAGCACAGGTCCCGCTTGATCCCCTTTGTCACCCGGTACACGTCCTCCAGGGTAGTGATCTTCACGATCTGCTCCTTATAATATCCCGCGTGGGGGACCCCCTTCAGATACCATGCGTAGTGGCGCCGGGCCTCCAGACAGGCGATCTTCTCCCCCTTGTTGGCGGCGGAGAGCTGGAACTGGCGCACCGCCGTGTCGCAACGCTCCGCCAGCGGCGGCATGGGAGGGATCTCGCGGCCCTCCAGAGCTGCCCGGCACTGGGCGAACAGCCAGGGGTTGCCGAATACCCCCCGGCCGATCATGGCCATGTCCGCCCCAGTGTAGGCCAGGATACGGGGGGCGTCCTCCGGCTTGAACACGTCGCCGTTGGCGATCACAGGGATCTTCACCGCCTCCTTCACGGCGCGGATGTGGTCCCAGTCCGCCCGGCCGGCGTACATCTGGGCCCGGGTCCGCCCGTGGACGGCCACGGCGGCCACGCCGGCCTCCTCCATGGCCCGGGCAAACTCCACGCAGTTGATGGAGCCCTTGTCCCAACCCAGCCGGAACTTCACCGTCACCGGACAGCCGGCCCCCCGGATGACCGCCTCAGCCACCCGAACCGCCTTGTCCGGGTTACGCATCAGGCCGGAGCCGTCCCCGCTGTTGGCCACCTTGGGCACCGGGCAGCCCATGTTGATATCGATGAAGTCGGCGCCGGAGAGCTGGCGGGCGATGGCGGCCGCCTCCTCCATGCAGACCGGGTCGCTGCCGAAGATCTGGGCGGCGGCGGGATGCTCGCCATCCCCCAGCTGGAGCAGGGGGATGGACTTCTTATCCTGATAACACAAGGCCTTGGCGCTGACCATCTCTGTGCAGGTCAGGGCGGCGCCCTGCTCCCGGCAGATGGTGCGGAAGGCCATATCAGTGACCCCGGCCATAGGGCCCAGGGCCAGGGGCGCTTCGATGGGGATGCCTCCAATGGACAGCATATGGGCAAGGACAGCGGGGCGGGGCCCGAGCAGGCCACCGTTTCACGCGCCGCGTCCTCTGTCTTCCTTTCCTGAGTCAGATTTATTTATTGTATCATACCCCCACCCGGTTGACAAGGCCGCCCTGTCCGCTTTACAATGAAAAGAGATCACCTGTGGAAGCAGGGGGAACTGGGAGAAATAAGATGGAATTTGATGTACTTTGGGCGGCCCTCCATGGCGTATCTGCCTATGCGGAGCTACTGAAGACGCCGGTGATGGAGCAGAGCCGGGCCCTGGTGGGCAGTCTGGCCCAGGGGCGTGGAACGGAGGCCCTGGAGGCCTATACGCAGCTCTTCCACCTGCTGCGGCGGGAGGGATACCAGGGACTGGGTGACTGGCTCTGGGACGGCCTGCGCTATGTGGAGAGCCCCTATGGAACGCTGGCGGAGCGAGGGGACAGCGACCCCGCCCTGGAGAACGCAGCCCGGCGGGAGGTGGAGACCTTCCTCCTTCTGGCCCGGATGGACTGCGACCGGTATGTGGGGGAGCTGTCCAATCTGCTGCCCCCGGTGTACGCTCCGGTGCTGGCTGGGCTGCCCCGGTGGCGGGCGTCTGCACCTTTTGACTTTGACGGCCTTACGGCGTTTTACCAGGAGAATGGCTGCGGCCTGTTCGCCCGCTACCGGGCCTTTGTCTGGGACAGCGGGGAGCTGATCCCGGTGGCCGACCCGGACTGCCCCCGGCCGGAGGAGCTGATGGGCTACGAGCTGCAGCGGGGACAGGTGGTGGCCAACACCCAGGCCATGCTGGAGGGGCACCTGGTGAACAACGTGCTCCTCTTTGGCGACGGCGGCACTGGCAAGTCAGCCACTGTAAAGTCTATGCTGTTCCGCCCCGGATTCGGGGATCTGCGGCTGATCGAGGTGCAGAAGGAGGGGCTGGCCCAGATGCCCCGGCTGATCCGCTCCCTGGCGGGACGGCGGCAGAAGTTCATCCTCTTCATCGACGACCTGGCTTTCGACCAGGACGACAATACCTATTCCATTATGAAGACTATCCTGGAGGGCGGGCTGGAGCGCCGCCCGGCCAATGTGGCCATCTACGCCACCTCTAACCGCCGTCACCTGGTCCGTCAGTCTTTCAGCGACCGGGCGGGGGATGAGGTGGACGCCTTTGAGACCATCTCGGAGAAGACTGCCCTGGCGGAGCGGTTTGGACTGCGTATCCCCTACCTCACCATGAGCAAGGCGGATTATCTGGCCCTAGTGGACCATCTGGCCGCCCGGGCCGGGGTGGCCATGTCCGCTGAGCTGCTCCACGCCCAGGCCATGACCTGGGAGATCCGCCACGCGGGGCGCACCCCGCGCACCGCCCAGCAGTTCATCGCCAGCCTGTCCCTCCAGGAGAAGCAGTAACACCGGGAACGGAAAGAGAGCTCCCCCGGACGCGCCTTAGGGCGTGTCCGGGGGAGCTCTTTGCACGGGCAGGTGGGCCGGAACTTTCGACAGAGGGGAAGGACCGGGAGAATAGGGACTTGCGTGGGGGGAATAGAGTAGGGCGGAGGTGTTGGCATATGTTGTCGCCATGGATCTATCTAATGATGAACGGTCTGTTTTTTACTCTGCGGCTCTCGGGTGGGAGCGGGTCCTTCCCACGGCCGCTGAAGGCCGCGGAGGAGCGGGAATACCTGGAGCGGGCCGCCCAGGGGGACCTGGAGGCCCGCAACCTGCTGGTGGAGCATAACCTGCGGCTGGTGGCCCATATCGTGAAAAAGTACTATGCCCAGACTGGAGACCAGGACGATCTGATCTCCATCGGGACTATCGGGCTGATCAAGGGGATCTCTACCTTCAAAAGTGATAAAAACGTCCGTCTGGCTACCTACGCCAGCCGCTGCATCGAAAACGAGATCCTGATGCACTTCCGGGCGCAGAAAAAGCTGGCAGGGGAGGTGTCACTGGCGGACAGCCTGGATGGCGATGACGACGGCAGCTCCCTGTCGCTGATGGATGTGATCGCTGTGGACGACAACATGCTGGAGGAACTGGACACCCGGGACGCCTGCCGCAAGGTACGGCACTGCGTGGCCACCTGCCTGACCGATCGGGAGCGGTCCATCATCACCCTGCGCTACGGCCTGGATGACCGCCCTCCCAGAACACAGCGGGAGATCGCCTCCCGCTGCGGCATCAGCCGGTCCTATGTATAGCGACGCCGCTAATGTAAACGAAGCCCGGAAAGCCTTGAAAATACAGGCTTGTCCGGGCTTCGGTCATGTAGTGGGAGCGCCGCCGCTATTGTAAATGGTGAGAAAATTCAGGAAAATAAGCGGCCATTCATTACAAACTATATCTAAGAGCAGTTTATACACTACCCCAAATCAAAACGGGGGTCTGTCAGCTGTATCTTTTAAAGGCCTCTCTCCTCAATATATCTATCAAGTAGCTTTAGCATAAAATCTCGATCAAGAATAACCAATCGTCTATTGCTTAGCTTCGCGTAATGATAGAGAAAATATTTCAGTTGATCATCCATTAAATTGGGATAAATTACCCCAACAATATCAGCTCTATCATCGTGAAATGCAGACAATACTTGCTGAATTATTTCTCTCCCTAAATCACTGGATTTGGTTATCTTTGGAGAAGTCCTTCCTGAAGGAACGGATTTGGCAATTCCTTGGAAAGACATATTCTTTCCTTGGTATTTTAGCAACATTGATACGTCACCAAACTCGTGACCTTGATGTGGTTGCGGAACGAAACCTTCAAAATTTTCAAATAATTTTAATATGCAGCCTATTTCATTCGCTGATGCACACGGTGTATCCTTGCAATTTGCGCATTTGTCATTAGTTGGATGAGAGCATTTTTCTTTAAGATTTTTATAAATTGACTCCAGTTCATCAACCGACTTTACGAGGCTGCGTCCACATATTGTCGAAAATTCAGAAATTTCAGACGGTTTTATTTTTTCGTAGTCAGGGCTATAGTGAACTTCAAGTCCTGCTGTAGAGATTGTAAAGAATTCATTATTTGAAAACTCAATATCGGAATAATATAGTCGGATGGTTTCAAATAGCTTTTCACAAAAGTCATCTGTTGCAATTAATTCTAATGCTTCGTTAATATCACTAAAATTTGTTACATGCCCACTTTCACAGGCAAACGAAAATAAACCTTGTTGGCTTTCTCCACAGTCACAGCAAATTACTTTTCCTGGTTGTTTCTTCGTAACAGAAAAGATGCTGCTTCCACATTTACAACAGCAAGGTATTGCATTTTCTTCACATGTTTCGCAATTAAAAGATATTTTTTCGATGAAAAATTTATTTAGATCAACATAAGCTTGATATACATCAAATGAAATAGGATACGCTTCAATTCCTGATTTTTTACAACTCAAAATTGCATAGACAATTTCGTTCAAAATTGGAATTGAGGATTGTTTCAGTCCATCCCACATAGAAGACGTAAACATATTAAAGCCGGTAACTGTTTCAAATGTCACATCTGTGGAATTTTGAAAATATCTAATTATATCATTGATGCGCCGGGTACTCCAAGTCCGAAACTGTGTTGAGGTGAGACTTTTAGACAAGTACATCTTTCCTTTGCTACAGTTTACACCGAGGGTTCCTGTTGTATTTCCATCTATTTCCTCAACATATTGAGTATTTGTAACATCATAGTCTTCATATCCAACAGGAATACAGTTCATTTTTTCACTAAGATTTGGATCGGCCAAAGTGATTTTTTCAAGTTGATTTTCAGGTGGGTTAGAATTATATTTTGTTACTCGTTTGGCGTTGTCACTCGAAAACACTTTTTCCAATAATTTATTCGTAATTTTAATATTAGTAATATCTGCCGAGTAAAGTTTGCTGAAAAACTTTTTAAGGGAATTTATCAGTACTTCTGGCATATTGTTTATTGCAACAAAGTTTTTGTTAATTCCTAGCCAGACAAAGCATTCTTTCATCATATAGATAAAAGTGAACTCGCCTTCTGAATTTATATAGTTGAACCTTTGAAGATACGACAGTGATACTTCATATATATCTCCAAACTTAATGATGGAGCCATATTCTAAGTTTTTGTATTTATCATCATCACCATAGCGCAAGTTAGAAAGATATTCTTGGATTTTATCAGCTAATTCTTCTTGCGATACGGTTTTTATATCCTTTCTTTTGGCCCAAAACAATGTAAATCCAGGTTTCAATCCATATCTATACTTCTCATAGGCAGAATCAATAATCGATTCTGTTATTTCTGGCGAGCGCTCGATTAGCCGAATAAGGTTTGCTCTACTCTGTGTGTTTACCAGCTTTGTTAAATCGTTTGTAGACGATTGCCCTCTAATCTGAAGCAGTCGAGATTCGATGTCTTCTTTCTCGATAGTATTCCAAATCATCCAACGAATGCCCTTGATTTGCATACTTTCAAGTTTAATTCTTTGTTCTTCTGGAATAGTCAAACCTTATCCCCCATTTCATTTGTATTTTGAATTACTGCATACAAAAGTATATTGCTGTTAAAGCTTATTGCTAGTTTGAACTAAATAATTGATATACCCAATGTCCGCCTTCGCGGTATTTGCTCAATTTTCTTTCCTCAACAAAACTCGATAGAATCCGATTCGCCGTTGCTGCTGATACTCCGCACAGCTCCCGCACATCGGCGTTCATGATATAGTTGTGGGTTTTAAGATACTCCTCAATTTTTTCCAGCGGAGCGTGGCTTTATCCATCTTCCCATCGCTCATCCCATCACTCGTGCTAATCACATCCATGAGTGATGCTTTGATGGCTGAGAGCATGAACTCGATAAATACCGTAGACTCTCCCGCATCATTGGAAGCGTTGATGGCCGCATAATAATCCTGCTGACGGTCATGGATGATAGACTCTACCGGCAGCCAGACAAAGGCCGGATTCCATTTAGAAAGCAGAAGTGTATGCCACAGGCGGCCTACACGCCCATTTCCATCAGCAAAGGGATGAATCAACTCCAGCTCGTAGTGGAACACACAGCTGCGAATCAGCATGTGCACCTCACTGGTCTTTGTCCAGTCCAGCAACTCCATGACCAAATCAGGGACATACTGTGGGAGTGTGCCAAGATGCAGGCCATACCCTTCGCTGTCCACCACACCCACAGGGCGGCTGCGAAACATGCCGGATTCTTCTACCAATCCCAGTGTCATAATGCCATGGGCAGTCAGCAGGTCATCCACCGAATAGGGATCAAGTTCATCCAACCGCTCATAAATCTCAAAGGCATTTTTGACTTCGGCAATATCCTTGGGCGGAGCCAGAACCTGTTTGCCGTTCAGAACTGCTGTCACTTACTCCAGAGAAAGGATGTTCTGCTCAATGGCCAGAGAACCAGATGGTTCGAATGCGGTTGGCACGGCGGAGCGTGGGACTTGTGGATAGAGGAGAGGTTACGGTCAAACAGCCCACCAGCTCAGCGATCTCCGCCACACAGTCAATGATCTGATTTGTGATCTCAAAAGGAGGCTTTTTGTTTCTCGTGTAATACCTCACTATTGCAAATGAATGGTTTTATTATACCATATATCACTCGTTTTATCAATCGAAATTGTGAAGAATTGCTAATGGATGATTGGGGGTGCCATTCATTTGGACTCCCAAGCGATTCGCATCCCCAATTTAATGAAAAGAATTTAGCCGCCTGTACGGGGCGGCTTTTATCATGCCACAATAGTATAATTAAGGAGGTATTCCTATGAAATATGGTCCGGGCAAGCAAAGTCTGACCATGGAAACGGCGGAGCGCAAGGTGAACATTTCTTTTTCTGTGACGCCCAAGGAGACCAGCATCTGGCACTATGTTTGCACTGCACTGATCCAGCAACCTGCGGCGCCTGTTCAAATGGAAGCGGCCGATTTAGGATAGAGGCATCAAACAGAAAGGAGCATCGCTATGAACCGGGTTTATTGCCTCTATCGTGTGTCTGACCGAGGACAGGTGGAAAAGAATGATATTCCTATGCAGAGAATTGCCTGCCAGACCTTTGCTTAGGAGTGCGGCTGGGAGATTTTGAGGGAATTTTCTGAAAAGGGTGTCTCCGGCTATAAGCTGACTATGCAGCAGCGGGATGCAGTCATGGAGATCCGTGAGGATGCCATAGCGGGGAAATTTGATATCCTGTAGGTCTACATGTTTGACCGCATCGGACGTCGGGACGATGAGACGCCCTTTGTGGTGGAGTGGTTGGTGCGCAACGGTGTTTCTGTCTGGAGCGTCTGTGAGGGCGAGCAGCGATTCGACAACCATGTAGACAAGCTGACCAACTATATCCGCTATTGGCAGGCGGCCGGAGAAAGCGAGAAAATCTCGGAACGCACCCGTACCCGAATCCGGCAACTGACAGAAGAAGGCTGTTTTACCGGGGGACAGTGCCCCTATGGATACCGTTTGGTGCGGGGAAAACGGTTGAACAAAAAGAAACAGGCGCTGTATGAGCTTCAGATCTGCGAGAAAGAGGCCCGGGTGGTGGGAATCATTTTTGACAAGGCAGCTCGGGAAGGACTGGGCAGTTATCGTATTGCCAAATACCTAAATAGTCAAAATATCACGACCCGCAAAGGAAAGCGGTGGAATCAGGGCTCCATCTCCCATATATTGTCCAACAGATTATATCTGGGCTATCTGCAGAAAGGCGGCACGGAGTCCCCGAGGCTGCCACACCTGCAGATCGTGGAGGATGCGATTTTTTCCCAGGTACAGGAATTGAAAGAAAGCCGGAACCGAAAGGAGAATAATATGAGTACCATTTCTGCCCCCAAACACGGAAAAGCTTTGCTGAGCGGCCTGACCTATTGCGGCCACTGCGGCGCTCGCATGAACAGCACCATCCATCGGAAGGAGTACCGCCGTAAGCGGGATGGTTCCCTCTATCGCCGGGATGTACGGCTTTATCGCTGCAATGCCAGTGTGGAAGGGGAACCAACAGCATGCGATGGCCCACGAACCTACCACGCAGAGCGTATAGAAGCGGCGGTCAAAACTGCAATTTCCGCCTTGCTAGAGCAGCTGGAGGCACTGCCTGCAGAGACCATTTTGGAGTATAAATATCAAATCGTACTTCAGGAGCGGCGGGAGACCTATCAGGCGGCGCAGCAGCATTTATCCGAGAGGGAGCGGGACCGGGAGACCCTGCGTGGGGAGGTAGCTCGGGCGATCCGGGGAGAGAGTTCCTTCGGGGTACCTCTTTTGCAGGAACTTTTACAAGGAACAGAAGCAGAAATTGACAAGACCAGAGAGAGGCTGTATGAGTTGGAGGCCAGGCTCCAAAATGGAGAACAACTGCGCCGGGAGATTGAGATCAAGCAGCGGAAATACTGCGGACTGAACCAGATTTTCTGCAGCGGAACGCTGGAGGAGCAAAAAATGCTGCTGGCTATCGTTGTGAAGCGGATCGAAGTACGGCGGGATTATGAACTGAATATTCAACTGTCACCGGATTTCGAACGGTTCCTGGATGGACTTATTGAAATGCGGTGATTTTTTGCGGCAAATTTTGCTCTGACCCTGTGGGACAATAGAAAAGAGGTGAATTTTATGCAGGGGAAACGTACAGCAGTTTATTGCCGTGTGGACAGGGGCGGAAATTCTGAAATGCGGCGGGACGCGTTGGAGATGCAAAAGCGGAAACTTGAACATTATGCGGCGGAAAAGGGACTCCCAATTTCAGGATATTATGAGGATGACGGTTTTCCCGGACATGACTTGAATCGTCCCGGATTGACACGACTTCTGAAGGATTATCATGCCGGTGTATTTGAGCAAGTCCTGGTAATGAACCGCAGCCGGTTATATCGCGGGAGTCGTTGGAACGAACCCCAATGGCCCTTTCAGGTCTGCTCAGTCAAACAGCTGGAGCATGATCTGGTACGTTAAAACGGTGAGGGATGTCCCCTCACCGTTTTTCGTTCCAATACTCCGCGCACTGCTTTTGCAGAGCGGAAATATAGCGTTTGAAATAGTCTCCAATAAAATCCGGGTAGAAATAGCAAAGCGTGTTCAGAAAATCATCAATATAGTCACTTTGGATATCCTGAATACGGGCGAACGGGTCTAAGAAATAAGGCAGACTATCTGGACAAATCTTCAGGCAGCTTGCCAAATGGGCATCGCACCAAGAGAAATTGAGAACTTGGGACAGATCACTGGAGAGCATCTTCTCTTTCATAACTTGCTGCGGATTCAGACCATTGATGTTTTGGTGAATGCCGGCTGCGTCAAGCTGGAAATTGCTGATAGGAAATGCATCGGTTGTGTCTACACGATAGATTCTATCGTCATCCGCGAGCAGGATCTCAACGCCATCTCCCTCGCCTGTAAGGCTGTACAAGCCATAGAAAGCAAAATAGTGTTTCCAATTTTTGGCCTGCTCCCGTATTTTTTGATAAGTAGGCGCCGGATCGGTCACGTTCAAGTATCGTTCCCCAATAATATACTCCGTTTTGAAATAAGGCCGCGTTTCCCCCGGAGAG
Organism: Lawsonibacter asaccharolyticus; assembly: GCA_003112755.1. Classification (NCBI taxonomy): domain Bacteria; kingdom Bacillati; phylum Bacillota; class Clostridia; order Eubacteriales; family Oscillospiraceae; genus Lawsonibacter; species Lawsonibacter asaccharolyticus. The sequence continues at coordinate 475,394 of BFBT01000001.1, read as the reverse complement.
AGTTGGAATAAGACCGCGTCCGGCATAGAGTATCCCATCACCTGAGCCAATTTGGTATAGATGAACTCGTTGCAGGCACAGTCCGTATAAGCGTGTTTCACAAGATACCGTTTGTTCCGATCCGCTTTTTGTTTGGCCAGTAAAAGCCGGCCGCTGTCACCCTCTTGATGTGGAATTCGAGAAAACACAAAATCAGCCGTTTGAACCACATCGGGAGAGGTAATAGGCGGCTTGCCCTGATTTTCCTTCTCTTTAGATTCCATGCGCAGCTGCATCATATACTTATTTAATCCTGGATGCATTTCAACACCTCCCAACTCACCTTTATTGTAAGAGGGGAGGAAAACTTTGTCAATCATTGTTGAACCATGTCGTTATCCTGACATGGCTTTCCTGTATGCAGACAAGCAAGTGTGCATGAATTGCCGCATATTCTTTACTATTTCAGAGAGGGGGGATACCCGTGAAAAAGGATGGACGGGTGCCGATTGTCCATTGTTTTTTCACAGAAGAAGGAGAAAAGCTGCCGGAGCTGGTAAGACGGTCCTTAAGGCTTTTTATAGAGAGAAATCTCCGAAATGCGGCGGAAATTTGACGATATGGCCGCGAAATATTATAATATTTATGATGAATGGCCGCTTATCTCAGGAGGTATAGCATGTACTTTGAGATAAGCAATCCCCTGGAATACCATGCGGCCTTATACATCAGATTATCGAAGGAGGATGAAAGCGAGGGACCATCCCAGAGCGTCCAGAACCAGGAATCCCTATTGCGGGAGTTTGTGCAGCAGCACCGGTTGAACGTCTATGACACCTATATAGATGACGGCTGGAGCGGCACAAGCTTTGACCGCCCCAGTTTCCAGCGGATGATCGCTGACATTGAGGCGAAGAAGGTCAATATGGTCATCACCAAAGACCTCTCTCGTCTGGGGCGTGATTATATCATGACCGGCCACTACATGGAGCGGTACTTCCCCGAACACCGGGTGCGGTACATTTCCCTGCTGGACGGCATCGACACCGGCGTGGACTCTACCGCCAACGACATCACCCCATTTCGTGCCATCATGAACGATATGTACGCCAAGGACATCTCCAAGAAGATCAAGAGCGTCAAGCGGGATAAGCAGCGGAAGGGACAGTTTATCGGCGGAAAGCCAGTGTATGGCTATAAGATGCACCCAACAGAGAAAAACAAGATTGTCATTGATGAGGAAGTGGCCCCTATCGTGCGGCGGATCTTCGCCTTGGCCCTCTCCGGCATGAGCTGCCGGAACATCGCCGCCCTCCTCAACCAGGAGGGGGTGCCCACTCCTGCCACCTATGCCAATCTGCCGGTGGCAAAACCCGGCCCCTACACCGGCCTGTGGAGCAGTGAGCGGATCTCCGATATGCTGCAAAATGAGACCTACATCGGCAATATGGTTCAGGGGCGCAGTGTGAAGATTAGCTATAAATCCAAGAGGTGCCTGAAGCAAGACCCGGCCAACTGGGTGGTGGTGGAGGGCACCCATGAGGCTTTGGTGGATGTGGAGACGTTCCGTAAGGTGCGGATGCTGGTGAACAGCCGGAAGCACACCCGGAGTCGAACCTATGATTTTTTGCTGAAAGGGCTGATCTTCTGCCACGAGTGCGGTTACCCGTTGGCGGTCCTCAACCGGAAAAACGCCAGGGGGGAGGATGTGCTCTACTTTGTCTGCCGCACCTATCAGCGTTTTACCAAAGCGGGTGCCTGCACCTGCCACTCCATCAAGGAGAAAACCGTGACCGATGCGGTGATCGCCAAGGTGCGGGAGGTGTGCCAGACATATCTGAATCCTGATGAACTGCTGCCCGTGGCCCGGGAAGCCGTGGAGAACGCCGGGAAGCAGAGCAGCCTGGGGAAGGAGCTCCAAGCCCTCCAGTCCAAGATCGACAGCCTCACCGCCAACCTGGACCGGATGTACACCGACCGGCTCAGCGGGCTGCTGCCGGAGGCGGACTTCCAGCGCATCTTCAGCCGGATCAAGCTGGAGCGGGAGCAACTGGAGAAAAAGCGGCAGGAACTGGAGCTGCGTCAAAAAAGCCCTGTCCGCAGCGAGGACAGGGCCAGGGAACTGGTACAGCGGTTCGTCGAAACCGCCGGGGAGAGCCGGGAGCTGCTGGTCAGCCTCATCGAGCGGGTGGAACTCACTGAGGACAAGGAAGTCATTATCAAATTCCGCTTCGCCCAATTGGACGAGGCAAGCCAGAATTCGCAAGGAATTGCGCCGTTTGAGACGGCGTGATTTTCCGGAGCCAATCGCTTACATTTGCCGGGGCGCTATGTATCGCGCATTGAGAAGCGGGCGCTGGAGAAGCTGGAACAGGCTATGCGGGAGTAAGGGCGTCGGAATGCAGGGGGAAAATGTTAAAAACGGAATGATGCAAATACTGCATCATTATATTGAAAAGAAGGAAAAATGAGGAAATCCGAAAGAAAAAAGAGAAAAACAGAGAAAAAAACTGCAAAAATGAAGGAAATTATGCAAAATGACCGAAAATAAAAAAGCGACTTGCAATTATAGGCAAAATGTAATATAATAACTCTGCAAATAGGTCGGCCGCATCCCTCGGGCGGAAGGCCGAGTAAAGCTTGAAATGGAGGAAAGAGAATATGAAGAAAACACTTGCTCTCATCCTGGCGCTGTCTCTGTCCCTGGCGCTGGCCAGCTGCGGCAATCCCAATCAGCCCAGCAATTCCGGTACCACTTCTACTCCTGCCGCTTCTACCGGCACTACTTCCACCACCACACCTCCGGCCGGCGGCTCCGGCGAGACCGTCACCCTGGCGACCGGCGGCACCTCCGGCACCTATTACGCCTACGGCGGCGTGATGCAGACCACCCTCAACCCCCTGCTGACCACCGGCCAGCTGAATGTGACTTCCACCGGTGCCTCTTCCGCCAACATCCTGGAGGTGGCTGACGGCAATGCCCAGATGTCCATCCTGCAGTCCGACGTGCTCTCCTATGCCCACAGCGGCACCGACCTGTTCACCGAGGCTGAGACCAGCAGCCAGTGGGTGGCCGGCCTGTACAACGAGACCGTGCAGATCATCTCCGCCCCCGGCATCAAGGACGTATCCGAGCTGAAGGGCAAGACCGTCTGCGTGGGCGACGTGGGCTCCGGCACTGAGGTCAACGCCCGCCAGGTCCTGGAGGCCTACGACATGACCACCGCCGACATCACCGCCACCAACGGTTCCTTCGGCGACGCCGCCAACGACCTGAAGGACGGCAAGATTGACGCCGCTTTCACCGTGGCCGGCGCCCCCACCACCTCGATCACTGAGCTGGATGCCACCGCTGAATTCGATATGATCAGCCTGACTCCCGAGGCCGTGGAGTATCTGACCACCAACTACCCCTTCCTGGTCCAGGAGGACCTGCCCGCCGGCACCTACCCCAACAACATCGACTATGATGTGACCTGCGTGGCCGTGAAGGCAGTTCTGGTGGCCTCTGAGGACCTGTCCGAGGACTTCGTCTATGAACTGCTGACTCAGATGTTCGAGAATCAGGAGAGCATGGCCGCTACTCAGGCCAAGTTCCAGTTCCTGACCCTGGAGAACGCGGTGGCCGGTGTGGGTGATGTGCCTATGCATCCCGGCGCTGAGAAGTTCTATACCGAGAAGGGTGTCCTGTGAGGGAGGACCGACCTCGCCGCACGGCCCGCCGGTCAAGTTCCGGTGACGAGTGACACCGGGATCTGATGAAAAAAAGGGTAATGGGAGCCGCCGCGATAATCATCATTATTGCGGCGGCTCTTCTAGCAACAGTCAGCGTGCGGGCGGGCTGGTATCTCACCCTGCGCGGCGGGGAAAACGGTGAGACCTGCGTCCGCTACCGCCTGGACGAGGGAGACTGGTTCTGCGTGGGCTTTATCCACTCGGTCCATAAAAATCCGCTGATCGACTGCTATCAGATCCAGGAGCACAAGATCTATGTGGAGCAGACCTACTATTACAGCTTCGGCGCCGGGGTACAGAGCCAGCTGAACGAAGGGGAGTCCATGACATTGGGCGAGGACGGCTCCATTGTAGTGAGCAATATCCACAAGGATTTTGAGACGATCCCCCTGCAATATATCGTAGGCTCCCGATCAGATCACACGCTGATCCTGGGCGACATCCGGGAGGACTATGACCAGGTCCGTGATCTGGTCGGGGTGTTCCCGGAAGATGGGATGGAGGAGGTGACTTTGGAGAGCGGGATTCGAGTCATCAGTTTGAGCGCACTGTTTGGAAGAAGCTCGGTGGTCTCCATCGGGTACGAGTATCGGCTGTTCTGACCGCCTTGTCCGCTAGGGGCGGCGTCAGAACGATGCGACTAAGGAGGAGAATAATGGGCGATTTGGAAGATCGCAGCGTCAACACGGCTCCTGCCGGTGATCCCAGCGTAGACGTGGGAACGGCGGAGGACGTGGAAGCGGTCATGAAGAAGTATGACCGAGAATCCAACACCCGGATCTGGACCGGGGTCCCGGAGCTGGTCATTCGGATCATGCTGGCTCTCTTTTCCCTGTTCATGGTATGGATGAACCTGTTTGCCAGCTTTGACAACCGCGTCCGGCACTGCCTGTTTTTGGGCTTTATCATTTTGTTTGTATTCATTCTGTACCCTGCGAAAAAGGGAACACAGAAGGTGAATCACATCCCCTGGTATGACATCGTATTGGCAGTGGTGGGCGCGGCCTGCTACTTTAACTATGTCATCAACCTGAAGAGCATCGTGGCCATGATGACCCGGATCGGCACCACTGAGGTGGTGCTGGGTATCATCGGCATCCTGATCCTGGCGGAGTGTTGCCGCCGGGTGGTGGGCATCCCCATCCTATGCGTGGCCACGGCCTTCGTTCTTTATGCTTATCTGCCCATGTTTGCCGGAAAGACGGTGCAGAGCATTGTGTACAACCTGTTCTACACCACCAACGGCGTCATTGGCACCCCCATCAGCGTGTGCTGCACCTACATCGTGCTGTTCATCATCTTCGGCGCTTTCCTGGAGGCCACCGGCATCGCCAACTTCTTCATTGAAGGGGCAAACGCCATCGCAGGCTCCGCCTCCGGCGGTCCCGCCAAGGTAGCCGTCATCTCTTCCGCTCTGTGCGGCATGGTGTCCGGTTCCTCTGTGGGCAACACCGTGACCACCGGCGCCGTTACCATCCCCCTGATGAAGAAGACTGGCTATCCCCCGGAGTTCGCGGGTGCCGTTGAGGCCGCCGCCTCCACTGGCGGACAGATCATGCCCCCCATCATGGGCGCCGCCGCTTTCCTCATGGCTGAGATGGTCGGCGTCCCCTACTCTGAGATCGTGATCCGGGCCATCCTGCCCGCTTTCCTGTACTTCGCGGGCATCTTCCTTATGGTCCACTTCAAGGCCAAGAAGATGGGGCTGCACGGTCTGCCCAAGGACTCCCTGCCCAAGGCCAAGGATATCCTTCCCAAGATCTACCTGCTGGTGCCGCTGATTGTGCTGGTGTACATGATCATCGTGGGCTTCACCATGTCCCGCAGCGCTGTGTATGCCACCTTCGCCGCTATCACCATGGGTATGGTGGACCGGGAGAAGGGCGGCAAAAAGCTGCTCATGGCCCTGCCCCTCATCCCCCTGGCTGTCATCGTGATCCTGGGCAACAAGTCCTACGAATGGATCCCGGAGAACCTGGATAACATCTGTATGGGCCTTTGGGTGGTGCTGTTCGTTCTCTTCACGGTAATGAGCAAGCCCAACCGTGAGGCGGCCCCCTCCTATGTGGATGCCTTGGCCGCCGGGACCCGGAATACCCTGTCTGTAGGCGTAGCCTGCGGCATCGCGGGCATCATCGCCGGCGTGGTGACGATGACCGGTCTGGCCAATGTGCTCATCACCGCCATCGTACAGGTCGCCAACGGTCAGCTGATCATCGCCCTGTTCCTCACTATGCTGTGCTGCATCGTGCTGGGCATGGGCGTCCCCACCACCGCCAACTACGTCATTATGGCCACCACTTGTGCCCCTATCCTGGTGCAGGGCATGGGCATGGATCTGATGGCTGCCAACTTCTTCGTGTTCTACTTCGGCATTGTGGCCGACATCACCCCGCCCGTGGCCCTGGCCGCCTATGCCGGCTCCGCCATCGCCAAAGCGCCGCCTATGAGGACGGCCTTCAACGCCACCCGTCTGGCCATCGCGGCCTTCATCGTGCCCTACATCTTTGCTTTCAATAACACGATGCTGTTCATTGGCGATTTCGGCCCGCTGGACGTGGTGCAGGTGGTCCTTACCTCCTCGGTGGGTATGTTCCTCATCGCCGCCGGCATGATCGGCTACATGCTCCGGGATCTGAACTGGGGCGTGCGGATCGTGTGTATCGCCGCCGGTCTGATGCTGATCCATCCGGGCACTCTGACCGACATCATCGGTATCGGCGTTCTGGTCGTGGTGCTGGTGTTCCAGATCATTACCGGAAAGGGCAGTAAGGCTGTCAAGGCGGCCTGATTCTGCAGAAAGAGCAGAGCCTGGATCTTTACCAGTCAAACACAGGACCCCCTGCGTCTTATGGCCGCAGGGGGTCCTGGTGTATCTTGGGGGGGATCTAAAAGGCAGCATTGCGCTTGGGCGGTAAATGAGATATAATAAATACGATATTCATTTCTGACAGGGAGCACCGGCTGCCGGACTCCGCAGTCAAAGATTTCGGAAAGGGAGGTCCCCGTGACATGAACACACTTTTAGAGCTTTTGGAACAGGACTGCACACAGTCTCCCGCACAGCTGGCAGCACAGGCCGGCATGACCGAGGTAGAGGCAAAGGATGAGCTGCGCCGGCTGGAAGAGGAGGGCGTGATCCTGGGATACCAGGCTGTGATCGACTGGGACCGGGTCAAGCGGGAGAATGTCACCGCCCTGATCGAGGTGAAGGTGACGCCTCAGTCCCTGGCCGGATTTGACCGCATCGCCGAGCGCATCTATCAGTATGACGAGGTGGAGAGCATGTATCTGATGAGCGGCTCCTTCGACCTGACAGTCATCATCTCTGGACGCAGCCTGCGGGAGGTAGCCCAGTTTGTGGGCGAGCGCCTGGCCCCACTGGAGGGGGTCACCGGCACGGCCACCCATTTCATTTTGAAAAAATATAAGGAGAAGCACCTGATTTTCCGGCCTCAGGAGCCCCAGGAAAGGGAGTATATCTTTGTATGAATTATGAGACGATCTTGAATCAGAAGATCCAGGGCATCCAGCCCTCTGGCATTCGGAAGTTTTTTGATATTCTGGAGGAGATGAAGGACGCCATTTCCCTGGGCATCGGGGAACCCGACTTTGTGACACCCTGGCACATCCGAGATGCGGGTATCTATTCCCTGGAGCGGGGGTACACCAAATATACCTCCAACGCGGGCATGGCGGAGCTGCGGCGGGAGATCGCCAGCTATCTGGACCGCCGGTTCGGCCTGAAATACGACTACGCCAGCCAAATCTTGGTCACAGTAGGGGGCAGCGAGGCGCTGGATCTCTCCCTGCGGGTGCTGCTGAACCCGGGGGACGAGGTTATCATCCCCGTCCCATCCTTTGTCTGCTACGGACCGCTCACCGAGATGGCGGGGGGTGTCCCGGTCTATGTGGAGCTGAAGGCAGAGAACCAGTTCCGCCTGACGCCTGAGCAGCTGAAGGCCGCCATTACCCCCAGGACCAAGGCGCTGGTGCTGCCCTTCCCCTCCAACCCCACCGGCGGCATTATGGAGCGGCAGGACCTGGAGGCTCTGGCCCAGGTGCTGCGGGACACGGAGATCATGGTGGTCTCCGATGAGATCTATGCCGAGCTGACCTACGGCCAGCGCCATGTGTCCATGGCCAATCTGGAGGAGATGTATGACCGCACCATCGTGGTCAACGGTTTCTCCAAGAGCCACGCCATGACTGGCTGGCGGATGGGCTATGTCTGCGCCCCCAAGCCTATCATCCAGTGCCTGACCAAGCTGCACCAGTTCGGTATCATGTCCGCCCCCACCGTCAGCCAGTATGCCGCCATCGAGGCCATGCGCAACGGGGACCGGGACATCGAGCACATGCGGGAGGAGTACGACAGCCGCCGCCGCTATCTGGTGGAGAATCTGCGCCGCATCGGTCTGAGCTGCTTTGAGCCCAAGGGCGCTTTCTACGTCTTCCCGGATATCCGTTCCACTGGCCTGACCTCCAACGAGTTCTGTGAGCGCTTCCTGCGGGAGGAGCGGGTAGCGGTGATCCCCGGTTCCGCCTTCGGCCCCGGGGGCGAGGGCTTCGTCCGGGCCTGCTATGCCGCCTCGATGAAGGATATCTCCGAGGCCATCACCCGGATGGACAACTTCCTGACCAACCTGCGCCGCAGCCAGGGCAGGGGTTGAAAATGAACTCAAATAGGATATTATTCGAAAAAAATTACAAATCGTATTGAAAAGCGCCCGGCTTTGGTCTGCCTCTGGGACGAGCCCCATGTAATCCCTGCACCCTGTGGGTCGGGGACCACACAAGAGAAGGGACTCGGTCGGGGACATCAGGCCGGGAAACAGAGAGGAGAATCGACCATGAATATCGTATGCCTGGATATGGAGGGGGTCCTGGTCCCGGAGATTTGGATCGCCTTTGCGGAGGAGAGCGGTATCCCGGAGCTGAAGCGCACCACCCGGGACGAGCCGGACTATGACAAGCTGATGAAGTGGCGCTTGGAGATCCTGAAGGAGCACGGCCTGGGCCTGAAGGAGATCCAGGCCACCATCGCCAAGATCGACCCCCTGCCGGGGGCCAAGGAGTTCCTGGACGAGCTGCGCACCCTCACCCAGGTGGTCATCCTCAGCGACACCTTCGAGCAGTTTGCCAAGCCCCTGATGGCCAAGCTGAACTGGCCCACCATCTTCTGCAACACCCTGGAGGTGGCCCCCGACGGAGCCATCACGGGCTATCGGATGCGCTGCCCCCAGTCCAAGCTGACCACGGTGAAGGCCCTCCAGTCCATGGGCTATGAGACGATCGCCAGCGGGGACAGCTTCAACGACCTGGGGATGATCCAGGCCAGCAAGGCGGGCTTCCTGTTCAAGAGCACCCAGGCCATCAGGGCCGACCACCCGGAGCTGCCTGCCTTTGAGGAGTTCGGCGAGTTGTTGGAAGCCATCAAGGGGGCCATAGGCTGATAGCTCTCTGTCTAAAGAACGGAGAAGACGAAATCAGACCGCACTTCAAATCACATTGAGGAGTGCCCCCAACAGAGCAGAAGCAAAGATAGGTGTTGCGAAAGGAGTGGGCCCTATGAAGACCGTGGCGGTCATTTTTGGACTTATTTTCCTCGTCTACCTGGCGGCCTGGCTGGGCAGCCTTGACATGGCGGCCCGCATCGCGGCCCTGCTCCTGATTGCTGTGAAGGCTGTGGGGCTGGGAGCGCTGGTGGTCCTTTGCTGGAAGGTCAAGAAACAGTGGGACCGGATGGAAGAAAAGCTGGATGCCATAATCTCCCAGCTGGAGGAGTGGCAGCGTCTCAAAAAGTAACCTTTCCCACAGCGTGCCGTCCAAGTGTGCCGCTCCTGCAAAAAGGGGCCTCTTCGGTGATACCGTAGAGGCCGGTCCCAGACCGGCATGCCAGGATTCGCACCGGGAGTGTCGGCTTAGCAAAGCCAGGCGCAGTTGTGGAATTGCATGTGCCCTGAATTTCTGCAGACCAGGGCCCAGTGGCCCGGTGGGAATTTAGACCAGCCACTCAGATTTTGCGAGCCGGAAATAACGTATGACCAAACAGGAGCGTGTCCCCGTAATGAAGGACCCGGGGTAAGGCGGATATGAGCGTGAAGCGATCATCCTGAGCTGCCCCCCGGCGATCCTTTGGTGACTTTCCCGGCGCTGGGAAAGTCACTTGCCGCCCGCAGGCGGCGACCCACCTGCGAAAACTACCCAAGACGGCGCGCCACGTCATCGCGCCCTGCGGAAAGAACCAAAACGGCCAAGGCCGGCAAAATCCCCCTGCATCAAGAGAACGATTAAAGTGAGTGACCATTGATGAATGATTTATTTGAAACCCTCCCCTTTCGTCCGGCGGATATCCTGCTCCCCCAAAACTGCGACTTGGGCCTGTGGAGCGTGGTGGCCTGTGACCAGTACACCTCACAGCCGGAATACTGGCAGCGGGTAGAAGAGAGGGTGGGGCGGGCTCCCTCATCCCTGCGGCTCATCCTGCCGGAGAGCTGTCTGGACGGTCCCAGCGTGGAGACCGACATCATGGAGATCAACAACACCATGTCCCGCTATCTGCGGGAGGAGAGGTTTGCCCTTCTGCCCCAGACCATGATCTATGTAGAGCGCACCCTGCACAACGGAAAGCTCCGCAGAGGACTGGTGGGCATGGTGGACCTGGAGCAGTACGACTATGAGCCGGGCTCCCCGGCCCAGGTGCGGGCCACCGAGGGCACCGTCCTCTCCCGTATCCCGCCCCGAGTGGCGGTGCGGAAGAACGCCCCCATTGAGCTGCCTCACGTCATGCTCCTCACTGACGATCCGGAGCGCACCGTCATCGAGCCCCTGGCCCGGGAGAAGGCGGGCATGGAGCAGGTCTATGACTTCGATTTGATGGAGCGGGGCGGCCACCTGGCCGGTTGGAAGCTGGGGAGGGAGCAGCTCTCCGCCGTGGCCGGCGCCCTCCAGGCTCTGGCTGATCCCGCCGCCTTCAACGCCCGCTACGGGACCCAGGACCAGCCTGTCCTCCTGTTCGCTGTGGGAGACGGGAACCACTCCCTGGCCACCGCCAAGGAGTGCTATGAGCGGCAGAAGCGCATCACGCCCCAGGATCAGTGGGAGACCCTGCCCTCCCGGTACGCCCTGGCGGAGCTGGTCAACCTCCACGACGAGTCCTTGGAGTTCGAGCCCATCCACCGGGTGGTCTTCGGCGCGGAGCCGGCCCAGGTGCTCTCCGCCCTGCGCATGGCTTACCCCGATGCCCGGGAGGGGGAGGGGGAGGGGGACGGACATGTGATCCGCTACCTCTACGGGAACGCCCGGGGGGCTCTCACCGTCCCTGACCCCGCCGCCCAGCTGGCGGTGGGAACCCTTCAGTCCTTCCTGGACCGGTGGATGGAGGGGCGGTCCGGCGTCAGCCTGGACTATATCCACGGGGCCGAGGTAGTGGAAGAGCTGACCCGGCGGCCCAAGGCCATCGGCTTCCTCCTGCCGCCCATGAAAAAGGAGGAGCTGTTCCCCACCGTGATCCACGACGGAGTGCTGCCCCGAAAGACCTTCTCCATGGGGGAGGCCCACGACAAGCGCTTTTACTTAGAGGCCCGGAAGATCCGGCTGTGAACCGGTGGAGGTGCGGACGATGGAACGATTTGCCCCCGCCAAGCTGAACCTGACGCTGGATGTGCTGGGAAAGCGGCCTGACGGCTACCACGACCTGAAGATGGTGATGCAGTCCATCACCCTGGGGGATACCCTCACCCTGGAGCCGGGCGGGGAGGGCGTGCGGGTGCAGACCGACCTGCATTTCCTGCCCACGGGGCCCAAGAACCTGGCCGCCGCCGCCGCGCTCCGCTTCTATGAGACGCTGGGACGACCGGTGCCGGGACTGAAGATCTCCATCCGCAAGCGCATCCCGGTGTGCGCCGGGATGGCCGGCGGCAGCACCGATGCCGCCGCTGTGCTGCGGGCCCTGAACGAGAAGGAGGGGAATCCCTTCTCCATGGAAGAGCTGGCACGGGTGGGGGAAGGGGTCGGCTCCGACGTCCCTTACTGCGTACTGGGCGGCACCGCCTTGGCCGAGGGGCGGGGGGAGATGCTGACCCCGCTGCCCCCGCTGCCCCGGTGCTGGGTGGCTGTGTGCAAGCCGGATTTCCCCGTCTCCACACCAGAGCTGTTTGCACGCATCGACGGGATGCGGGTCCGCTGCCGGCCCGACACCGCCGGACTGCTGGCAGCGCTGGCGGCGGGGGACCTGCCTGGTGTGGCCCGGCGCATGTACAACGTGTTTGAGGAAGTGCTGCCGGAGCGGCAGGAGGTAAGGGTGGCAGAGATCAAGCACACACTGATCCAGTGCGGAGCCCTGGGCGCCACCATGAGCGGGACGGGCCCCACCGCCTTTGGCCTGTTCCAACGGAAGGAGCTGGCAGAGGAGGCCTGTGCCCTTCTGTCAGAGCAGAACCGGGATACATTTTTGGCGGAAACGGTTTAAGAAGGAAAGACACTGTCCATACTCTTCGTAGAATTCCACTCGGAAAATACGAAAGGTATGGATGGTGTTGTATATGGACCGAAAAATGAAGCGCTGGGAGTTGGCGCTGATGTGCGGCGTGCTGTGCGCACTGGCACTGGGGGGATGGCTGGACCGGGAGCAGGAGCGGCTGGCGGACCAGGTGATCCGCCTCCATGTCATCGCCAATTCAGACAGCCCGGAGGACCAGGCACTGAAACTGGAGGTTCGGGACCAGGTCCTGGCCCACGCGGAGGAGCTGTACCCGGCGGGGGCAGACCGCACGGCGGCGGCGGCGGCCATCCAGGAGCATCTGCCTGAGCTGGCAGCGGCAGGACAGCGGGTGCTGGAGGAGCGGGGCTGCGACTACGCGGTCCGGGCGGAGCTGACAGAGACCTGGTTTCCCACCAAGGAGTATGAGGACTTTGCCCTTCCGGCAGGAGAATACACGGCCCTGCGGGTGGTCATCGGCGAGGGAGCGGGGCAGAACTGGTGGTGCGTGGCCTTCCCGCCCCTGTGCTTGGGTGCGGCCAGCGAGACGGTGGAGGAGGCGGCCCAGGCGGGACGCTTCACCGATGACCAGGCCGCCCTGATGACTGGCGAGACCCAGGGATATGTGCTGAAGTTCAAGGCCATCGAGCTCTGGGAGGGGCTGAAAAGACTGACCGGGGGTTGAAAGGGAACGGGCGGGGGAGGCCGGAGGGCCTCCCCCGCCTGTCATTTGCAAAAGATTCAATGAATCTTTTGCATGGTACTATCTATAATTTAACACTAGAAAAAATGTATTGAACAGGATATAATGAAAGACATCAGTCCAAGCAGCAAAAATTATGGAAAACAACGAAAAATGGGAGGCGGTAAAGCGGAGGAACAAGACATCTATTTTGCAGAGCGTGAACAAATTTAGGGAGGAAGCAAACAAGATGAAAAGAAAGATGCAGAGATTTGTGACTGTGTCCACTGCGGCGGCGCTGTCTCTGGCCATGGCGGTGCCTGGAAGCGCGGCGTATCAGCCGGAGCAGAAGTTCCAGGACGTGAGCCGGAGCGCATCCTACTACGAGGATGTGATGGACGCCAACTACTACGGCCTGATGGCGGGCGTGAGCGGGAAGACCTTCGATACGGAGAGCACCATCACCCGGGCCATGTGGGTGACGATGCTGTACAAGATGGCGGGCCAGCCAGCGGTGCAGAGCAAGGACACCTTCACCGACGTGAAGACGGGCGACTGGTTTGCCCAGGCGGCCACCTGGGCGGTGGAGCAGGGGATCACGGCGGGCTACGAGGACGGAAGCTTCGGTGTGAACCAGACCATCACCCGCCAGGAGATGGCGGTGATGGCGTCCAAGTTTGCGGCGCAGTATAAGGACGCGGCGGTCAGCGCCTCTGCGAACCTGGCCGGTTACGCCGATGCCGGGGAGCTGGACAGCTGGGCCAGCGAGGCCATGTCCTGGGCACTGTCCAGCGGTGTGATGCAGGCGGTGGACGGCAAGCTGTCCCCCAAGAGCACGGTGAGCCGGGCCAACACGGCGGGTGTGGCGGTGCGGCTGTATGAGCTGGGCGGCGTGGATCTGGACACCATCACGGCGCTGGAGAAGGACTGGACCCAGGCGGCCCAGCTGCCGCTGACCGGCTGGTTCACGAAGAACATCGATGTGGAGGGTGACCGCCAGGTGACGGTGTACATCTCCGAGGAGGCGTCCATCCGCTCCTACTTCACCGTGATCGCGGTGCCTAATGGTGTGGATACCCAGCAGTTCCTGGAGGACGAGGGGTGGATCGACCTGATGGACCAGAAGGGCGAAGGCCTGTTTGTACTGGAGCCCGGCGCGGAGGGCTGGGGCAGCGCGGCGGAGGAGAAGGCCTACATGGACGCCGCCATTGCCTTCCTGAAGAGCGGCAGAAATGAGGCTGGCATCAACGTGTTCTCCACCTTTGGAGAGTTTTATCTGGCAGGCTACGGCGAGGGCGCCGCTCCCCTGGAGGCATGGGCCGCTGAGAATCCCATCTTTGTCATCAGCCAGGCCTTTGTAAATGCCGCTTCTGCCGGGAAAGCTGTTCTGGAAGAGGCTGGTTCTGCGCTTTATGACGGCTCTAATACCAGTGGCTATGATGCTGGCTTCAAGACTGACGCAGAGTTCCAGGCGGTGCTGAAAGAGTGCGGAATGGAGCAGATCGCCCGTAAGGATGTGCCTGTACCCACCTGGTTTGCCGGAACCTCCTCTGCTGATAGCGTAGACTATTGGAAAGAAGCCAATGACTGTGTTTCCGATGCAGACGGGGAGGGCGTATATCGTCAGGATAAGGACTCGGATGCGATCCAGACTGCTTTTGCCAATGCGCAGCTCCCCGCCAGTGAGCGGTACGGCATTTCTCAGGTGAAGGTGAGCTCTGAGACCCCCAGCGCCGCTGAGATCTATGCTTTCCTGTCTGTCTACACCCGCTACGACAACACCTTTGCATATAGCAACGCGCTGACCTACCGCCTGGACTATACCTCCGCCCGAGTGGCTGCCCAGCAGGCGGCTAAGGCCGGACAGGTGCAGAAGACCCTCAGCGACGGGACCCAGATCCTGGCCCAGGAGGATGTGGCCATTGACGGACACGGCACCGTCCAGGTGGGCGTGATCGCCTTCAGTGACAACAGCGGCGACGGGCTGTGGGATCCCCGGGAATATATTGCCTATGTGCCCGATGGATTTGAGGGTAAGGAACTGCCTGTGCTCGTGCTCTACCCTGGCAACAGCCAGACTGACTCCATTTTTATGGATTCCACCCTCTGGTGGCAGGTGGCGGACAAAGAGGGGATCGTGCTGGCTTTCGTTTGCGAGACTTATAGTGCCAGCCCCAGCAGTGTGTCTCACGCTGACTCCGACAAGTTCTATAACTCCCTGATGGCCGTGCTGGAAGAGACTATTGACGGCACTTATGCGGATCTGGACTTCACCCGGATCTACGGCTCCGGCCAGTCTGCAGGCTCCATGGCTACACAGGGCTTTGTCCGCACTAACCCCGAATTCTATGCGGCTGCTGCCTCCACCTCTGGACTGGCCGTGCCTGATGGTACTTCTCAGCTGCCCGAGGGGGCTGGCGGGGCTATGCCCGACTTTGTCATCACTGGCCAGAGCGACTTGGATAACCTGATGCCTGACCTGTGGGGCTCTGAGATGGCCAATGAGTGGATCACCTACCTCTTTGATGTGAACAACATGCCTGACGCGCAGATTGGTACTGCCGATGATGAGCATGAGTTTATCAACGACCGCACCAAGGTCTATACTTGGGAGAATAGCGACGGGGTGCCCATGGTCAAGTATGGATATACCCTGCTGCGTGCCCATAACTGCAGTCCCTATGAGATGCCCATCCTGTGGGATTTCATGGAGCACTTCAGCTTTGAGAAGGCCGAGGACGGCACGATCACCCGCTATTACAGCGCCTCCGCGTTTGAGAGAGACGACGCGGTGATCCTGAAATAAGAATCAACTGTAGCAGAACGACCGGGAGCCCCATGGGGCTCCCGGTCGTTCTGCTTGCGGAAAAAGCCTTGCGGAGTTGGCGCCCGCAGGCGTGGACCAAATTCTGATCTGGTTTCCCCAGCGACATGTGCGTCGGAGAAAACACTTCTGCGAGATATTTCCGCCTGGATAGACGCTTCACAGCTCCAGGGAGCCGGTGGCGATGCAGGCGCCGCTCTTCCGGTGGAAGAGCATGATGTTGTCCCCGGAGACGGTCACAGGCACCTTCTCCCCGATGGTGAACAGGGAGCTGCCGAAGATGACGCCGGTGAGCAGGAAGTCGTCCACCCGCACCTTGATGGTGGACTCCATGCCGGTGGGCATGGCGCCATAAATCTCCCCCTCCAGGGGACTCTGGTCCGCAATATCCAGAAACTCCGGGCGGATGCCCAGCACCAGGTCCTGGTCGGTGAGCACCGGATCGTCCTGGAGGGAGTCATCGTCCTCCACCACCTTGGCGATGTGGTAGCGGAAAGCCTCGTCCTTATTGCCCTTCTCCACATAGGACTTCTCTGCCGCGCGCTTCCGATGGGCCTCCTCCCGGGCCGCCGCCTGGGCGGCCCGGTCCCGGAACCACTGGGACAGGTCCAGCGGGGTGCTGGGGCGGAAGAGTGCTTTCCGGCCCTGGAACACGGTGAGCTCCACCGCGCCGTCGGCCCGCTGCGCCCCCTTGGCCTCCACGAAGTTGATGGAGGGGTTGCCTACGAAGTCGGCCACAAACAGGTTGTTGGGCTGGTGGTACACAGTGAGGGGGGCGTCGTACTGCTGGAGCACGCCGTTTTCAATGAGGCAGATCTGGGTGGCCAGGGTCATGGCCTCCATCTGGTCGTGGGTGACATAGACGAAGGTAGAACCGGTCTCCACGTGGAGGCGCTGGAGCTCATAGCGCATCTCCAGGCGCAGCTTGGCGTCCAAATTGGACAGGGGCTCATCCATGAACAGCACCGAAGGCTCAGGGGCCAGGGTGCGGGCGATGGCCACCCGCTGCTGCTGGCCGCCGGAGAGCTCTGCGGGGTAGCGGTCCATAAACATGCCGATCTTCACGATGCGGGCCACCCGGCGGACGGTGAGGTCGATCTCCTCCCGGGTGAGCTTGCGGGTCTCGGTGATCACCTGGCCCCCTTTTACCAGGCGGAACTCCCCGTCCAGCTCGCCGCCCGCCGCAGCGGCGGACTGCCTGGCGGCCTCCACCCTGCCCCGGAGGGAGGCGATCTCTCCAGACAGGTCGGGGGACTGCTCCAGGCGGTAGGAGAGGAGCTGCTTGGCGGTGTAGATGGAGATGGTGAATGTGTCCACCAGCTTCAGCTGGGCCTTCTTCTGGTCCAGCCTGCCGTCCTTGTCCCGGCACTCCTCCAGCACCCGGACCACCTCGGCGGGCTGCTCCAGGATCTCCGCTAAACGGGCGGCGTTCTTGGCTTCGAAGTCGACCTTGGGCAGGGGCTCCTTGATGTTTTTCAGGCCGAAGGAGATGTTCTCATAGACAGTCATATTGGGCCACAGGGCGTAGTTTTGGAAGAGAAAGCCCACCTTGCGCTTGTTGGCCGGGATGTTGATGCCCAGGGCGCTGTCAAAGACCACCTGGTCACCGATGGTGATGCGGCCGCTGGTGGGGGTCTCCAGACCGGCGATCATCCGCAGGGTGGTGGTCTTGCCGCAGCCGGAGGGGCCCAGCAGAGTGACGAAGGCATTGTCCTGGATGACCAGATCCAGGTCATCCACGGCGTAGAACTTGCCCCAGCGCTTGGTCACATGTTCTAATTTGATCTCAGGCATGGTTTAACCTCCTATTCCCTCGTCCAGACTGGCTCCGGTGACCTTGTTGACCACGGTGTTGAACACCAGGATGGTGATGATCAGGATCAGGTTGATGCCGCTGGAGAAGGCGTATAGACCCATCTCGTCGAAGTAGTCCAGGGTGGTGGACAGGATGAAGCCCTGGGTGCACAGCAGCATGAACAGGGACAGCTCCCGCAGGCAGGTCATGAAGGGGAGCATATAGCCGCTGATGATGGAGGACTTCTGGATGGGGATGATGATGCGGGTCATCCGCTTGACCCAGGGCACATCCTGGATGATAGCGGCCTCCTCGATCTCGCCGGACAGCTGGAGCATGGAGTTGAGGGAGCTGCGGCTGGCGAAGGGGATGTACTTGATTGTGCCTACGATGATGAGCAGAGTATAGGTATTGAAGAGGTTGACGTGCTCATTGGAAAACAGGACGAAGAAGGCCGCCCCCACGGCGATGGAGGGCATGAGGTAGGGGAGGAAGGCCATGGAGTTCACATAGCTGGCCGCCTTACTTCGCCGGTTCTTGGACACGGCGTAGCCGATGAGGGTGCCGATGGTGCCCGCCAGCAGGGCACAGGCCACGCTGACCAGCAGGGTGCCCTTGAATGCGTTCCAGATAGTGTCGTTGTGGAGGATGCCTTTCTGTCCGTACATGCCGTTTTCGGTGATGTTCTCATCGGTGACCCACCACTTGGTGGTCAGGTTGTCCGGGTCCCCGGTGTATAGGAAGGAGTAGTCCCCCGGATTGGGGAGGAAGGTCTCGAAGGCGAAGGAGACGATGGGGAAGATACTGGTGAAGAAGGTGACCACCACCAGGACCAGGGCGATGATGTATTTGCCCGCCCGGCCCAGATTGATCTTGGAGATCTGTCCCGACTTGCCGGTGACGGTGGTGTAGTTTTTCCGGCTGTGGAGGGACATCTGGTTGAGGAGCATGATGGCCACGCCAAAGATCATCATGATGATGGCCAGGATGCTGGCCTCGCCGGTGTACTTGGAGTTCATGGACACGTACTTGGTGGACAGAGTGGTCAGGCCCAGGTAGTGGGGCACGGGGTAGGAGCCCATGGAGCTGCCGAAGACCAGCAGGATGGTGGACAGAATGGCCGGCTTCACCATAGGCAGGGTGATCTTGCACATGGTCTTCCACTTGGGGGTGTCCAGAATGGTGGCTGCCTCCTCCAGGTTGGCGTCCATGTTGCGGAAGATGCCCCCGATGAGGATATAGGCGAAGGGGGCGTAGTGCAGGCCCAGCACCACCAGGCTGGGAAAGAGGCCCTTGCACCACCACAGGGGCATCTGGATGCCCGCGGTAGCGGCCAGCAGGCCGTTGGAGGTGCCGGTGACGGCGTTGGAGTTGAACAGGTTCTGCCACACCACAGCCAGGGTCCATTGGGGCATGATGTAGGGGAAGATGAAGATGGAGCTGAGGTATTTCCGCCAGGCCAGGTTGGTGCGGGTGACCAGGAAGGCGAACACTCCGCCGAAGAGGATGGACACCAAGCAGGTGCCCACGGCCAGATAGATGGTGTTCAGCAGGGGGGTCCACAGGTTGGTCTTGGCCAAGGTGCTGGTGAACAGGTCGATGTAGTTCACCAGGGTATAGCCGGCGGTCTGGCCGGTGAGATGGGCATCGATGGTGCCGGGGTGGATCTTGAAGGTGTCCTCCACAATGGCCACGATGGGGGCGATGGTGGTGATGGTCACCACGATGCCCATCAGCAGCAGGATCACGTTGTGAGGCTTGGACAGGAAGGTCCTGAGCCTGTTCCAGAGGATGGCGGACCGTGCGGCGCCGGGGGTCGTGGTTTGGTTCATATGCGGCACTCCTCTCATGCGGGAATGGAGGGGCGCCCTTGGAGGCAACTCGGCTCCAAGGGCGCCCTGCTCTGCGTTTCGTCAAAACCGGCGCTCAGCGCCCAGAGGTCCGGTGACGCCGGGGATGGGGCTCAGCCGGCGCTGTACTTGTCCAGCATCTCGATCCAGCTGCCCACGGTGAAGGAGACGGAGGCGCAGTACTCGGGGTCCTCCAGGACCAGCTTGCCCTCGTTGGTCCACCAGTCGTAGCCGTGGTCGTTCAGGGCGGCGTACTCCACGGTGGTGCCGTCCTCGGCCATGCCGCCGGTCTCGTGGTGATAGATGGCCTCGTTTTCCGCAGCCACCTCGGGATTAGAGGAGTAGCCGCCGATGTCCTTGCCCCAGGCGGAGAAGCCGTCGGCGGTGCAGGTCATGTAGGCGATGAAGGCGCAGGCAGTCCAGGGCAGAGGGCTGTTGTCGGTGACGAACAGATAGTGGCAGTAGCCGAAACCGCCCATTCCGGTGTAGCCGTCGTTATAGGCCGCCACGGTGATGTTGTTCTTGGAGACGGAGGCGGACTCCTCCACGCTGCGCAGCTTGGAGTAGACGATCAGGCCGAACTGGTCAGTGGCGGACTGGTCCACCAAGGTGTTGCAGATGGGGCCGTCGTCAGTCTGGGCATTGTAGCTGCCCACCCACAGCTTGATCCAGGCCAGGGCGTATTTGCCGTTCTCCCCCAGGCCCAGGCTCTCGGCCTCGGAGGCCATCTCGTTGATGGTGGGCTGGAAGTAGGCCTGTTCCTCGGCGGACAGGGCATCGAAGGCCTCCTTCAGCATGGCGGCGTAGTCATCCCGGGTGAGCATATACAGGAAGTTCTTACCCACGATCTCAGAGTCGATGTCCATAAACAGGCCGTGCTCGCCCTCGGCCACGAAATCCCAGCAGTTGTCATAGGATTTGGAACCGGTGTTGTTGTACATGAAGATCTTGTTCAGAGTCTGAAGGGGCAGATAGCCCTGGTACTCCTCGGGGGTGGTGCCGTTGGCCTCCGCCCAGTCCTTGGGGATGAAGGTGTCCAGAATGCCGGTCTGGACCATCTTGGACTCGATCTGGTTGCCGTCCTGGATCAGGGTCATGGCAAAGGTGCCGGTGTCCTTCAGGGAGTCGGCGGTGAGCTGATCGAAGATCTTGTTGTTCTTGGGCTGCTGCCACTCGAACTCCATGGTGTAGCTTGGGTCGATGGACTGCAGATACTCGATGAACAGGGGCAGGGCACTCTTGCCGCGGCTGGAGTTGCCCACGCCCAGGAAGGTCTTGCCGTTGGACTCCTCGATGGCCTTCTGGGCCAGTTCCTCCAGGGTCATCCCCTGGGCCTCCTGGATGATCTGCTGGGTGGGTGTCAGATCGGCGGAGGGCTGGGGCTGGGGTTCGCTGCCGGCAGGGGCGGAGCTGCCGGCGCTGGTCCCCGCAGAGCTGCCGCCGCCCTGGGTCCCGCCGCCACCGCCGCAGGCTGCCAGGGAGAAGCTGAGGGCACAGGCCAGGAGCAATGAAATGGTACGTTTCATTTTGGTTCCTCCTTCATCATTTTTCATAAAATTGAACCTGATATCCCAGGTCCTGTGTGCAATTTTATTGTATCGCCTCCGTGATGGAAAAAACAGGGGACAAATCTGCGCTTTTTTGTTATCTTCTGCAATTTCTGTGGAAATTGGATGAAAAGAGGAGGGGGGGTGTGATATAATTATGCAAAACACCAAACTGAGCACAAAACAGGCGAGGGGGGAGCGGAATGAGAGGACGGCTGGCAGCGCTGGCCCTGACATTGGGGCTGCTCCTGACCGGGTGCGCGGCCGGGGAGAGGGCCTCCGCATCGGAGTTCGCCCCGGAGGAGGGGGAGCGGCTGGTGGTGTACACCTCCCACAAGGAGGAGGTCTACTGGCCCATCATCCAGGAGTTCGAGGCGCGCACCGGCATCTGGGTGGAGGTGGAGGCGGGGGGCACCAGCGAGCTGCTGGCCCGCCTGCGCCGGGAGGCGGACGCCCCGGCAGCGGATGTGATGTTCGGCGGCGGCGTGGACAGCCTGGAGGCATATCAGGACTGCTTCTCCCCCTACTTCTGTGCCGGTTGGGAGGGGCTGGACCCGGCCATGCGCTCGGAGGAGGGACTGTGGACTCCCTTCTCCGCCCTGCCGGTGGTGATCATCTACAACACCAAACTGGTGGTCCCGGGGCAGATCACCGGCTGGCGGGATCTGTTCTCTCCGGCATGGCAGGGGCGCATCGCCTTCTGCGATCCCAGTGTGTCCGGCTCCTCCTTCACCGGGCTGATCACCCTGCTCCGGGCGGTGGACGGGGATACGGACGAGACCCTGATGCGCTTTGCTGTCAGCCTGGACGGCCGGCAGCTGGACAGCTCCGGTGCGGTGCTGGACTCGGTGGCCGGGGGGACGGACCTGGTGGGGATCACCCTGGAAGAGACTGCCCTGAAGCGGGCGGCGGCGGGAGAGGACATCGCTCTGATCTACCCCGATGATGGCACCAGCTGCATCCCGGATGGAGGCGCCCTGGTGCAGGGAGCGCCCCACCCGGAGAACGCCCGGAAGTTCCTAGACTTCATTGCAGGCAACGATGTGCAGAGCCGGCTGGAGACGGAGTTTTCCAGACGCCCCGTACGGGAAGGGGTGGAGAGCGGCGGCGTGCTGCGGCCGCTGGAGGAGCTCGTCCTGGTGGACTATGACCTGGCCTGGACCGTGGAGCACCACGACAGCATCCTCATGTCCTGGGCTTTCTATCTGGGGGGAGGGGAGGAGCCGTGAAAAAACGCCATTCCTTCCGCAGAAGGCTGTTCGCGGGGTTCCTGCTGGCCTCCCTGCTGCCGCTGCTGCTGTGCTCGGCCATGCTGCTCCAGATCTTCCGTCTGCGGCTGGACAGCCAGTTGGAGGAGGAGTCCCGGGAGCAGCTGGACCACGTGATAAGCTCCCTGGACGGCCTGTACCAGGGCTTTCAGCAGACAGCCCTGGCCCTTCAGGCAAGCCCCTATGTGGCCCCTGCACTCTCCCGGGGACAGCGGGACAGCACTACCGTCTATAGCGAGCTGTACAGCGCCACCGAGGGCAGCCGTCTCAGCGCCCAGTTCGACCTGTATGACCGGGATGGGGTCTGGATGTACTCCACCGGCAGCGGCCCGGTGGAGCCGGTGATGCCCACCCAGTGGGGCGTTCTCTACGCCGCCCGGCAGAGCGTCGGGCTGGCCTTCACACAGGTGGACGGCGGGGAGGGGAACAGCGCGCCCCTGTTTCGGGGGGCGGCCCGGATCGCCGGTGAGGCGGGGGAGGACGCGGGCTATCTGGTCATCACCCTGACCCGGGCGGACTTCCAGCGACTGCTGGAGGGGACCTACGGCGGACAGAGCGACCTGCTGCTCCTCGACCGGTACTGGCGGCCCGTCTACGCCAGCCAGACCGCCCTGGCCGGCCGCCTGGCTGTCCAGCTGCGGGAGCAGCTGCTGGCGGGGGAGGAGCTGGGCCAGGAGGGGGAGGAGTACGCCTATCGGGCGGCCTTTCAGGAGGAGATGGGGCTGTACGCCGTCCTCCAGCGGCCCCAGGCACTGAACCGGGATACCCGGGGCCTGCTCACCACGGTGACGGTGAGCAGCGCCCTGGTGTGCGTGGGCCTCTCCGTGCTTATGAGCCTGCGGCTGAGCAGGCAGATGTTCTATCCCATCGAGCGGCTCCACAGCGCCATCGGCGAGGTGGTCCACAACAACCTGGACGTCTACGTCCCACCTTATCAAGACGACGAGCTGGGGGAGCTGGCCCAGCGGTTCAACGGAATGGTGGTGGCCTTGAAGCGCAACCAGGAGCAGCTGGTGGAGAACCAGAGGGAGTTGAATGAGGCCCAAATCCGGATGCTCCAGGCCCAGCTCAACCCCCACTTCCTGTGCAACACGCTGGACACCATGAAGTGGATCAGCAAGATCAACCAGGTGCCCCAGGTGGCCCTCATGTCCACCGACCTGGCGGACATCCTGCGCTTCTGCATCTCCCCGGACGAGTTCGTCCCCCTGCGGCGGGAGGTGGAGATCCTCCGCCGGTACATGGAGATCCAGTCCATCCGCCTGTCGGGCAAGTGCCGCCTGGAGGTGGACATGCCCCCGGAGCTGGAGGAGTGCCGGGTGCCCAAGATGATCCTCCAGCCCCTGGCGGAAAACGCCATCCTCCACGGTCTGGACGGGGTGGAGGACGGGGTGATCTGGGTCCGGGTGCGCAGTCAGGGAACCCAAACCCTGACCATCTCGGTAGAGGACAACGGCCGGGGACTGCCCCCGGAACTCATGGGACCCTATACCGGCCCCCCGGAGACCTCCGGGCGGGGCCATCTGGGACTGTATAATGTGGACACCATTCTGAAAAAGCACTACGGGGAGGCGTATGGCCTCCGCCTCGGCTCCCGGCCCGGCGGACCGGGAGCGGCGGTGACCGCCTCGCTGCCCCTGCGGAAGGAGGAAGAGATATGCTGAAGGTACTGGTGGTAGAGGATGAGGAGATGATACGGAAGGGGATCGTCCTGGCTGTGGACTGGGCCGCGCTGGACTGTGTGGTGGTGGGGGAGGCTGCTGACGGCCTCCAGGCCCTGAAGGCTGTGGAGCGGTACGACCCCTCCCTCATCATCACTGACCTGAAGATGCCCAATATGGACGGCATTCAGATGATGGAAGCACTGCGGGCCCGGGGCAGCCGGGCCTATGTGATCATTCTCACCGCCTACGACAGCTTCACCTATGCCCGGAGCGCCCTGCGCCTGGGAGCGGTGGACTTCCTGTTGAAGCCCTTCCACGACGGGGAACTGGAGGCGGCGGTGATCAAGCTGCGCCGCCGTATAGAGGCGGAAGGGAGCGGGACCGCCCCCGCCCTGCCGGAGCGGAAGAAGGGGGACAAGAGCAAGTATGTCCTCCAGGCGATGGATTACATCGGCCAGCACTACGGGGACCAGAACATCTCTGTGGGGGAGATCGCCCAGCACCTGGGGCTGAGCGAGAGCCATTTGAGCCACCTGTTCCGCAAGGAGACCGACTACACCCTGCTCAACTACCTCACCCGCTACCGCATCCACAAGGCTATGGAGCTGCTGCGGGACTGCCGCACCAAGGTGTATGAGGTGGCCGAGCGGGTGGGCTATCGGGACATCGCTTACTTCTCTGCCACATTTAAAAAAGTGACGGGCATGAGCCCGTCGGAATTTCAGGATACCTGCCGCTAGGAGGCTGTGAGACATGGTGAGAGGCTTGGTCTTTGATTTGGACGGGGTGCTGGTCCATACCGATGAGCTCCACTACCGGGCCTGGAAGGCCCTGGCAGGCCGGCTCGGCCTCCCCTTCACTCGGGAACAGGGGGACCGCTGCCGGGGTGTCTCTCGGATGGGGAGCCTGGAGATTTTGCTGGAGGGCAGCAATCGGTCCTATACGGAGCGGGAGAAGCTGCGGATGGCGGAGGAAAAGAATGACTGCTACCGGGCCCAGCTCCAGGAGCTGACCCCTGGCGATGTGCCGGAGAGGACGGTGGAGACCCTGAGGGAGCTGCGCCGCCGGGGCTATCGGCTGGGCCTCGCCTCCAGCAGCAAAAACGCCGGGGTGATCCTGACACGCACCGGCTTGGACGCCCTCCTGGACCGGGTGGTGGACGGGAACCAGATCACCCGCTCTAAGCCGGACCCGGAGGTATTCCTGCGGGCCGCCCAGCTGCTGGAGCTCCCGCCCGAGGACTGCGCAGGGGTGGACGACGCCCTGGCGGGGGTGGAGTCGGCCCGGACCGCCGGCATGACCGCAGCTGCCATAGGTCCCGCCGCCTTGGCAGGGGCGGGGGACTGGAATCTGGAATGCCTCTCCCGGTTGCTGGACCTGTGCCCGCCTCTGGAAGGGGGGCGGGACCTGTGATCCGGCTCATCGCCTGCGACATCGATGGGACCCTGCTCCGGGGGACACAGCGGGAGATCAGCCCTGCTGTATTCCGGGAGGTGGTCCGTCTGGGGAAACAGGGGGTCCGCTTCTGCCCGGCCAGCGGGCGGCAGTACCACAGCCTGCGGGGGCTGTTCGCCCCCATAGCTTCCCGGCTGCACTATGTGTGCGAGAACGGGGCGGTGGTGTTCGGACCGGGCGACCCGGGACCGATATTGGCCAAGGAGACCATGGAGAGGGAACAGGCCCTGGAGCTGTGCCGGGAGATCCTGGATATGGATGGGTGCGAGGTGTTGATCTCCGGGGCCGGCATCAGTTATCTGTGCCCCAAGGAAGGGGACATCGTGGACCATGTGCGCTATTTTGTGGGCAACCGCACCGCCCTGGTGGACCGCCCGGAGGAGATCACGGAGGATATCGTGAAGGTGTCCGCCTACTGCCGCCGGGGGGCCGCGGAGGCGGAGCCCGTTCTGGCACCCCGGTGGCGGAGGATTTGGCGGGTGGCGGTGGCGGGAGAGAAGTGGCTGGACTTTACCGCGGCGGACAAGGGAAAGGGGGTGCGGGCCCTGTGCAGGGCTCTGGGGATCGGGCCGGAGCAGGTGCTGGCAGTGGGGGACAATTACAACGACGTGCCCATGCTGGAGCTGGCGGGAGAGCCCTGGATCATGGAGGGGGCGGACCCGGAGCTTCTGCGCCGCTTCCCCCGGCACTGTGCCCGGGTGGAGGGTGTGCTGGAGCAGATCGGGCAGCGGCTGGAGAGCTGAGCGGGAGGTTCCTGCTCCATATGGAAAATCAAGAGCCCCCTGCGCCCGTCTGAATATTCCAGACGGGCGCAGGGGGCTCCCCCGTGCGGTCAATCGGAGATCTTTTTCAAGTCGTAGGGAGTGGTTTGGTAGACATAATAATTGAGCCAGTTGGTATAGAAGAGCTGGGCGGCGGAACGCCAGCGGACGACAGGGGGGCGGGAGGGGTCGTCCTGAGCGAAGTAGTTTTCCGGTACGGCGATATCCAGCCCCTTGTTGACATCCCGGAAATATTCGTTGGCCAGGGTGTCCGGGTCATACTCCGGGTGTCCGGTGATAAAGAAGCGCCGATTGTCTGAACTCTTGACGGCAAAGACTCCGGCCTGCTCTGAGATGGCCAGCAGCTCCAGCTCAGGGACCCGCTGGATATCCTCCAAGCGGTTCTCGGTATAACGGGAGTGGGGGATGTAGAAGATATCGTCAAATCCCCGGAACAGCGGTGACTGGGTGCGCACCACCCTATGGGGGAAGACGCCGAAGAGCTTTTTGCCCAGATCATATTTGGGGATCTGGTAGTGGTAATACAGCCCGGCCTGGGCCCCCCAGCAGATGTGGAGCGTGGAGTGGACATGAGTTTTGGTCCATTCCATGATCTGGCAGAGCTCATCCCAGTAGTCCACGTCGGTGAAATCCAAATTCTCCACCGGTGCTCCGGTGATGATCATGCCGTCATACTTCTTATCCTTGATCTGATGGAAGGTCGTATAAAAGGAAGACAGGTGCTCGGCGTCAGTATTTTGGGAAATGTGGCTCAGGGTGTGGAGCAGCTCTACCTGGACCTGGAGCGGAGAGTTGGAGAGCTTGCGCAGCAGCTGGGTCTCGGTGACGATCTTAGTGGGCATCAGATTCAGGATAAGCAGGTTCAGCGGGCGGATGTCCTGATGGATGGCGCGGTATTCAGTCATGACAAAGATGTTCTCTCCCTCCAGAATGGCCCGGGCGGGCAGAGAGTCGGGGATTCGGATCGGCACAGAAAGGCCCCCTTTTATTATAGTAGCAGAGATAAAATAAGGGTATCACAAGGAGTGTCGTTGTGCAAGAAGGAATTAGACAGATAGATGTCCACCGAAGGCGGACACATTCTTTTATAGAGAACAAAACTGGACTGCTCGACAGAGAAAAGCAAAAAAAGTCGAAAAAAAGAAAATTAAGTGTTGACAACTGAGGAAGTGTTTGGTATAGTAATCAAGCACTTCGCGAGAGCGCCTTTGAGAAAAAGGCGGGCGGGTTTGAAGTGCGGTTATCACAAGGGAAGCGAAGCTGAGGACTTTGAGATCGACTGAGAAGTTCGAAAAAAGTTCTTGACAAAGCGAGAAAGATGTGGTAACATATCAAAGTTGCCGAAAGGCGGCGGGCGCACAGCGCTGCGGATGAGAGAACAAAAGAGCTTGAAAAAACTCGAAAAAAGTTCTTGACAAAGCGAATGAGATGTGCTAAAATTTAAAACCGCCGCTGAAAAGCGAGCGGGCCGCGCAAAAACAAGTTAAAAAGAATTTGAAAAAAGTTCTTGACAAACGAGTTTGAGTGTGGTAAAATTAAAACCCGCCGATGAACGGCGTGCACCTTGTAAATTAAACAACGTAACGAAAACACGAAGCACCAGATTTGGATTTGGTTGTTCAAACAAGCTTGAGCTTGAAGGACGACCGTTAAATTTCTTTGAAGCTGGAATGAGCTTCAATAAAGTGATTTGAAGAGCCTCGGCTCTTTAGATACCATTTTATTGAGAGTTTGATCCTGGCTCAGGATGAACGCTGGCGGCGTGCTTAACACATGCAAGTCGAACGGAGTGCCTTAGAAAGAGGATTCGTCCAATTGATAAGGTTACTTAGTGGCGGACGGGTGAGTAACGCGTGAGGAACCTGCCTTGGAGTGGGGAATAACAGACCGAAAGGCCTGCTAATACCGCATGATGCAGTTGGACCGCATGGTCCTGACTGCCAAAGATTTATCGCTCTGAGATGGCCTCGCGTCTGATTAGCTTGTTGGCGGGGTAATGGCCCACCAAGGCGACGATCAGTAGCCGGACTGAGAGGTTGGCCGGCCACATTGGGACTGAGACACGGCCCAGACTCCTACGGGAGGCAGCAGTGGGGAATATTGGGCAATGGGCGCAAGCCTGACCCAGCAACGCCGCGTGAAGGAAGAAGGCTTTCGGGTTGTAAACTTCTTTTCTCAGGGACGAACAAATGACGGTACCTGAGGAATAAGCCACGGCTAACTACGTGCCAGCAGCCGCGGTAATACGTAGGTGGCAAGCGTTATCCGGATTTACTGGGTGTAAAGGGCGTGTAGGCGGGAAGGCAAGTCAGATGTGAAAACTATGGGCTCAACCCATAGCCTGCATTTGAAACTGTTTTTCTTGAGTGCTGGAGAGGCAATCGGAATTCCGTGTGTAGCGGTGAAATGCGTAGATATACGGAGGAACACCAGTGGCGAAGGCGGATTGCTGGACAGTAACTGACGCTGAGGCGCGAAAGCGTGGGGAGCAAACAGGATTAGATACCCTGGTAGTCCACGCTGTAAACGATGGATACTAGGTGTGGGGGGTCTGACCCCCTCCGTGCCGCAGTTAACACAATAAGTATCCCACCTGGGGAGTACGATCGCAAGGTTGAAACTCAAAGGAATTGACGGGGGCCCGCACAAGCGGTGGAGTATGTGGTTTAATTCGAAGCAACGCGAAGAACCTTACCAGGGCTTGACATCCTACTAACGAAGCAGAGATGCATTAGGTGCCCTTCGGGGAAAGTAGAGACAGGTGGTGCATGGTTGTCGTCAGCTCGTGTCGTGAGATGTTGGGTTAAGTCCCGCAACGAGCGCAACCCTTATTGTTAGTTGCTACGCAAGAGCACTCTAGCGAGACTGCCGTTGACAAAACGGAGGAAGGCGGGGACGACGTCAAATCATCATGCCCCTTATGTCCTGGGCTACACACGTACTACAATGGTGGTAAACAGAGGGAAGCAAGACCGCGAGGTGGAGCAAATCCCTAAAAGCCATCCCAGTTCGGATTGCAGGCTGAAACCCGCCTGTATGAAGTTGGAATCGCTAGTAATCGCGGATCAGCATGCCGCGGTGAATACGTTCCCGGGCCTTGTACACACCGCCCGTCACACCATGAGAGTCGGGAACACCCGAAGTCCGTAGTCTAACCGCAAGGGGGACGCGGCCGAAGGTGGGTTCGATAATTGGGGTGAAGTCGTAACAAGGTAGCCGTATCGGAAGGTGCGGCTGGATCACCTCCTTTCTAAGGAGAACTCAGCAGACGATAGTTTGTTGCAGTGTCCTAGGTCAGTAATGGTGGAGCGTAAAGTCGTTACGTTGTTTAATTTAGAGGGCGCACGCTGGAGGGCGGCGAACCTTACGGGCCCATAGCTCAGCTGGCTAGAGCGCACGACTGATAATCGTGAGGTCGGTGGTTCGAGTCCACTTGGGCCCACCACTAAAAAGCTCTGAGGTATGGGGGTATAGCTCAGCTGGGAGAGCGCCTGCCTTGCAAGCAGGAGGCCAGCGGTTCGATCCCGCTTATCTCCACCAAGATCGGATTGAAGTGTTTGGGCAATGGTCCGAGCATTTCAATCTGACCTTGAAAAAGGTTGGAAGCCTGCACCTTGAAAACTGAACAGTGAAGCAAGCAAGAAATTGCGAGCAAGCAACAGAGAGGTAACAAAGTAAAATTTGTGGACTTTTAAATAAAGGGTAACACAAACTACAATGAACCAAATCTGAAGCCTGCATAATTCTAAAATGACGATAGAGAACAGCTGAAAGGCTGTTCTACGAAGGTCAAGCTAGAAAGAGCGCAAGGGGAATGCCTTGGCATCAGGAGCCGATGAAGGACGTGACAAGCTGCGATAAGTCTGGGGGAGCTGCACATAAGCATTGATCCCGGAATTTCCGAATGGGGAAACCCGGCGGAGCAATACTCCGTCAACCTGCGTTGAACAAAATAGGCGTAGGTAGGGAACCGCCTGAACTGAAACATCTAAGTAGGGCGAGGAAGAGAAATCAACAGAGATTCCGCTAGTAGTGGCGAGCGAACGCGGAAGAGGGCAAACCGGTGGATTTATTCACCGGGGTTGTGGACCGGCGCACGGCAGAATAAGTTAGCTGAACGGTATGGGAAGGCCGACCATAGCGGGTGATAGTCCCGTAAGCGAAAACTGAGTTCTGTCAGCTGGGATCCAGAGTACCGCAGGACACGTGAAACCCTGTGGGAAACCGGGGGGACCACCCTCCAACCCTAAATACTACCTGATGACCGATAGAGGAGCAGTACCGTGAGGGAAAGGTGAAAAGGACCCCGGGAGGGGAGTGAAATAGAACCTGAAACCTTGTGCTTACAAGCACTCAAAGCACGTTAAGGTGTGATGAGGTACTTTTTGTAGAACGGTCCGGCGAGTTATTGTATGCAGCAAGCTTAAGGTGTTCAGCACCGGAGGCGAAGCGAGAGCGAGTCTGAATAGGGCGTATGAAGTTGTATGCAATAGACCCGAAACCAGGTGACCTATCCATGGGCAGGTTGAAGTGGGGGTAAAACCCCATGGAGGACCGAACCGACCCCCGTTGCAATGGTGGCGGATGACCTGTGGATAGCGGAGAAATTCTAATCGAACTTGGAGATAGCTGGTTCTCCCCGAAATAGCTTTAGGGCTAGCGTTGATTTAGATTACCGGAGGTAAAGCACTGAATGGGCTAGGGGCTGATAAAGTTACTGAACCCTATCAAACTCTGAATGCCGGATAATTGATGATCAGCAGTCAGTCTACGTGAGATAAGTCTCGTGGACAAAAGGGAAACAGCCCAGACCCACAGCTAAGGTCCCAAAGATACGCTAAGTGGAAAACGATGTGGAATTGCGAAAACAACCAGGATGTTGGCTTAGAAGCAGCCACTCATTAAAAGAGTGCGTAATAGCTCACTGGTCGAGTGATTCTGCGCGGAAAATGTAACGGGGCTAAGCGTAACACCGAAGCTTGGGATGCAGCAATGCATGGTAGGGGAGCGTCGAATACGGGGTGAAGTCGCAGCGGGAGCAGCGGTGGACTGTATTCGAGTGAGAATGCCGGAATGAGTAGCGAGAATTATGTGGGAATCATAATGGCCGAAAATCTAAGGTTTCTTGGGGAAGGTTCGTCCGCCCAAGGTAAGCCGGGAGCTAAGGCGAGGCCGAGAGGCGTAGTCGATGCACATACGGTTGAAATTCCGTAGCCACCGAAACTTAAGCTAGAAGGACACTTGGAGCTATCCAGACCCGGGCGTTGGTTGACCCGGGCGAAAGGGACCGAAAATAAGTAGGGAAGCTGGAGAATGACGAGGCGAGAAAAGTTCTAGTGTATGCTAAGGTGCCCGTACCGCAAACCGACACAGGTAGATGAGGAGAGAATCCTAAGGCCAACGGGAGAAGGGTTGTTAAGGAACTCGGCAAAATTACCCCGTAACTTCGGGATAAGGGGAGCTCCCTAAGGGGAGCCGCAGAGAATAGGCCCAAGCGACTGTTTACCAAAAACACAGGTCTATGCTAAATCGAAAGATGACGTATATGGGCTGACGCCTGCCCGGTGCTGGAAGGTTAAGAGGAGGGCTTAGCGCAAGCGAAGGTCTGAATTGAAGCCCCAGTAAACGGCGGCCGTAACTATAACGGTCCTAAGGTAGCGAAATTCCTTGTCAGGTAAGTTCTGACCCGCACGAATGGCGTAACGATTTGGGCGCTGTCTCAACAGCCCACCCGGCGAAATTGTAGTACCGGTGAAGATGCCGGTTACCCGCAACTAGACGGAAAGACCCCATGGAGCTTTACTGTAGCTTAATACTGAGGATTGGTAAATCATGTACAGGATAGGTGGGAGACATGGAAGCTTGGGCGTCAGCTCAGGTGGAGTCACCCTTGGGATACCACCCTTGATTTACTGGTTTTCTAACCTGCGGCCGTGAATCCGGCCGGGGGACACTGTTAGGTGGGCAGTTTGACTGGGGCGGTCGCCTCCTAAAAGGTAACGGAGGCGCTCAAAGGTTCGTTCAGCACGGACAGAAATCGTGCAGTGAGTGTAAACGCATAAACGAGCCTAACTGCGAGACCGACGGGTCGAGCAGTAACGAAAGTTGGAGTTAGTGATCCGGCGGTATGTGAGTGGAAATGCCGTCGCTCAACGGATAAAAGCTACCCTGGGGATAACAGGCTGATCTCCCCCAAGCGTCCACAGCGACGGGGAGGTTTGGCACCTCGATGTCGGCTCGTCACATCCTGGGGCTGAATTCGGTCCCAAGGGTTCGGCTGTTCGCCGATTAAAGTGGCACGCGAGCTGGGTTCAGAACGTCGTGAGACAGTTCGGTCCCTATCTGTTGCGGGCGTAAGAGATTTGAAGGGAGCTGTCCTTAGTACGAGAGGACCGGGATGGACAGACCTCTGGTGCACCAGTTGTCCTGCCAAGGGCACAGCTGGGTAGCTACGTCTGGACGAGATAAACGCTGAAAGCATCTAAGCGTGAAACTCTCCCTAAGATTAGATCTCTCATCCTTTATGGAGTAAGGCTCGACGTAGACTATGTCGTTGATAGGTCGGAGGTGGAAGTGCTGCGAGGCATGTAGCTGACCGATACTAATAAGCCGAGGGCTTGACCTTAAGGTCAAGGAAGAAGAATGCAGGCGCTTGTGAGCGAAGGAAAAGCGAGTTTCACTGTTCGGTTTTGAAGGCGCAGGAGATGCACCTTTAGCTCAGTTGGTAGAGCAACTGACTCTTAATCAGTGGGTCCCCGGTTCGAATCCGTGAAGGTGCACCAAGTGGTCCTGTCCAGGACGCTGGGTGCGTCCTGGGCGGGGACTGCTGAAAGAGGAGCGACGATGGCCCGTTGGTCAAGCGGTTAAGACGGCGGCCTCTCACGCCGCAAACATGGGTTCGATTCCCGTACGGGTCACCAAATTTCTCTTGACAAATCAAAAATAGCGGATATAATACTTACTGTTGGGAAGACGGTAAGGAGAGAAAAGGCGCAAGAACTTTTCTTTGCTTACTTTCTTTTCGGAGAAAGTAAAGTAGGTGCTGATTAGAGCGAGGGTCCACCCGTTCCCATTCCGAACACGGAAGTTAAGCTCGCTTCTGCCGAAGATACTTGCCTGGAGACGGGCTGGGAAAATAGGTAGTGCCTACACAGACGAGGAGCAGTTTTATCTGCTCCTCGTTTTTATTTTTAACTGTGTTTTTTCCTTGACAAAGGGGCAAAATATGATATACTGAAGGCAATAACAGGAATGATTCCTATTAAATGAGTGATGAGTGCGGAGGGAATATTATGAATCGAAAGGCGTTTAACCGGATCAATTATGGACTATTTATCGTGGCGGCTGCCGCCGATGGGAAGCGCAATGGGTGCATCGTCAACTCCCTGCATCAGGTGACCTCTTCCAGCCCCTACAAATTCTCGTTGACGGTCAATAAGAGCAATGAGACCTTCAAGACCATCGAGACCGCGGGCAGCTTTGCCGCCACTGTCTTGGCCAAAGATACTCCCAAGGATCTGGTGGACCTGTTTGGCTACAAGTCCGGCCGGGTGGTGGACAAATTTGAGGGCTTTGATGTCCAGACCGATGAGGCGGGCAACCCCTATGTGAAGGACCACGCCCTGGCCCGGATCAGCTGCAAGATCGTGGAAAAGCTGGATCTGGGGACCTATATGCTTTATATCGGAGAGGCTACCGAGGCGGAGACCTTGGGCGAAGGCCCTGCCCTGACGGTGGATGACTTCAAGAACGGCGGGGGCTCCACGCCTCCGGCCGCTACCGTGTACCGCACCCTGGAGGGCAATGAGGGCTGGAAGTGTACCATCTGCGGCTATGTGGCTGAGAAGGAGACCCTGCCCGAGGGGTATCAATGTCCCATCTGCCGGGCCAATCGGGACAAATTCGTCAAGCTGTAAGCGGGCCGGAGAAGAGAGCATAAAAGAAGGGCGGCTCCCATAGGAGCCGCCCTTGCTTGCGTAAGGTGGACAGACAAAGTGACGGGCCGGTTCAGGGGCGGCGGTTCAGGATCAGGATCGCCCCGAAGATGGCGGCCATACCCAGCAGCTTATAGGGGGTGACTGCCTCATGAAACGCGAAAATACCGATGAGGGCGGCCACAAAGGGCTCCACAGTGGCCAGAATAGCGGCCTTGCCGGGCTCTGCCCAGCGCAGGCCCTCCGTATAGAGCAGATAGGGCAGGATGCAGCACAAGACGCCTATGCCAAGACCGCCCAGGATGGCCCTGGGGTCTAAAAGGAGGGAGGCGTCCTCCCATAAACGAGACAGGGGCAGGGAGCCCAGAGCGGAGAACAGAAAAGTATAGAAGGTGATGGTGGAGGGGGAGTACCGTTTCAGGGCCAGTTTACTGAAAATGCTGTACAGGGCATAGCCGAAGCCGGAACCCAGGCCGAAAAGCACCGCGGCGGCAGAGATGCTCCCCACCCCGGCGGGAAACAGGCCGGCCACCAGCACACAGCCGCAGAAGGTGAGCAGGAGGGCGCCGATCTTGCGGGGGGTGATAGGTTCCTGGAAGCAGAGCGCAGAGAGCAGCATCACAAAGACGGGAGAGGTGTACAGCAGGACGGCGGCCACGGACAGGGCACTGAGTGAGATGGCATTGAAGTAGCACCAGTTGAAAAAGAGCACGCTGAAGATGCCGGTCCCCACAAAGTACCAGAGATCTTGCAGGCGTACCCGGAAGGCGGCCCGGTCAGTGAAGAGCAGCCAGAAAAAGTAAAGGATGGCGGCCACCGTGCTGCGTACTGCCACCGATTCCATGGAGTCCAGGCCCGCGGCGGTGAGCAGACGGAGAAATACACCGATGCAGCCCCAGAGGGCGGCGGCGGAAATAATAGAGAGGTAAGCTTTCTTCTGCATCGGGAGACTCCATTTCCTCGTTGTGACGGGCGGCGGGATGCCGGCGGTCCGTCCCTATCATACCATGATAAAGACAGGAGCGGCAAGATGAAATATGAAAAGATACGGCCCGGGACCTTCCTGGACCGGCCAAACCGGTTCGTGGCTCATGTGGAGCTGGGCGGTACGGCGGCTGTGTGCCACGTGAAAAATACAGGCAGGTGCCGTGAACTGCTGGTCCCTGGCGCGAAGGTCTATCTGGAGGAGAGCGGGAACCCGGCCCGAAAGACCCAATATGACCTGATCGCAGTGGAGAAGGGGACAAGACTCATCAATATGGACGCTCAGGCCCCCAACCGGGTGTTCGAGGAGTGGGCCCGGGGCGGAGGATTCCTTCCGGAGCTGTCTCTGCTGCGTCCGGAGACTACATATAGGAATTCTAGATTCGATTTCTACTGGGAGTCTTCAGCAGAGCTGGGATTTGTGGAGGTGAAAGGGGTCACATTGGAGGAGGACGGGGTGGTCCGCTTCCCCGATGCCCCCACGCTGCGGGGGGTAAAGCACCTTCAGGAGCTGGAGGAGGCCCGCCGGGCGGGATACCGGACGGCGGTGTGCTTTGTCATTCAGATGGAGAACGTCTCATGGTTCGAGCCTAACGACCGGACCCACCCCGCCTTTGGGGCGGCCCTGCGCCACGCAGCGGAGGCCGGCGTGGAGGTGCTGGCCATGGAGTGCCGGGTGACGCCGGAGGAGCTGCTGCCCGGCCGGCCGGTGCCGGTGCGGCTGTGAGCCTGGGCGGAAACAAAAACAACGGCATCAAGACAGCTCCCGCCACGGTCTGCCCGCGGCGGGAGCTGTCTTGATGGGAGGGTCACATGCCCAGGGCCTCGGTCAGATCCTCCACGGCCTCATTGACATGCTTGGCCACCTTGTGGGCGGTCTTTTTCATCTCCCGGCGGGAGGGTGCCACGCTCATGCCCACGACGGCGCCGGCCACCAGTCCAGTGGTCATGCCCCACCAAAATTGTCCGCTGCTCATATCCATTCCTCCTTTTTTCCAAAACGCACCGTGGACGGGCGTTTCGGTCATACGCTATTCTTCCCCAAAAGCGGGAAAAATCCGTTGCTAAATCCTGCTGGTTTCGCTATAATAAAGCCGGTATCGAGATGCGGCAGGCTCCGGTCTGAGGCAGTGGAGCTGAGAAGGAGGACCTGGGCCGGACCGCAGGGGCATACAACACAGAGAAAAGCTGACAGTGGTGCCCGGGCATTCCCCCCGCGGTCCCCGGAGGAGTTTGACATGAAATTACTGATTCAGAACGGAAGGGTCCTGGACCCGGTGAGCAAGACCGTGACGCTGACCGACCTGCTGGCGGAAAACGGCCGGGTGGCCCTGCTGGAGCGGGGGCTGGAGACGGAGGCGGACCGGATCATCGACGCCTCGGGGCTGGTGGTGAGCCCGGGCCTGGTGGACATGCACGTACACCTGCGGGACCCGGGGTACACCTATAAAGAGGACATCCGCACCGGCACGGCTGCGGCGGCCCGGGGAGGGGTCACCTCCCTGGCCTGTATGGCCAACACGGACCCGGTGCTGGACTGCCCGGAGCAGCTGCACTATGTGCGGGAGCGGGCCAAGGAGGGGAGCGGCGTCCACGTCTACCCCATCGCGGCGGTGTCCGTGGGGCTGAGAGGGGAGGAGCCCACCGACGCAGAGGCGCTGAAAAAGGCGGGGGCGGTGGCCCTCTCCGATGACGGCTGCAACGTGGACAACGCCAACCTGATGCGGGACGCCATGATAAGGGCCAAGCGGCAGGAGCTGCCTGTCCTCTGCCACTGTGAGGACACCTCCATGGTGGAGGGCCGGGCGGTGAACGAGGGCAGCGTATCCCGCCAGCTCTGGCTGGAGGGACGGCCCGCCATCGCTGAGGAGCTGGAGGTGATGCGCGCGGCCATGCTGGCGGAGGAGACCGGCGCCCGGGTCCACATCTGCCATATCTCGACGGCAAAGGCGGTGGACATCGTGCGCCGGATGAAGGAGCACGGGGTGCCCGTTACCTGCGAGACCTGCCCCCAGTATTTTACCCTCACAGAGGACGAGATCCTGACGCAGGGGTCCCTGGCCAGGATCAATCCCCCCCTGCGGACACAGCAGGATGTGAAGGGGATCATCGCCGGCCTGCGGGACGGCACCATCGACGCCATCGCCACCGACCACGCCCCCCACTCCGCCGAGGAGAAGGCCAGGCCCCTCACCCGGGCGCCCAGCGGCATGGTCGGGCTGGAGACCTCCCTGGCAGTCACCCTGACCGCCCTGTATCACACCGGAAAGATGGAGCTGACGGAGATCGTCCGCCGGATGACGGTGAACCCCGCCTCTATCCTGGGGCTGTCGAAGGGACGGCTGGCTCTGGGAAATGACGCGGACATCGTCATCTTCGACCCGAACGAAGAGTGGACGGTAGACCCGGAGCAGTTTGCATCCAAGGGGCGCAACACCCCCTTCGCCGGATGGAAGGTAAAGGGGCGGGTGAAGTACACCATCGTGGGCGGAACGGTCATCTACGAGGCCCCCTGAGAGCCGGCCTGCGGCGGAGAGGGAGCAGAAGGGTGGGATCGGCATGAAGACGCGGAGGAGCGTGCCCAGCTGGGTGCCGACGCTGTTTTTTGTGATGGGGAATCTCCTGATCATAGGGGCATCGGCCCAGCTGATCCGGCTGGGATATATCCCTCTCCCCGGACTGATCGCGGCCTTCTTTTGGGGAGAGACCTGGGTCTTCTGGGGGATCACAGACCTGCTGGGATGGCCCTGGCGGCTGAAACGGTCGGTGCGGGAGGCCCCGTGGAGGAAAGAGTATCAGCGGCGGATCGGGCCCATTCAGATCATCACAGGGGGGCTCATCATGCCAGCCTCTCTGCTGGAGCTCATGCCGGCCTTTCTGCTGTCCCTGTTGGTGACTGTGGCGGGGGGCCTGGCCGCATATAATATCCGCTGTCAGTATCCGGGAAGCTGGTGAGACCGGCCGGAAGAGGGGCCAGGCCCCCAAAATGTGAAAACAAATAGTAGAAATAAAAATGAAAATAACGAAAAGGAATGATGTTTGATGTCTTTTGACGTTCTCCAGGACAAGATCCGGGCCATGAAGAACCCTACAGTGGCCGGGCTGGACGCCCGGATCGACTATGTGCCCGAACACATCCGCCAGGCCGCCTTCGCGGAGCACGGCACCGGGCTGGAGGGAGCCTGTGAGGCCATCTATCAGTTCAACGTGGGGCTGATCGACGCCCTGTGCGACATCGTCCCCGCAGTGAAGCCACAGTCCGCCTACTATGAAAATCTGGGCTGGCGGGGGATGGAGATGCTGGAGCGCACCATCCGCTATGCCAAAAGCAAGGGGCTGTTCGTCATCGCCGACATCAAGCGGGGAGACATCGGTTCCACCGCCTCTGCCTACGCGGAAGGCTGGCTGTCCGGGGTGAAGATCGGGGAGGAGACCTTCAAGACCTTTGACGCCGACTGCGTCACCCTCAACGGTTATATGGGCTCTGACTCTATCAACCCCTTCCTGAAGGCAGCTCAGGGGGAGGACAAGTGTGTCTTCGTGCTGGTCAAGACCTCCAATCCCGGCTCCGGAGAGCTCCAGGATATGGTGGCTGGGGACCGGCTGGTCTATCAGGTGATGGGCGACCTGAATCAGCGGATCGCTAAGGGGACCGAGGGCAAGTACGGCTATACCATGGCTGGGGCCGTCACCGGGGCCACCTACCCCTCCGACATCCGGGCCCTGCGCAAGCGCCTGGAGCACACCTTCTTCCTGGTGCCCGGCTACGGCGCCCAGGGGGGGACTGCGGAGGACGTGCAGTATGCCTTTGACAAGTACGGCCACGGGGCCATCGTCAACTCCTCCCGGGGCATCATGTGTGCGTGGCAGAAGACCGGCGGGGACGGCCGGGATTTTGCCCAGGCGGCCCGGGATGCGGCCATCGCCATGCGGGACGACATCAGGCGCTTCGTCACCATCGTGTAACAGCTCCCGCAAAAGGGCGGGGCTGGGGGAAGGAGGAAGGACTATGGCAAAGCGGGCCTGTGTGCTCTGCGGAGAGATGGCGGGAAGCTGGTCCCTGTGCTACATCACCCTGTGCGGCACCAGTCAGACCCTGTGCGAGAAGTGCATGCGGCGATACCGGGATGCGGCGGGGGAGGAGAAGATCGCCCTCAGGGAGTATATGGCCCGGTCCCCTCACCTGAGAGAGGGGGAGGAGGTGCGGGAGCGCCTCCCCCAGGCCCGGGTCCAGTGGCAGCGGGAGCTGGAGCAGGCGCAGGAGCGCCGGCAGCAGGAGGAGCAGCGCCAGGCCCAGGTGAAAAAGACCGCCCGCTGCTGCGGCCAGGACATGACCAAGCTGGGGGTATCCACCTTTCAGCTGGGGGAGCACACCTTTTTGGGCGGTGACCTGGACCATCTGCTGTCAGGCAGCATGAAAATGGCGGTGTTCCGCTGCGAGGTCTGCGGCCGGCTGAAATTTTTTGACCCGGAATGGGTCCAATAAGGGCCGCCCCAGGTGTGCCCGCGAGACACTAAACTTTCCACAGAGGGTGTGACGCCATTATGAAAGTAGAACAGAAATGCGGCATCATCAGCAGGACGATGCTCAATGACGCCGCCATCAGCCTCACTCTGGAGGCGGGGGACATGGTCCGGACCGCCTTCCGGGCCCCGGGGCAGTTCGTCCACATCAAGTGCGGACATTCCCGGCTGCTCCGCCGGCCCATCTCCGTCTGCTCCTGTCAGGCGGGGGAAGGGGACGCCCCCGACCGGCTGACCGTAGTCTTTGAGGTCCGGGGAGAGGGGACCGCCTGGCTGG
Source organism: Lawsonibacter asaccharolyticus (assembly GCA_003112755.1). Taxonomy (NCBI): domain Bacteria; kingdom Bacillati; phylum Bacillota; class Clostridia; order Eubacteriales; family Oscillospiraceae; genus Lawsonibacter; species Lawsonibacter asaccharolyticus. The sequence continues at coordinate 435,612 of BFBT01000001.1, read as the reverse complement.
CCGGCCGCCGTGAGGGACAGAGCCTGGACGTGATGGGCCTGCTGGGCAACGGCTTCCCCATGAAGCGGGAGGGCCGCTATCTGCTGGTGGGGGGCGGCATCGGCGTGCCCCCCATGCTGGGCTGCGCCCAGTATGCCCCCGGGCGGTGCACCGCCATCCTGGGGTTCCGCTCCGGGGACAGGGTGATGCTGGAGGAGCAGTTCCGCTCCGTGTGCTCCCAGGTGCAGGTGGCCACAGATGACGGCTCCTACGGCTTCCACGGCTATGTGGATGCGCTGGTGCGGCGGGAGCTGGAGGGAGACCGGGGCTATGACGCGGTGCTGGCCTGCGGCCCCCGGCCCATGCTGAGAAACGTGGCCCGGGCGGCGGAGGACTTCGGCGTGCGCTGCCTGGTGTCTATGGAGGAGCGGATGGGCTGCGGCGTAGGCGCCTGCCTGGTCTGTGCCTGCGACATGGCGGACGGCAGCCGGAAACATGTGTGCAAGGACGGACCCGTCTTTGACGCCAGGGAGGTGGATTGGGATGCCTGATGTGGATATGAGGGTGGAGCTGGCTGGGGTGACTCTGAAAAACCCGGTGTGCGTGGCCTCTGGGACCTTCGGCTTCGGCCGGGAGTACGGGGCGTTCTATGACCTGGGCGAACTGGGCGCCATCTGCGCCAAGGGCCTGACCCTCCACCGCCGGGAGGGCAACCCGGGCCCCCGAATCGCAGAGACTCCCATGGGCATTCTCAACTCGGTGGGCCTCCAGAACCCGGGGGTGGACGCCTTTGTGGAGACGGAGCTCCCCTTCCTGCGGCAGTATGACGTGAAGGTGATCGCCAACATCTCTGGGAACACCCCCGAGGAATACGGCATCATGTGTGAAAAGCTGGCCCAGGCCGGGGTGGACCTGATCGAGGTGAACATCTCCTGCCCCAATGTGAAGGCGGGGGGACTGGCCTACGGCACCAGGCCGGAACTGGCCGCCGAAGTCACCCAGGTGGCCAAGGCTCACGCCGGCTCGGTCCCAGTGATGGTGAAGCTCTCACCCAATGTGACGGACATCACGGAGATCGCCCGGGCGGTGGCCGGGGCGGGGGCGGACGCTCTCTCGCTCATCAACACCCTGCGGGGGATGCGCATCGACGTGAACACCCGGCACCCTGTGCTGAAGATGAACACCGGCGGCCTGTCCGGCCCCGCCGTCCTGCCTGTGGCGGTGCGGATGGTCTGGGAGGTGGCCCAGGCGGTGGACCTGCCCATCCTGGGGATGGGCGGGGTGTCCAAGGGGGAGGACGCGGCCCAGATGATGCTGGCCGGGGCCTCCGCCGTGGCGGTGGGCACCGCCCTCTTCGCTGACCCCTACGCCCCCATCCGGGTGCGGGACGAGCTGGCCGCCCTGGCGGCCGGCCAGGGCCTGGAACGGGCGGCGGAGCTCATCGGCGGAGTGAAGCCCTGGTAAGGATACGCGGCAGGCGGAGCCCCGGTGGGGCGTGCCGCGAAACTCAAAAGAAGGAATACCGAATATGACGACCATCTATCTGATCCGCCACGCTGAGGCGGAGGGAAACCTGTACCGCCGCATCCACGGCTGGTACGACGCCCTGGTGACCGAGAACGGTCTCAGGCAGATCCAGGCCCTGGAGCAGCGCTTCCAGGGGGAGCACTTCGACGCGGTGTGGTCCAGCGACCTGTACCGTACCTGCACCACGGCCCGGGCTGTCTATGAGCCCAGGGGCCTGGAACTGCGTACCGACCCGGAGCTGCGGGAGCTGAACATGGGGGACTGGGAGGACCAGACCTGGGGCCAGGTGCGCCGCACCCAGCCCGGGGAGCTGGACCGCTTCAACCGCAGCGACCCCACCTGGACGGCCCCCCGTGGAGAGGGGCTGGGGGAGCTGGGGGAGCGGGTGGAGCGGGCCCTGCGCCGCATCGCCGCCGCCCACCCGGACCAGACGGTGGCGGTGTTCAGCCACGGCACCGCCATCCGGCAGGCTCTGGCGCGGATCAAGGGCATCCCGCCGGAGGAGTGGCACGGCCTGCGCCACAGTGACAACACCGCCGTCTCCTGCCTGAAGTGGGACGGAGCGGCGTTCCAGCTGGCCTTCGAGGGGGACAACTCCCACCTGGACCCCGCTATCTCCACACTGGCCCGCCAGTCCTGGTGGCGGAGGGACGGGAAGCGGGCGGAGGACGTGAACCTGTGGTTCCGGCCCCTGAACTTGGAGCGGGAGAGCCAGACCTATTACGAGGCCCGGCGGGAGGCATGGATCACCGTCCACGGAGAGGACACCCCCTTTGATGGGGAGAGCTTTCTTCAGGATGCCCGCCTTCACTGCGGCCGCACCCCATGGGGGGTGACCTGCGCCATGGCGGGGGACCGGATGGCGGGGCTGATCCAGCTGGACCCAGAGCGGTATGCCAAGGACGGGGCCGGCTATATCCCATTCTGCTACATTGTGCCCCAGCTGCGGGCCCAGGGGCTGGGGGTGCAGCTCATCGGGCAGGCGGTGTCCTTCTACCGCCCCCTGGGGCGGCAGTATCTGCGCCTGCGCTGTGCCAGCTACAACACCCCCGCCCAGCACTTTTATCAGCGGTACGGCTTCTATAAGATCGGCGAGGAGCAGGGGAGCCGGGTGCCGCTGGATATCCTGGAGAAGTACATCGGCTATGACCGCTGAGCTGCGGCCGTTCAAAAGGAGGGACATGGGATGGACCATATTGCCCAGATCGCAGGAAAACTGGCGGACCATCAGCTGGACGCCATGCTGCTCGCCAGTCAGGCCGGGGAGCGGTACGCCGTGGGCTTCCACGGGGAGGGCCTGGTGCTGGTGACCCGGGAGGGGGCCCACTATTCCACCGACAGCCGCTACATCGAGGCGGCCCGGCAGGAGGTGCAGGGGGCTCAGGTGGAGCTGGTGACCCGGGAGCGGGGCCATCTGGCCCTGGCCGCCGGCTATCTCCAGGAGCGCGGCCTGAAGCGGGTGGGCTTTGAGAGCGGGGCCGTGAGTGTGGACGCCCTGGCCCGGTATGAGAGGGCCCTGCCCTGCACCCTGGTCCCGGCTCAGGACCTGCCGGACGGCCTGCGGGCGTCCAAGGACGGAGAGGAGCTGGCCGCCATGGAGAAGGCCCAGCGCATCACCGACGAGGCATTTCAGGCGATTTTGAATTTTATCCGCCCGGGGCAGACGGAGCGGGAGGTGGCCGCCCGGCTGGTGTATGAGCTGCTGCGCCGGGGCGGGGAGCGGGTCTCCTTCGACCCTATCGTGGCCGCCGGCGCCAATGGCTCCAAACCCCATGCCGTCCCCGGAGACACGGTGATCCAGCCTGGGATGTTCGTCACCATGGATTTCGGCTGTGTGTGGAGGGGCTACTGCTCCGACATGACCCGCACCGTGGCGGTGGGAAAGCCCGCACCGGAGATGGAGCGGGTATATCAGGTGGTGCTGGAGGCCCAGCAGGCTGGCATCGCCGCCGCCCGGGCCGGGCTGGCCGGGCGGGAGATCGATGCCGCAGGCCGGACGGTGATCCAGGCGGCGGGGTATGGGGAGGCATTTTCCCACAGCTTCGGCCACTCCCTGGGACTGGAGATCCACGAGTCCCCCAATGCCGCGCCGGGGGAGGAACGGATCATGCCCGTGGGGGCAGTGGTCTCCGCCGAGCCGGGCATCTATCTGCCCGGGCGTTTTGGCGTGCGCATCGAGGACGTGATCGTCCTGTCGGAAACGGGATGCCGTGACCTGACAAAGTCGCCAAAAGAGCTGATCGTCCTGTGATTTTACAGAAAACCTCTTGTCAAATCCAGAAAAAAAGGGTAGAATATATCAGTTCATAAAAACATTTGGAGGATGATTCCTATGGCAATGATTTCCGCCAGTGATTTCCGCAACGGCGTGACCTTTGAGATGGACGGCAAGGTCATGCAGGTCGTCGAGTTCCAGCACGTCAAGCCCGGCAAGGGCGCCGCCTTTGTCCGCACCAAGATGAAGAACATCATCACCGGCGGTGTGACCGAGACCTCCTTCAACCCCACCGCCAAGTTTGAACAGGCTTTCGTGGAGCGCAAGGACATGGAGTACAGCTACAACGACGGCGATCTGTACTATTTCATGGACATGGAGACCTACGACATGCTGCCCATCAGCAAGGATATGCTGGGCGACGCCTTCAAGTTCGTGAAGGAGAACATGAGCTGCAAGGTCATGTCCTACAAGGGCAGCGTCTTCGGTGTGGAGCCCCCCAACTTCGTGGAGCTGGAGGTCACCGAGACCGATCCCGGCTTCAAGGGCGACACCGCCACCAACGTGACCAAGCCCGCCACCCTGGAGACCGGCGCCGAGATCAAGGTGCCCCTGTTCATCAACCCTGGTGACAAGATCAAGATCGACACCCGCACCGGAGAGTACCTGGAGCGCTGCAAGGGCTGATGGCAGAGACAGATGTCCGGCCCCGCAGAGAGCGGGGATGGGTATCGATGAGGTCCTGCAGAGGCTGAAAAGAACAAAATCAGGCCGGGAGAGACACTGGGGCAGAGGGTACGACACAGAATTGAAGGAGGCTTAGCCTCAGAAAGGGAAACTGCTATGACTATTTCTGAGAAAGTTGCTTATCTGAAGGGGCTGGCTGAGGGCCTGAACCTGGATGTGGAGAAGTCCAAGGAGGGCAAGCTCATCTCCGTGATGATCGGCATCCTGGAGGAAGTGGGGCTGTCCATCGAGGACCTGGAAGAGAACGCTCTGGCCCTCGGGGAGGAGATCGACACCATTTCCGACGACCTGGCGGATGTGGAGTCCGTGGTCTACGGTGAGGACGAGGATGAGGACGACTACTTTGAGGTTGAGTGCCCCAATTGCGAGGAACCCATCGTCATCGATGACAAGGCGCTGGCGGAGGGGGAAGTAGAGTGCCCCAACTGCCAGACCAAGTTCTCTCTGGACCTGTCGGATGACACGGTGGAGGGAGACGAGGAGTAACTCCCTGCCCGAAAGCACAAAACAGCGGCGTGACGATTTCGTCACGCCGCTTAAATTGTCCAAGAGATTTTTTCGGAGACAGGTATTTTAAGATCAGGGGGAGCTCGAGGGGGCGGCAGCCCGCCTCGAATGGGATCACATCCCTCTCAGCCCTTGCGTGGCAAGGGCTGAGGCGAGCAGAGCGAGGACTTTCCCGCCCCTTTTGGGGCGGGAAAGTAACGGGAAGCAGGCTGTGAAAAAAGCACTTCAGGACTTTTTCCACAGCCTGAGCGGCGTGACGATTTCGTCACGCCGCTGTTTTTCTCTCCGCCCCGCCGAACAGGTGTTCAGGGCAGGGGAGCACTGCCCATGGCCGCTTCCAGGATATTATCCGCTCCCCGCCGGTAGCCGCCGGCGGCGCGGAACCCTTCAGAGATGTGCTGGGCGCTGTGCTGAAAGGCAGGATCAGCCAGGACGAGGGAGAGGGCCTGATGGATGGCGGCGGGGGTGGGAGCGGGCAGCGGGATGCCCGCCCCCAGCTCCTGGACCCGGCGGGCCACCATGCCCTGCTCCTCCTGCTGGGGGAAGAGGACCAGGGGGACCCCCAGGTAGAGGCTCTCGCTGACGCTGTTCATGCCGCAGTGGGAGAGAAAGGCGTCGGACTGAGACAGGACGGCCAGCTGGTCTACCTGGGGAAAGACCTGGACATTGGGCGGAACATCTCCCAGCTCTTCCGGCCTGCACCCACCGCCCAGAGAGAGAACGGCCCGCACCCCCTCCCAGCTCCGCAGGGCCTCCAGGCAGGCGCGATAAAAGGAGCGGCTGCGGTTGTTGACAGTCCCCAGGGAGATGTAGATCTGCCTGTCCCCGCCGGAGCGTGGGGCGTGAGTCAGCTCGGGCACCGAGGGCCCGATAAAGGCATACCGGCTGGAAAAGGTGTCGGCCAGGGGCTGGAATTCCCAGGAAGTGTAGACGATGGTGTCGGTGTGTCCGTCGTTCTCAATGAGGGAGAGCAGTCCCTTCATCGGATAGCCCGCCTGGCACAGCTGGGCCATGCAGCGGCGGATGCGGCCCCGACCCGTAAGCAGCCGCAGGAACTGCCCCGGCGTCTGCTTCATCAGCTTGGCGGTATGGCGGTTGAAGGCGAAGGTGGTGGTGGAGCAGACATAGGGGCAGGCCAGCTTGGCGGCCCACAGCTTTCCCCAGAAGCACAAGGAGTCGGATACCACGCAGTGGGGCTGGAATTGGGCCAGATCCCGGCCCACGGGGCCATCCATGGCCAGGAGGGTTTGGGTGATCATCTCCACCAGGGCGGCGAAGTCGCGGCCCACCCTTCGCTCCAGATCCGGAGGCGCCGGAGGCAGATAGGAGTCGCAGGGGACGAATTGGGCGCCGGCGGCCTGGATCTTCTCCCGAAAGGGGGCGAAGGAGTAATAGCGGACCTGGTGCCCACGGCAGGTCAGCTCCCGTACCACCGGAAGAGTGGGATTGGTGTGCCCGTGAGCATAGATGGAGAAAAAGGCGATTCGGTACATGAATACATGAAGTCCCCTCCTTTCCCTGGCAGAGCTTACCGTTCCTCAGGCTCTTCCGGTGTGCTCAGCTGCCGGATGGCCTGGGCAAAAGCCCTGGACTCCGACTCGCTGTGGTCAGGATAGATATCCCGGCCCCGCCCCTGGAAGATGGACTCGGCGATCTGCTCAAAGACCTGGTAGCGCTCCAGGGCGATGCCCCGTTGTGCGTCGGCCAGGATCAGCAGGGTGTCCCCGGGGCTGATCTGGAACATGTCCCGGATCTCCTTAGGAATGACGATTTGGCCTTTCGGTCCCACCTTGACGGAGCTCATATACTTCTCATTGTCAGACATCTTGATCCCCCCAATTTCCTTGAAGTAATACTTGTATAACTAATTTTGCATGTAAAAGGTGGGAATGTCAAGAAAAATCTGTCCCCTCTCCCGTGCGGGGGGTGGACGGCCGACTGGCGCTCTGCTATAATGCACCTGTTGATCCAAAAGAGCGGCCCCCGGTGGGGTTGGCCGATTCAGAAGAAGGAGCGGGTGAGAACCGATGAAGACAAAGACCGTACTGCTGCGCGGGGTGGAGATCGGCGCGGGCAGACCGAAGATCATCGTCCCCATCGTAGGGAAGACGGAGCAGGAGATCCTAGACAAAGCCGCCCAGCTGGTCCAGGCCAAGCCCGATGTGGTGGAATGGCGGGTGGACTACTTCCAGGGCGTGGGCGACGTCCAGCGGGTGGTGGATACCGCCAGACAGCTGAACGAGGCACTGGGGGAGATCCCCATCCTCTTCACTTTCCGCACCAAGCGGGAGGGCGGCGAAAAGGAGATCGGTATGGAGGACTACACCGCTTTGAACCGGGCCGTCGCCCAGTCGAGCTATGTGGACGCGGTGGATGTGGAGATTTTTTCCGGTGACGAGGTGGTGCGCAAGAACATCTCCGCCATCCATGATGCCGGCGCGGCGGTGGTGGGGTCCAGCCATGAATTCCACCGGACACCGGAGCACGCCGAGCTCATCTACCGGCTGCGGAAGATGCAGGATATGGGGGCCGACATCCTGAAGGTGGCTGTGATGCCCCAGAACAAGGCTGACGTGCTGACCCTGCTCTCCGCCACCGAGGAGATGTATCGGCTGTACGCCCAGCGGCCGCTGCTGACCATGTCCATGGCGTCGGACGGCGTCATCAGCCGCCTGTGCGGCGAGGTGTTCGGCTCCGCCGCCACCTTCGGCATGGTGGGCCAGGGCTCAGCCCCCGGCCAGATCCCGGCGGATCAACTGGAACAGGTGCTGGAGATCCTCCACAGAGCGCTGTGAGCCCTGATATTTTGTCTGAACAAGGGGGAGAATAGAGCATGAACATCTACGATGACCGGCGCTTTTTTGAAAAATACAGTCAGATGTCCCGTTCCCGCCTGGGACTGGAGGGAGCTGGGGAGTGGAGGACACTGGAGCGCATGCTCCCCGATTTCTCAGGAAAGCGGGTGTTGGACCTGGGGTGCGGCTTCGGATGGCACTGCGTCTACGCAGCGCGGCACGGGGCGGTCCGCGTGCTGGGGCTGGACCGCTCAGAGAACATGCTCCGCCGTGCCCGGGAGCAGACCCGAGAGACGGCGGTGGAGTACCGGCAGATGGAGCTGGAGGAGTACGAATACCCGGAGGGGGCTTTCGACGTGGTCCTCAGCTCGCTGGCCCTGCACTATGTGAAAGACTTCTCCGATGTGTGCCAGAAGGCGGCCCGCACCTTGGTCCGGGGCGGGGACTTCGTCTTTTCTATCGAGCACCCCGTCTTTACGGCCTATGGGGAGCAGGAGTGGATGTACGGCCCGGCGGGGGAGATTCTCTGCTGGCCGGTGGACCGGTATTTTGAGGAGGGGGAGCGGGACGCCGTCTTTTTGGGGGAGCGGGTAAAGAAACAGCACCATACCCTGACAACACTGGTCCGGGGACTGCTGGAGAGCGGGTTTCAGATCACGGATCTGGCAGAGCCTCAGCCGCCGGAGGAGATGATAGATCTGCCCGGCATGGCAGACGAGCTGCGCCGCCCCATGATGCTGCTCATCTGCGCAAAAAAATTGTAAAACACAGCCATGTCTGCCCCGATTTACCGGCAGTAAAGGGCAACGCTGTGGGCACAATAAAGCTCGGATGGAACTTCCGTATGAGAAAAGTGTGGGATCAGGTCCCGTCTGGAACGTGTGCCAGGCGGGACCTGACAGCCCCGGCCGGACCGGCCGGGCTGGAACGGAAAACGGGAGGATTTGGAATGAAAAAAGAGCTGATCGCCCTGGGGGCGGCTCTGGCCCTGGTGGGGACCCTGACCGCGTGCAGCAGCACGCCGGCGGACCAGAATAAGGGGAGCGCCGGCAGCGGCGCTACCGGCAGTACTACCGGCAGCGCCGCCGGGACTGCCTATCCCCGGTCTACCCGCTACGGGATGAACGGGACCGCCGGCGGCCATGGCTACACCTATGACGGCCGCTATACCGCCTTCCCCGACGGCAGAGTGGCACCGGGCCGGGGCAATGCGGCCCAGGACATGGACCGAGTGGGAAAAGGCGTGGCTGACGGGACCCGGGACTTGGTGAACGGCGTGGGCGACGTGGTACGCGACGCCGGGAACGGTCTGCGGGATGCCGGCCAGGCAGTGAAAAACGCGGCTGACCGGGACATGTGACCCATAAAACGCTGAGAAAAGACCGCGCGGAGATCACTCTCCGCGCGGTCTTTTACTTTGGAGGCCGCTTGCCCCGCTGGTGCGCCGGCTTTGCCCGGCGGCCGGTATGGGAGGCGCGGCCACCGGCTGCCGGGGCCGGGCGGCCCTTCCGTGGGGCCTGCCTGCCTTGCCGGTTCTCCTTCCGGCCGGAGCTGCCCCGGGCCTGCTTGGCGGGGGCATCCCCCCGGCGTCCCTGACGGCTCCCCGCCCCGGAGGCGGGGGCATCCGGACGGATCAGGCACCGCTTCCCATAACCGATCAGATCCTCACGGCCCGTGCGGTGGAGAGCCTCCAACACCAGCTTCCGGTTTAGGGGCTTGCGCCACTGCATCAGTGCCCGCTGGAGGGCCTTGTCGTGGGGCGTGCGGGGGACGAAGACCGGCTGCATGGTGCGGGGGTCCAGGCCGGTGTACCACATGCAGGTGGACAGGGTGCCGGGGGTGGGATAGAAGTCCTGCACCTGCTCCGGCATGTGTCCCTGCCGGTTGAGCCACTCCGCCAGCTGGACCGCATCCTCCAGGGTGCAGCCGGGGTGGGAGGAGATGAGGTAGGGGACCAGGTACTGGTCCTTGCCGTAGCGGCGGTTGAGCTTGAAGTACTTCTCCCGGAACTTTTCATAGACCTGGATGTGTGGTTTACCCATATAGTCCAGGGTGTGGGCGGAGCAGTGCTCGGGCGCTACCTTCAGCTGGCCGGAGATGTGGTGCTGGATCAGGTCGGTGAAGAACTCGCCGCTGGGGTCCTTCATCAGAAAATCGAACCGGATGCCGGAACGGATGAAGACCTTTTTTACCTTGGGGAGCTGCCGCAGCTTGCGCAGGAGCATCATATAGTCAGTGTGGTCGGCGTCCAGGTTGGGGCAGGGCTCCGGCGCCAGACAGGCCCGGTTCCTGCACATACCATGCTTGAGCTGTTTCTGGCAGGAGGGACGGCGGAAGGTGGCAGAGGGGCCGCCCACGTCGTGGATATAGCCCTTGAAGCCGGGGTGGCGGGTGAGGGCCTCTGCCTCCCGGAGAACAGACTGGTGGCTGCGGGCGGAGATGGTGCGCCCCTGGTGAAAGGCCAGGGAGCAGAAGCTGCACGCCCCAAAGCACCCCCGGTTGTGGGTGATGGAGAAGCGCACCTCCTCAATGGCGGGGACGCCCCCCATGGAGTCGTACATGGGATGGGGCTCCCGTACATAGGGAAGCTCGGCCACCGCATCCAGCTCCGCCGTGGTCAGGGGATAGGCGGGGGGATTGACCAGCAGGAACTGGCGCCCGTGCTTCTGAAGGATGGCCTTTCCCACGAAGGGGTCGTGCTCGTCATATTCCACCATGTTGGCCCGGGCGTAGGCCTCCTTGGAGGCGGACACCTCCTCAAAGGAGGGGACCTCCACGAAGGGGTAGGCACATGCGCCGGGGTGGGGGACGGCGGCGCATGTGCCGCGAACATCGGTGATCTCCCCCACCGGTGTGCCGGAGGCCAGCCGGGCGGCGATCTCCCGGGAGGCGGTCTCCCCCATGCCGTAGGTGAGAAGGTCCGCCTGGGCATCGAAGAGGATGGAGCGGCGCACCTTGTCTTCCCAGTAGTCGTAGTGGGCGAAGCGGCGCAGGCTGGCCTCCAGCCCACCGATGACGATGGGGATGTCGCCGAACACCTCCCGCACCCGGTTGGAGTAGACGATAGTGGCCCGGTCAGGGCGCAGGCCCGCCTTCCGGCCGGGAGAGTAGGCGTCATCGTGGCGGCGCTTTTTCGCCGCCGTATAGTGGGCCACCATGGAGTCCAGGTTCCCGCCGGAGATCAGCACCCCCAGCCGGGGGCGTCCCAGGGCGGAGAAGGCCTCCGGCCGCCGCCAGTCGGGCTGGGAGAGAACGGCCACCCGGTAGCCCTCCGCCTCCAGTACCCGGCCGATGATGGCGGGGCCGAAGGAGGGGTGATCCACATAGGCATCCCCGGTGATGAGGAGAAAGTCGTAAAAGTCCCAGCCCCGGCGGGCCATGTCCTCCCGGGAGACCGGGAGAAAAAGATCGCGGTCAAGTTCCATGGTGAACCTCGTTTCTCAGTGTGATCAGGCATGGGTCCCTCAGAACCAGAGGGCCCTTTCCTCCCGGAACATGGGCGGATCTCCGTTCCGGTAGGGGTCATAGGTGTCCAGGTTGCAGCCGAACTCCTGGAGACGGCGGATGGTGCCCTCCTGGGTCCACTCCACCAGAGAGAGGCCGTCAAAGGTCTGGACCGCGCCGTCGTTCATCACACAGCGGAAGCGCCACTCCACAATGGTGGCGTCCTCCCGGTGGAAGAAGCGGCCGCTGTCCCAGACCTCCACCCGGCCCCGGGTGTTCCACTCCTGGAACCAGTGACGGATGGCGGCGGCGCCGTGGTACTCGGGGCCCCAGCTTTCAAGATAAACGGCATCAGGAGCAAAGAGCTCCAGAATACCCAGGTCTTCCCGCCGCAGCCACATGTCCAGCCAGAGGCGGATCTTTTGTTCCCGTTCCTGCGTATGGTGCATATGGGTCTCTCCTGAAAATATAAAGATGTTTGAGATCGGGGTCCCGGGAGCGTCCTTATCCCTGTGCAGTCAGGACCTCCTGGTAGATGCGCTTCATGGTAAGGGCATCTTTGGCCTGCGTGCCGGCGCTCTCGCAGATGAAAGTGGGGGACCAGCCCCGGCGGGCGATCGCCCGGGCCAGCGGAGCCCAGTCAGGGCCGTATCCGTCGTCGTCATCAAAGGTGCGGTGGCACTTTTCTCCCCCGCCGGGGGTGAACTGGATGTGGGAGAAATGGCTGTGAAAGACGCTGGCCCTGGACTGCCCCAGAACGGACTCCACCCGGTCCAGCATCCGCCCGAAGGCCTCCGCTCCGTCATCCGCCCCCAGGGAGCGGGCGTACAGGTGGCCGAAGTCGATGCAGGGGATCAAGCGCTCGTCCAGGGTGCACAGCTCCAGCACCTCCTCCAGATCCCCCAGTTGGTTGATCTTGCCCATGGTCTCGGGACACAGGGCGATGTGGCCGAAGCCCTGGCCGTCGCAGGTCCGGATCACCTCCCTCAGGGAGCGGAGGGCTGTGTCCAGCGCCTCCCGACGGGTGCGCTTCATCAGGGCGCCGGAGTGGATCACAACCCGGGAGGCCCCCATCTGACTGGCCACCAGGCAGGCGGAGGTGATATAGCCGATGGTCTTTTGCAGGCTGTCCGGGTCCGGGTTGGCCAGATTGATGAAATAAGGGGCGTGGAGAGAGAGGGAGATCCCGTGCTTCCGGGCGTTCTCCCCTACCCTCCGGGCGGTGTCCTCCCCCACATGGACCCCCTTGCCGCATTGATATTCGTAGCAGTCCAGCCCCTGCTCCGCGATCCACTGGGGGGCGGCCAGGGAGGACTTGTGGACGGCGGAGAAAGCGTCGCTGTTGCCGGCGGGCCCGAATTTGGCACTCATAGGAAGGGCCTCCTTTTGCCCAGCAGGCGGAAGGGGGTCTCCGCCGCGTAGCGGAGATAGCGCCCCGGGTTGCCCGCCAGCTGGATGGGTTCCACCAGCAAAGGGGTAACTCCGGCGTTGTTGGCCCCCAGAGTGTCGGTGAAGATCTGGTCGCCCACCATCACCGTCTGAGCGGGGGTGCAGCCCATGCGCTCCATGGCCTGAAGATACCCCCGGCGGCGGGGCTTGCCTGAGCGGCCCTGAAAGGGCACACCCAGGGCCTGGGCGAAGTTCTGGGCCCGGCCCGGCTTGCGGCTGTTGGAGAGGATGAACAGGGCGATGCCCTGGGCGGCCAGGGCGTCCCGCCAGGCGGTCAGCTGGGGGGAGGGCTGGGCGACCCGGTAGGGGACCAGAGTGTTGTCCAGGTCAGCCAGCACCAGCCGGATGCCCCTGGCGGCCAGGGCCTCTGGGTCCAGGGCGGAAAAACCGGGGTAGACCCCCCGGGGAATGGGTGAGAATCGCAATGAAGGTCGTCCTCCTGTCGGTGTTCTAGGATGGAGCGGGACGGCATAGAGTGGGGGTGTGAGGCGGCGGGGCCGGGCGGAAGCCCGGGCCGGACCGCTCCGTTGAGGTTGAGATCATATCATTATATCATTTCCAAAGAAAATGGACAAGGGGGAGCTAGATATGAGCATGGAACCGCTGATCGTCACCGTCCCGCCGGCCCGGATCGGGGAGCTGAGGGGGCTGCGGGCCGTGCCGGCCCACCAGGGCTACCGGATCGGCCGGGGGCCCCACCTCTTCCGGGCGGCGGCGGGGCCGGTCCCTCAGGGCGGACTGATGGCCCTGGACTGCGTGGGCTTTGACGGCAGAGGGGAGGCCGCTCCCCTGTGTGATGAGGTGGTGCGGGAGTGCGCCGCCAGGGGCTTCCGGGGTGCGGTGTGCGACTTTGAGCAGGGCGGGGTGCCGCTGCTGGATCAGGTGGTGCGGCGGCTGGGGGAGGGCTTCGCCCGCCGGGGCTGGACGTTGTATGTGACGGAGCCCTATGGACACAGTTCTCCCCGGGCCCGGGTGATGATCCCGTCGGCCCTGTCCGGAGGCTCGCTGTCCCGGCGTCTGGAGGAGGCGGCGGAGCGCTTCGGCCGGGAGCGGGTGACCCTGGCGGTGCAGCGGGTGGCGGAGGACTTTTTTCTGCCCTCCCCCACAGGGAGCGGGGTGCCCCTGAGCCGGCGGGAGCTGGAGGAGAAGCTGGAGCAGCTGCACCCCTCGGTGTTCTTCTCCCATGAGCTGTGCGCCCGCTACTTCACCTACATGAGCCGGGAGAGCGGGGCCCACTTCGTCCTCTTTGACGACAGGGACACCCTGCGCAAGAAGCTGGAGGTGGCCCAAGAGCTGGGCATCACTTCGGCGGTGGCGGCGCTGCCTGAGGTGCTGGACGCGGCGGGGGAGCTGGGAATTCGGAATTGACGGCAGGGGGGCCAGGGAGTAAAATTGGGGTACAACAACTGTGAGGAGGCGGCCCCAATGGTACGTCATATCGTGTCCTGGAATTTCAAGCCCGAGCTGAGTGAGGAGGAGCGCAGGGCGGCGGCGGAGACCCTGGTGGCCCGGATGACCGCACTGCGGGATCTGGTGCCCTGCGTGGAGAGGCTGGAGGTGTTTCAGCCCCCCATCGGTCTGAGCAACTGCGACCTGTGCATGTACACGGAGATCGACAAGGAGGAAAATCTGGTGGTCTACCGGGACCACCCGGAGCACCAGAAGGTGGTCAAGCTGATCCATCAGTGGTGCTGTGACCGGCGGTGCACCGACATGCCCATGTGATGGGAAAAAGAGAGGCAGGCGGAGGGCGTGAGCCCTCCGCCTGCTGGCAGTTTTGAGGGGATGGATATGATGGGGAGCGGGGCCGGGTCTCTGTACTACATGGGGAACGGTGCCCTGCCCCGTCTGGGTGTGCGGCCCGATGGGTGATGGGGCCCTGTATGGTGCACAGTTCTCCCTCAGTCCTTTGCAGGGGCGGGGCCTGCCCCCGCCCGCAGTTCCTGGATTTGCGGCGTAGCGTAGGGGCGAGTCCCAGACCCGCCCCTTCCGCCGATGCCGGCGGAAGGACACCCCTCATCCGTCACGGCTTCGCCGTGCCACCTTCCCCCCGGAGGGGGGAAGGCTTTGGGGGGCGGCTCTGGGGGCCGCCCCTGCGGGGTATCTCCGCCCTTTGCGTGATCCTTGAGGTGCAGGGTCCGATGGGGGCATCGGGCCCTGCATGGCGGGCATTTCTCCTGGTTTTGGTGTAGGGCGGATTCGGGGGCATTGAAACGCTCAGGCAGGGTCCTGGGCGTTTTCAGCATTTCGGCTGTCCATCATCTCCTGCAGGTGGCGGAAAAATTCCTCTGGAGGCATGATGGATTTAAAGCGGCGGTAGAAGGCCACGCCGAACCCCATGGACAGGAAAAGACTGACCTCTTTGTTCTCCTCGGTATTCGGGAGCATCTTGACGGCGGACAGGATGGTGGAGCCCAAAATGTCCACGATCTCCCCCGCCTCCTCCATTGTGGCGGGTCGTTTCAGATATGTTTGGAATTCTTCCAATGTCATAACACTCACCTCAACTCCTAACATACCAAAAACAATTAGAAAAAACAAGTTGTAATTTTGATTATATTAAACATCAAAAGAACAAAATATAATTTCCTCATAGAATAGTGAGGAGAAAGTGCAATGGCCTTTACGATAAAACCAACAAAGAGGAAAAAGGAATCCGTAAACCGTTCTATTTATTTGAGCAAAGAAGTCCATGACAAGGTGTTGAAAATTGCGGCAGAGAACGACACCAGCTTCAGCAACGTGGTGGTCAGCATGATCGAATACTGCCTGAAGGAGCAGGAGTCAGAGCAGGAAAGAGAGACATAAAACAGCGGGCGCCGGGATCTCCGGCGCCCGCTTCAATTTGCCAAAATTCGCGCCCGCAGGCGCGGATCAAGTTGAGAAGTGTTTTCCCCGGCGGCATGTGCGTCAGGGAAAACACTTCTCAGGCTGCAGGTGTGGGGCTTGTCCGCCTGCGGCGGACAAACCCTGCGCGCGGCAGACTGCATCTTTCTCGAAAAAGCGGCAAAGCCGCTTTTTCGACAGTTTCCGGCGCCCGCTCCAGCTTTTGGAAAAACCTCGCAGAGTCCGCGCCCGCCGGCGGGGCGTTCTCAATAGGTGTGGGTGCACAGCTCCTGGATCTTGGCCTGGAGCTTTTTCAGGTCCTCAAAGGTCTCGGGCCTGCGCCGGGGGTCCCGGAGGATGGCGGCGGGGTGGAACAGGGCCATCATCTGGACGCCGGACTTCTCGAACCACTGGCCGTGTTCCTTGGTGATCTTGAAATCCTCCTTGATGATGCGCATGGCGGCGATGCGGCCCAGACATACGATGATCTTGGGGCGGATCAGGGCCGCCTGATTGCGGAGATAGCCGATGCAGGCATCCTGCTCCGTATTCAGGGGGTCCCGGTTCTGAGGCGGACGGCACTTGACGATGTTGGCAATGTAGACGTTCTTATGCCGGTCCAGGTCGATGAGCTCCAGCATGTCGTCCAGCAGCTTGCCCCCCCGGCCCACAAAGGGCTCGCCCTGAAGGTCCTCGTTCTCGCCGGGGCCCTCACCGATGAACATGACCTCGGCGTCCCGGGGGCCTACGCCGAACACCACATTGGTGCGTTTATCCGCCAGGGCGCACTTCTGACAGGAGAGGCACTGGGCCTCCAGCTCGTTCCAATTCAGCATCATGAAAAACCTCACTCCAAATGATCCGGGTCCGGGGGCGCGGCCCCCTCCTTTGTGCCAGTCTAGCATAAAATTTCCTCGTGTGCAACCAAAAATCGGACACGGATTCTGTATAAAATGACCATTGACAGGGAAAAGTGAAGAAGCGTATAATCCGACCATAAAAAATCCATATGGCAAAAGCGCTGATGAAGACCGCGCTCCAAGGCGTCCAACAGAGAGACCGGGTCACCGACTGAAAGCCTGGTTGGGAAAGACGGAGCTGCGCAACACTTCTGAGCTGGCGGTTCGAACCGGAGAGATCCGGCTGAGGGCCGCACGTATTCCCCACGTTAGCGGGGCTCGAAAGAGGTTCCTTGTTGGAGGAGCAACGCGGGTGGCACCGCGGAATGATTTGAAATTCCGCCCCGGGTCGTATCATTTTTAGATACGGCCCGGGATTTTTGCGTTCCTCCGGAAAGATCGATCAGGAAAGGATGAGATCAGCATGAAGTATGTCACGGAAACAAAGCACGTCCCCCTGGGGTTCGGGGAAATCGCGGGAGGAGCGCTGGACGAGCAGGCCGTCACCCTGAAGGGGGCGGTCCACAGCCTGCGGGCCATGGGCGGGATCACCTTCCTTGCCCTGCGGGTGCGGGACGGGGCGGTCCAGTGCGTGTGCCGGCCGGAGGAGCTGCCGGAGGGGCTGTGCGAGGAGTGTGCCGCGGTGGTCACCGGGACGGTGCGGCGGGAGGAACGGGCCCCCGGGGGCCGGGAGCTGGCGGCGGAGGAGGTGCGGGTGCTGTCCCGGCCCGCCGCGCCCATGCCGGTGGCCGTCTCCAAGCGGCGGCTGAGGCTGAACCTGGACACGGAGCTGTCCCTGAGGCCCCTTGTGCTGCGCAGCCTGCGCACCCGCTCCGTCTTCAAGGTGCAGGAGGGGATCAGCCGGGCCTTCCGGGAGTACCTCACCGCCCAGGGCTTCACCGAGATCCACACCCCCAAGATCGTCCACGCCGGGGCCGAGGGGGGCAGCAACATCTTCCGGCTGGACTACTTCGGGCGCAAGGCATTTCTCGCCCAGTCCCCCCAGTTCTATAAGCAGACTATGGTGGGCTCCTTCCAGCGGGTCTTTGAGATCGGTCCCGTCTTCCGGGCGGAGAAGCACTCCACCCCCCGGCACCTGAATGAGTACACCGGCCTGGACCTGGAGATGGGCTTCATCGACTCCTTCTACGATGTGATGGAGGTGGAGGCCGGGTTTTTGAAATACTGCATGGAGCTGCTGGCGCGGGAGTACAGCGAGGACCTGAAGCGGCTGGAGGTGGAACTGCCCCGGGTGGACCGTATCCCCTGCGTGCGGTTCGATGAGGCCAAGCGGCTGGCCGCGGAGAAGTATGGCCGCCCCATCCGGGACCCCTTTGACCTGGAGCCGGAGGAGGAGGCCAACATCGGACGCTATTTCCAGGAGGAGTATGGGGCGGACTTCGTCTTTGTCACCCACTACCCCAGCAAGAAGCGCCCCTTCTACGCCATGGACGACCCGGAGGACCCACGCTGCACCCTGTCCTTCGACCTGCTGTTCCGGGGGATGGAGGTGACCACCGGCGGCCAGCGGGTCCACGACTACCAGGCCCAGGTGGCCAAGATGGAGGCCCGGGGGATGCACCCGGAGGAGTTCCGGGACTTCCTCACCATCCACCAGCACGGCATGCCGCCCCACGGCGGCCTGGGCATCGGCCTGGAGCGGCTGACCATGAAGCTGTGCGGCCTGGAGAACGTGCGGGAGGCCAGCCTGTTCCCCCGGGACCAGAGCCGCCTGGAGCCGTGAGTTTGAAAACATGCAGAGAGGTGAAACAGAATGAAGATCACAACGGAAATGGCGGCCCATATCGCCGCCCTCTCCCGGCTGAAGCTGTCGGAGGAGGCCGGGCGGATGGCGGGGGAGCTGGAACAGATCCTCTCCTATATGGACGTGCTGGACGGCCTGGACACCAGCGGGGCGGAGCCCATGAGCCACATCGTCCCCCTGAAGAACGTGCTGCGGGAGGATGAGACAGCCCCCTCCATGGACCGGGGGGAGCTGCTGAAGAACGCGCCGGCCACCGACGGAGGGACCTTCCTGGTCCCAAAGGCCGTGGAATAGGAGGGAAGGACGATGCAGGAGATCATGAAACTCACCGCGCTCCAGCTGGGGGCGGCCATCAGGCGGGGCGAGGTCAGCCCCACGGAGGCGGTGAAGGCGGCGCTGGAGCGCATTGAGGAGACGGCGGGGGACAACGCCTTTACTGAAATTACGGCGGAGCGGGCCCTGGAGCGGGCCGCCTGGGCGGAAAAGGAGCTGGCGGCGGGACGGCTGGCGGGCCCCCTGGCGGGGGTCCCCATGGCCCTCAAGGACAACATCTGCACCAGAGGGGTGTCCACTACCTGCGCCTCCCGGATCCTGGCCGGGTTCCGCCCCCCTTATGACGCCACCTTGGTAGAGCGGCTGGAGGGGGCGGGGGCCGTCTCCCTAGGCAAGCTGAACATGGACGAGTTCGCCATGGGGTCCACCAGCGAGACCTCTTTCCTGGGGCCGGTGCGCAACCCCTGGGACCGGAAGCGGGTTCCCGGCGGCTCCTCCGGCGGTGCCGCGGCGGCGGTGGCCGCCCGCTCCAGCTGGTACGCCATCGGGTCGGACACCGGCGGCTCCATCCGCCAGCCAGCCGCATTCTGCGGCGTCACCGGGATCAAGCCCACCTACGGGACCGTGTCCCGGTACGGGCTGATCGCCTACGCCTCCTCCCTGGACCAGATGGGTCCCCTGGCCCGGGACGCGGCCGACTGTGCTGCCGTGCTGGACCTGGTGATGGGCCGCGACCCGAGGGACGGCACCTCTCTGGATGTGCCCGCTGGGGGGCTGCTGGCCGCCCTGACCGGAGACGTGAGGGGCCTGCGGATCGGGCTGCCCCGGGAGTGCTTCGGGGAGGGGCTGGACAGTGCGGTGCGAGCCTGCGTCCTGGCGGCGGCGGACGTGCTGCGGGACCGGGGGGCAGAGCTGGTGCCCCTGTCCTTCCCCATGATGGAGTATGTCATCCCGACCTATTATATCATTGCCTGCGCGGAGGCGTCCTCAAACCTGTCACGGTTCGACGGGGTGAAGTATGGCTGGCGGGCGGAGGGGTACGGGGACCTGCGGGAGCTGTATCAGCAGACCCGCACCGAGGGCTTCGGCCCCGAGGTCCGGCGGCGGATCCTGCTGGGCACCTTCGTGCTCTCCTCCGGCTACTACGACGCCTACTATCTGAAGGCTCTGCGAGCAAAGGGGATGATCAAGAGGGCCTTCGACGAGGCATTCTGTCAGTGTGATGTGATGCTCACTCCCACCGCTCCTGCCGCGGCCCCCCGGCTGGGGGAGAGCCTGTCCGACCCCTTGCGGATGTACCTGAGCGACATCGACACCGTGCCGGTGAACCTGGCGGGGCTGCCGGGGCTGTCTATGCCCTGCGGCTTTGACGAGACAGGGCTGCCGGTGGGCGCCCAGCTCATCGGCCCTCCGCTGGGGGAGAAGAACGTGCTGAACGCCGCCCACGCCTTCCAGATGGAGACAGACTGGCATACGCGGGCTCCGGCGGAAAAGGAGGTTGGATGACATGACCTGGGAAACTGTGATCGGGCTGGAGACCCACGCGGAGCTGGCCACCCGCACCAAGATATTCTGCTCCTGCACCACCCGGTTCGGGGGAGAGCCCAACACCCACTGCTGCCCCATCTGCACTGGAATGCCGGGGACCCTGCCCATGGTGAACCGAAAGGTGGTGGAGTACGCCTGCCGTGCCGGGCTGGCGCTGAACTGCGAGATCACCCGGCGCAGCCGGTTCGACCGGAAAAACTACTTCTATCCCGACCTGCCCAAGGCGTACCAAGTGTCCCAGCTCTACCTCCCCATTGCCCGGAACGGGCGTGTGAGCATCGCCACGGCGGCGGGGGAGAAGGTGGTCCGCATCCACGAGCTGCACATGGAGGAGGACGCGGGCAAGCTGGTCCACGACCCCTGGCTGGACCAGACCCGGGCGGACTATAACCGCTGCGGCGTGCCGCTGGTCGAGATCGTCACCGAGCCCGACTTCCGCTCCGCTGAGGAGGTGATCGCCTATCTGGAGAAGCTGAAGTCCATCCTGGAGTATCTGGGGATCTCGGACTGCAAGATGCAGGAGGGCTCCCTGCGCTGTGACGTGAACCTCTCCGTCCGGCCGGCGGGCTCCCGGGAGCTTGGGACCCGGACGGAGATGAAGAACCTGAACTCCTTCAAGGCCATTGCCCGGGCCATCGCCTACGAGGTCCGCCGCCAGGCAGAGCTGCTGGAGGAGGGCGGGCGCGTGGTCCAGGAGACCCGGCGCTGGGATGACAACAAGGACGCCACCTTCTCCATGCGCTCCAAGGAGGACGCCCAGGACTACCGCTACTTCCCGGAACCGGACATCCCGCCTCTGGAGCTGTCGGAGGAGTACCTGGAGGGGCTGCGGGCGGAGCAGCCCGAGATGGCGGAGGAGCGGAAGCGGCGGTATCAGACCCAGCTGGGCCTGCCGGAGTACGACGCCGGCATCATCACCGGGCAGAAGGCCCTGGTGGACTTCTTCGAGGAGGTGACGGCCCTGGGGGTGCCGGCCAAGGAGGCGGCCAACTGGATGCTGGGGGACATGATGCGCCGCCTGAAGGAGGAGGAGCTGGAGCCAAAGGACATGAGGCTGACCCCCGCCACCCTGGTCAAGCTGATCGGGATGGTCCAAGCGGGACGGATCAACCGAAACACCGCATCCAAGGTGTTCCGGGGCATTTTCGCGGAGGACCTGGACCCGGAGGAGTGGGTGACGGTCCACGGCCTGGAGCAGATCCGGGACGAAAGGGTCATTGCCGGCGCGGTGGCCTGGGTCCTGGAGGAGCATCCCCAGTCTGCGGCGGATTATCGGGCGGGCAAGGAGAAGGCCCTTGGTTTTCTCATGGGCCGGGTGATGAAGGAGCTGAAGGGCAAGGCGGACCCGGGGGCGGTAAACGCTCTGCTGAAGAGCCGCCTGGAGACAGGAGGATCGGAGGGGGGATAAAAGAGTGCCCCGGAAAGGAAAGAAAGCCCGGTGTATCCTGAACGGAGGGGCGGTGCCACATATTGTGCGCTGAAAACCGGTCTATACAACGCCTTGCATGGGTCAAAAGATGTAAACCAAAATCGGGCGGCGGAAACACAGTTTCCGTGCCGAAAAACCGCTGATTTTCTGAAAAATCAGCGGTTTTTTTCTGTGGCAAATTGAAAAAAAGTCTTGCATTTTATGTAAAGTGCTTTTATACTAAAAGGCAGAGTGGGGCAAAGTGGAGTAAAATCCCGCTGAGATCCATCAAAGTGGGGAGGGAGAGCGATGACCGGCACCTATGAACACAGCATCGATGCCAAGGGCCGTCTCTTTATCCCTGCCAAGCTCCGTGAGGAACTGGGCGTGACCTTCTACCTGGCCATGGGAGTGGACGAGTGTCTGGCCATCTACCCCCAGGAGACCTGGAACCGCTTTACGGAAAAATTTGCCTCCCTGCCCATGAGCCAGTCGGCCGCCATGCGCCCCCTGTTTGCCAACGCCTCGAAATGCGAGCTGGACAGCCAGGGCCGCATCGTCATCCCCCAGAAGCTGAGAAAATACGCGGGCTTGGAGAAGGACGCCGTCATCATCGGCGTCAACGACCGGGCCGAGATCTGGAGCGCTGAGACTTGGAATGCCCGGGAAGAGGAGGAGATGACCCCGGAGAAGATGAAGGCCTGTCTGGCCGCACTGGGGTTCTGACGAAATGAGTGAGACCTTTACCCACCGCCCGGTGCTGCTGAATGAGTGCATCCAGGCGCTGAACATCCGCCCGGAGGGCGTCTATGTGGACGGGACCCTGGGCCGGGCAGGACACAGCCGGGAGATCGCCCGGCGGCTGACCACCGGACGGCTGATCTGCGTGGACCGGGACCAGGCCGCCCTGGAGGCAGCGGAGGAGCGGCTGGCCCAATGGCGGGACCGGGTGACCCTGGTCCACAGCAATTTCGACCAGATCGATAGGATCTTGAACGAGCTGTCCCTGTCCGGCGCGGATGGGATGCTCTTTGACCTGGGGGTGTCCTCGCCCCAGCTGGATGACAGCACGAGAGGATTCTCCTACATGGCGGACGCGCCCCTGGACATGCGGATGGACCAGAGCGGCGGGATGACCGCCGCAGAGGTGGTCAACCAGTGGCCGCAGGAGGAGCTGCGGCGCATCCTGTACCAGTATGGAGAGGAGCGGTATGCCCCCCAGATCGCCGCCGCTATCGTCCGGCGTCGGCAGGACAGGCCCATCCAGACCACCATGGAGCTGGCGCAGATCGTCCGGGAGGCCATGCCTGCCCGGGCACTGAAGGAGAAGCAGCACCCGGCCAAGCGGTCTTTCCAGGCCATCCGCATCGCGGTCAACGACGAGCTCGCCTCGGTGGACCGGATGCTCCAGGCGGCTGTGCCCCGGCTGAATCCGGGGGGACGGCTGGCCGTTATCACCTTCCACTCCCTGGAGGATCGGATCGTCAAGACCGGCCTTGCGGAGTTCGCCCGGGGCTGTACCTGCCCACCCGATTTTCCGGTATGCGTATGCGGGAAAAAACCCCAGATCCGGTTGGTGAGCCGCAAGCCGATCCTGCCCTCGGAGGAGGAGGTCCGGGACAATCCCCGGGCCCGCAGCGCCAAGCTCCGGGCAGCGGAAAAGCTGTAAAAAACGACTCTGCGGTCGTCTGTGATATGTGTGTTATAAAGGATACTGAAGAGAAATGGAGTGAATGCCATGGCCACCCGCCGGCGCAGTCAGCTAAGCTCATACCGAACCTATGGCAGTGTGGCCTACGCCCCCGCCTATGACGGCACCGCTGTCCGGGCGCCGAGGCGGGAGGAGGTGCTCCGTCCCAAGCCCCGGGTCCGCCCCAGGGAGCGGGTCCTCACCCGTACCCAGGTCCAGGTCCGAGAGGCGGGGCAGGCCTCGGTATTCGCGGTGATCGGCTTTTTGGCAGTGGGGGTGTTCGCCGCCCTGCTGCTGCTGAGCTACACCCAGTGCGCCGTGCTGACTGACCAGGTGGTGACCCTGCGCAGTGAACTGACCACCCTCCAGACGGAGAACGCTACGCTCAGCGCAGAGTATGAGAAGGTATTTGACATGGAGCGGATCCAGGCGGCTGTGGGAGATACCATGATCCGGCCCACCGGTGACCAGGTGGAGTATATCGATCTGTCCGAGCCTGACAGCGTGGTGGTGTACGGGCAGGAGGACGCCAAGACCGGCATCCCGGGCCTGCTGGCGGGGCTGGAGGAGATCATCTCCAGTCTGATCGAATATTTCCGGTGACCCGCCGCATATAGTGATCCATGGGTGGACGAAAGAGATAGACCGGGCGGAAGGGGCTCCCCCCGCGCCCGGAGCAAGGGGGCGCAAGAAAAGAGAGCTTTTCTTGCGCCTCAGATTATCAAGGCAGAGCAGCGGAACGCACGGCAAAGCAGGGAAACGGACCCAGAGGAGGAGACCCCAGGATGGACGATCGCAGAGAACGAAATACCGGCCGCAGTGGACGGGAGAGCGGCTCCAAGCGCAAGATATTCCGTCGCACGGTCTTTCTGATGCTGGTGTGCGGCGTGGGTCTGTTCATCCCGCTGATCGGCCAGCTGTGGAACATCGCCATCGTCCACCATGAGGAGTATCAGGCTGAGGCGGTGGAGCAGCAGACACGGGATGTGGAGGTAGCTGCTTTCCGGGGGAGCATCTACGACAGCAGCGGAGACGTGCTGGCCATGTCAGCCACCGTCTACAACCTGATCCTGTCTCCCAGGGACCTGGAGGCCAGCGTGGACGAGTCCAAATACAAGGATGAGGAGGGCAATGCGGACCTGACAGCCTATCAGGCGGCCCTCCAGGCCAAGAAGGACCTGGTGCTGGACGGCGTGCTGGCCGTGCTGGACCTGGACCGGGAGGCTCTGGCGGACCGATTGGAGCGGACCTACTCCCAGTATGAGGTCCTGAAGACCAACATCGAGAAGGAGCAGGCGGAACAGCTGCGCGCCTTTATCACGGAAAACAAGCTGTCTCATTTCCTGTACCTCACCCCCACCACCAAGCGGTATTACCCCTACGGCGACTTGGCGGCCCATGTGCTGGGCTTCTGCAACAGCGAGGGAGGCGCCTACGGTGTAGAGGCCATCTACAACGATGTGCTGGAGGGCACGGTGGGCCGGGTAGTCACCACCCGCACCGGGACCGGCGTGGAGATGTACGACAGTTACTCCGAGTATGTGGACGCAGAGGACGGCTGCGATCTGACCCTGACCATCGACACCACCATCCAGTCCTATGCCGAGCGCATCCTGGAGGAGGGGATCAAGGCCTATGACGTGCAGCGGGGCGGCTGGTGCATCGTGCTGGACCCCCAGACCGGGGCAGTGCTGGCCATGGCCAGCTCCCCGGACTACGACCCCAACCAGTACGGGACCATCCGGGATGAGAGCCTGCGGGCCCAGGTGGAGGCCGATGTGCAGGCCGAGCTGGAGAAGCGGCAGGGCGAAAAGGCGGAGGGCAAGACCGACGAGGAGATCTACCAGGAGGCGGTGAACGCCGCCACAGGCACGGCCCAGAACAAGCAGTGGAGGAGCCAGGCGGTGAACGACACCTACGAGCCGGGCTCCACCTTCAAGGCCCTGGTGCTGGCCGCAGCACTGGAGGAAGGCGTGGTGTCAGAGAGCGATACCTTCTACTGCCCCGGCTATTACATGGTGGAGGGCTGGCCAAAGCCTATCAGCTGCTCCAAAAAGGCGCCGGGCCACGGCACCCAGACCCTGGCCGAGGCGGTGCAGAACTCCTGCAACCCGGCCTTTATGCAGATCGGCCAGCGGCTGGGCATCGAAAAGTTTTATGAGTATTTCGAGGCTTTCGGACTGAAGGAGCCTACAAATATCGATTTGAATGGAGAAGAGGATGGGAATATCTGGGAGAAAATTGACATGACCGGCGTGGACCTGGCGGTAGGCTCCTTCGGTCAGCGATTCACCGTCACCCCCATCCAGATGATCACAGCCTTCGCCGCTACCATCAACGGCGGCAAGCTGCTCCAGCCCTATGTGGTCCAAACGGTGACGGCCGCCGACGGCACGGTGGTGGAGAACACGGAGCCCACCGTGGTGCGGCAGGTGGTCAGCCAGGAGACCAGCGACAAGTGCCGGGAGATCCTCACCAGCGTGGTGATGGCCGAGAAGGGCACCGGCAAGAATGCCCGCCAGGCGGGCTACACCATCGGCGGCAAGACGGGCACCTCGGAGACCACCGTCCCCGGCGAGGTGGTGGTGTCCTTCATGGGCTTCGCCCCCGCCGACGACCCCCAGATCCTGGTCCTGCTGGCCTACAACACCCCAGCCCGGTCTGCGGAGGGGAGCAGCATCGGCACCACCGGTACTTACATCAGCGGCGGCAACATGGGTGCCCCCATGGCGGGCAAGCTGATCGGCGAGATCCTGGACTATCTGGGAGTGGAGAAGGAGTACACCGCCGACGAGGCGGCCCTGGCCGACCTCCAGACTCCCAAGGTCACCGGGATGACCCCCGCCGACGCGGAGGCTGCCCTGGAAAAGAAGGGGCTGGACTCCCGCACCGTGGGTGAGGGCGAGACAGTCACCGCCCAGGTGCCCGCGGCCGGCTCCGTCATCCCCGGTGAGAGCACCGTGATCCTCTATCTGGGCGGCGCGGAGCCGGAGGAGACGGGCACCGTGCCCGACGTCACCGGGATGAGCTTCACAGCGGCCCGCTCCAAGCTGGAGTCTGCCGGGTTCTTCATGCGGGCAGCGGGAGCGGCCACCTATCTGGGCTCCTCCAGCAAGGCTCAGGGCCAGAGCGTGGCCGGCGGAGAGACTGCGGCCATCGGCACCATCGTAGACGTCACGTTCAGCACACCTCAGGTGGAGGACGGATACCTCTACGACGGATAAGAAGACACAGGCGGAGAAAGACCTGATTTTTTGCGGCGGTCTTTCCTTATTTGGCACCTCTTAAAGAAAATGAAACCCACCCTTGAGGGGTGACACCATGAAGCTGCGAGATCTGCTCGCCGGCGTCCCCCTCACGGGGGGCAACGCCGACCTGAATATGGAAATAAATTCCATATCGTATGACAGCCGGACCCTGGAGCCGGGCGCCCTGTTTGTGACGCTCTCAGGGTCCAAGACAGACGGACACCGGTATGTGGCCCAGGCGCTGGAAAAGGGCGCCGCCGCCATCCTGTGCCGGGAGCCGCCCCGGACAGGGAGCTGGCTCTCCACTCCAGACCCCAGGACCGCCCTGGCCCGGGTGTCCGCCGCTTGGTTCGGATACCCGGGGGAGGAGATGACCCTGATCGGGGTCACCGGCACCAACGGGAAGACCACCACCACCTATCTTATCAAGGCCATGCTGGAAGGGGCGCTGAAGACCCGTGTGGGCCTGATCGGCACCAACCGGAATCTAATCGGTGCCCTGGAGCTGCCCGCCCACCGCACTACACCGGAGCCCTATGAGCTCCAGGCGCTGCTACGGCGCATGGCAGACGCGGGATGCACCCATGTGGTGATGGAGGTCTCCTCCCACGCCCTGGCCCAGAGCCGGGTGGAGGGACTGACCTTCCAGGCGGGGGTGTTCACCAACCTGACCCAGGACCATCTGGACTACCACGGGACCATGGAGGCCTACCGGCGGGCTAAGGGGAGGCTGTTCCGCCAGTCGGAGCGTGCGGTGCTCAACCTGGACGACGAGGCGGGCCGGTGGTACCGGGAGCGGATCGCCTGCCCCTCCCTGACCTACTCTGAGAACAAGGACACGGCGGACCTGACCGCTAAGAACATCCGCCTCTTTCCCGGCCACGTGGAGTTCGAGGCGGTGGCCCGGGGGCAGATCACCCGGGTCCATCTGCCCATCCCCGGCGGCTTTACCATCTACAACGCCCTGGCGGCACTGGCATGCGGGCTCTGCCTGGACATCCCGCTGGACAAGGCGGCCGCCCCCCTGCGTGCGGTGCGGGGGGTGAAGGGCCGGGTGGAGGTGGTGCCTGTCCCCACGGCCTACACCGTCATCATCGACTATGCCCACACGCCGGATGCCCTGGAGAACATCCTTACCACCGCCCGGGACTTCACTGCGGGCCGGCTGATCTGTGTGTTCGGCTGCGGCGGAGACCGGGACCGGGGCAAGCGCCCCCTCATGGGGGCGGTGGCCGCCGAGCTGGCTGACCTGGTGGTGGTCACCTCTGACAACCCACGCACCGAGGGGCCGGAGGATATCATCGAGGATATCCTGCCGGGCATGGAGGGGATGGACACCCAGTGCCACGTGGAGCCCGACCGTCCGGAGGCCATCTGCTGGGCCCTGTCCCAGGCGCGCCCGGGGGACGTGGTCGTGCTGGCTGGAAAGGGGCATGAGACCTATCAGGAGATCAACGGCGTCCAGTACCACCTGGACGAACGGGAAGTCGTGGCCGGCTATTTCCGCGGCCAGCGGGAAGGCGCGGGAAAAAAGCAGGGACAGGGGACAGAAAACGGTGGAAAAGTCCCTGCGTATGTGGTAAAATAATACGCCATTGAGCACAGACCTGTGTGTGATACCCAAGAGAAAGAATGCCTGGAGGGTGGCAGCTATGTCATATATTCTCAGCTTTATCGTGGCCTTTGGAGTGACCTTTATTGCGGGACAGATCTTGGTCCCCCTGCTGCGCAAGTGGAAAGCGGGGCAGAGCATCCGGGAGGACGGACCCACCTGGCACATGTCCAAGCAGGGAACGCCCACCATGGGCGGACTGATGTTTATCCTGGGGATCGGGGTGGCCATTGTGACCGCGGGCTGGGAAGAGATCCAGCGGGGGAACTTTATCTATCTCTTCGTGTACCTCTTCGCTCTGGTGTTTGGAGCCATTGGCTTTGTGGATGACTTTCAAAAGCTGCGCCATCACGCCAACGAGGGGCTGACGGCCCTGCAGAAATTTCTTCTCCAGCTGGCGGCGGCGGTGGCGTTCACCGTGCTGCTGCGCAACTACGGATATCTGACCCCGAGTCTGTACATCCCCTTTTTTAATGTGGAGCTGGCCATGCCATGGGTGGTCTATATGATCTTCGCCGCCTTCGTCATGGTGGCTACCGTCAACGCAGTGAACCTGACGGACGGCATCGACGGGCTGGCCACCGGGGTCACCATCCCCGTCGCCCTCTTCTATGTGGCGGTGTCTGCCTGGTTCAACCGCAGCGACCTGACGGTGGTGTCTGCGGCCCTGGCGGGCGGCCTGTCCGCCTTTCTGATCTATAACTTCCATCCAGCCAAGGTGTTCATGGGGGACACCGGCTCCCTGTTCCTGGGGGGGGCGGTGTGCGGTCTGGCCTTTGCCCTGGACGTCCCCCTGGTTATCCCTCTGGTGGGACTGATCTATGTGCTGGAGACTCTCTCTGATATCATCCAGGTGATCTACTTCAAAGCGACCCACGGCAAACGCTTTTTCCGGATGGCGCCCCTTCATCACCACCTGGAGCTGGGGGGCTGGAGCGAGACCAAGCTGTTCTGCGTTTTCTCCGGCGCCACCCTGGTCCTCTGCGTGCTGGCCTTCCTGGGCGTCATGAACCGATATCCCATGTGACGGGCGGGGCGGAGCGCTTTTCTCTCCGGCGGGTCACTGTCACAGTATCTCAGAACAGGGGGTGGTCCTCGTGGCCCGAAAACCAAAGCGCGACCTCACGGTGGAGGAACAGCTGGCCCGGGGGCCGCTGGATCTGCCCTTTCTCATGCTGACCATGCTTCTATTGGGCGTGGGACTCATCATGATGTTCTCCGCCTCCTTTGCCACGGCCTATTACAACGACGGCGACCCGCTGGTATATATCAAAAACCAGGCGGTCTATGCCGCGGCTGGGGTAGTGGTCATGTTCCTTGTCTCCAAGATCAACTACCAGACTTTCCGACTGCTGTCCGTACCTGGCATCGTGGCCGCTATCCTCCTGCTGGTGCTGGCCCTCAGTCCCCTGGGAGTGGAGCTCAATGAGGTGAAGCGCTGGGTGCGCATCGGCCCTATCCAGTTCCAGCCCTCGGAGGTGGCCAAGGTGGCGGTGATCCTGTTTTTTGCCACCCGCCTGTCCAAGCGGGACACAGAGAAAAAGAAGAAGTGGAGCCGCCGCACCCTCACCGGCCGGACGCTGGAGCGGCTGGACCGCATCGGCTTTCTGGAGCTGGTGCCCTATGGGGCCATCCTGATGGTGATCGCCCTGCTGATGCTGATGGAGCCCCACATGTCGGGCACCATCCTAGTGCTGGCGGGGGGAGCCTCGGTCCTCTTCGCTGCCGGGATCAGCCTGGGCTGGTTCGCCGCCGGCGGGACCCTGGTGGCGGGAGCCATGTGGTTCATCATCACCCAGACCCCCTATATGACGGCCCGCATCAATCTGTGGCTGGACCCATGGGCCCAGCGGCAGGGGGACGGCTTTCAGACGGTGCAGTCCCTGCTGGCCATCGGCTCCGGCGGCCTGCTGGGCCTGGGGCTGGGCAAGAGCCGACAGAAATTCCTCTATGTCCCCGAGCCGGAAAACGACTTTGTATTCCCCATCGTGGCGGAAGAGCTGGGATTCATCGGGGCGGTGGTGGTGCTGCTCCTGTTCTCCCTGCTGATCATGCGGGGGTACTGGCTGGCACTCCACGCACGGGACAAATTCGGAGCACTGACCATCGTGGGCATTATCACCCTGCTGGCGGTCCAAGTTTTCCTGAACGTGGGCGTGGTCACCAATCTGATCCCCAACACCGGAATCTCCCTCCCCTTCTTCAGCTACGGAGGAACAGCGCTGATGATCCAGCTGGCGGAGATGGGGATCGTATTGAGCATATCCAGACAGATCCCTGCACCCAAAAATGACTGATCCGGAGGAAGACAGGCGGCGGGGCAGCCCCGTCGGAGCGCGCGCCTTCGGCCTAAACGAGAGAGTGGAGTGATACCATGAATATCCTTTTTACCTGCGGCGGCACGGCGGGACATGTCAATCCGGCGGTGGCGCTGGCCCGGATCTTCCAGGAGCGGAATCCGGACTGCAAGGTCCTGTTCGTGGGAGCGGATGGCGGGATGGAAAACCACCTGGTCCCCAAAGAGGGCTATGAGATCCGCTCGGTGACCATCACCAATTTTCACCGCTCCTTCGCGCCGGCGGATATCGCCCACAACCTGGGCACGGTGCGGAACATGGTCCGATCCAAGCAGCAGGCGGCCCGCATCCTGGACGAATTTCAGCCGGATCTGGTGGTGGGTACCGGGGGCTACGCCTCCTACCCCGTAGTGAAGGAGGCCGCCCGGCGGCACATCCCCACCGCCATCCACGAGTCCAACGCCGTGCCCGGCCTGACCACCAAGGGATTGTCCAAGGTGGTGGACCGGGTGATGGTGGGCTTTGAGGAGAGCCGGAGCCACTATGACCACCCGGAGAAGGTGGTGGTCACCGGAACCCCGGTGCGGGGCGACTTTTTCCGCTATACCCGGCAGGAGGCCAGGGAAAAGCTGGGGTTGACCGATGAGCGGCCTCTTCTGCTGTCCTACTGGGGTTCCCTGGGGGCGGAGGTGATGAACCGGAAGATGAGCGAGTTCATTGCCCGTGAATGCTATGACGGAGCCCCCTTCCACCACATCCACGGGGCCGGGCGGGACTACGGCTGGATGCAGGAGGAGATCGGCCGCCGGGGCCTGGCTCTGGAGGGCACGGGCATCGAGGTTCGGGAGTACATCTATGATATGCCCCTGGTGATGGCCGCCGCCGATGTGGTGCTGTGTCGGGCAGGCGCCTCCACCATCTCGGAGCTCACCGCCATCGCCAAGCCCTCTATTCTGGTCCCCTCCCCCAACGTCACCGCCAACCACCAGGAGAAGAACGCCCGGGTGCTGGCCGACCAGGGGGCCGCGGTGCTGCTGCTGGAGCGGGACTGTGTGGAGAACACCCTCTATGACGCAGCGGACCATCTGCTGCGGGACCGCCGCCGCCGGGATGACATGGTCCGGGCACTGACGGCTATGGCGGTGCCCGACGCAGGGGAGAAGATCTACTGGACCCTCCGGGCCCTGATGAAGTAACCAAGATCCGCTTTTTTCCATAGAATGACCTGAATCCAAAAGGATTGGAGGCCATTCCATGAGCTGTTATCAAATCAACGGCGGAACCCCCCTGCGGGGGCGGCTCGCTGTTCAAGGGGCCAAGAACAGTGTGCTGCCCATCCTGGCCGCCGCCCTGCTGGCCCCCGGAGAGAGCGTGATCCACAACTGTCCGGACCTGTCCGACGTGACCGCTACCCTGGACATCCTGCGCCTGCTGGGCTGCGGGGTGAGCAGGGAGGGGGACACCGTCGCGCTGGACGCGAGGGAGCTGGATGGGACGGTGATCCCCGCTTCCCTGATGGGGGAGCTGCGGTCCTCTGTGATCTTCCTGGGGGCGCTGCTGACCCGGATGGGGGAGGTGGAGCTGTCCTACCCTGGGGGCTGCGAACTGGGCCCACGGCCCATCGACCTCCATCTGGGCGCGCTGCGCCAGCTGGGGGCGGAGATCCGGGAGGAGGGGGGCAGCCTCCTGTGCCGGCGGGGAAAGGAGATGCGGGGGCGGGAGCTGTGCCTCTCCCTGCCCAGCGTGGGGGCCACAGAGAACATCCTGCTGGCCGCCTGTGGCTGTCCTGGCCGGACCACTCTGGTGGGGGCCGCCCAGGAGCCGGAGATCGTAGACCTTCAGGAGTTCCTGAGGGCCATGGGTGCACAGGTGGAGGGGGCGGGGACGCCGGTCATCTCCATAGAGGGCGGACTGCCCCTCCACCCCGCGGAACATACCGTAATCGGAGACCGAATTGCCGCTGCGACCTATCTGTGCGCAGTAGGAGCCGCGGGGGGCGAGATCGTGACCACGGGAGTGGACCCGGACCACCTGACAGCGGTGCTCTGCGCACTCCAGGAGGCGGGCTGCCGGGTGGAGACCGGGGCGGGGGAGATCCGTCTGACCTGCTACAGCCCCTTGAGGGCTATCCGCCCAGTGCGCACCGCCCCCCACCCGGGCTTCCCCACCGATGCCCAGGCCATCCTCATGGCCGCCCTGGCCG
Source organism: Lawsonibacter asaccharolyticus (assembly GCA_003112755.1). Taxonomy (NCBI): domain Bacteria; kingdom Bacillati; phylum Bacillota; class Clostridia; order Eubacteriales; family Oscillospiraceae; genus Lawsonibacter; species Lawsonibacter asaccharolyticus. The sequence goes on along the minus strand of BFBT01000001.1, from coordinate 403,180 downwards.
GCGGGACTGGGAGCACTATGTTTGTGGAGAACATCTTTTCCAGCCGTTACCACCATGTAGATGAGCTGTCCCGTATGGGGGCTGACATCCAGGTAGCCGGCCGGGTGGCAGTGGTCAACGGGCGCAGGCTCCACGGGGCACGCGTCCGGGGCTGTGACCTGCGGGGCGGCGCTGCGCTGGTAGTGGCCGCCTTGGGGGCGGAGGGGACCTCCCGAATCTCGGGGCTGAAGTACATCCGGCGGGGCTATGACGGACTGGATACCGCCCTGCGCGCCCTGGGGGCGGAGATCACCACGATTTTGTAAGAGAAGGCCGGGCACCCGCTGCGGAGGGCCCGGAGGAACGGAGAGACCCATGTCATCCAGAAGCAAACGAGGGAGAAGGAGAAACCGGGGCCGCTTCAGCCTGCTGTTCAAGCTGCTGGCCGGAGCGGCACTGGTGGCTGCCCTGACCTTCGGGGCCACCGTCTTCTTCCAGGTGGAGCACATCCTGATCGCTGGGAACAGCCGCTACACCGCCCAGGAGGTGGAAGAGGCGTCCGGCATCCAGCTGGGCGACAACCTGTTCCGGCTGAACAAGGGGCAGATCTCAGAGGATATCCGGCGAAAGCTGCCCTATGTGGAGGAGCTGACCATCGTCCGGCACCTGCCCAGCACCATTGCCATCGAGATCCGGGAGTGGGACGCGGTGGCCAGCATCCTGCCCTCCAGCGGGACTTCAACGGCGGAGGCACCAGCGGCGGAGGAGGCAGAGGACACTGAATTGCCCGAAGAGACCGGGACGGCGGCCGGGGAAGCTTGGCTCATCAGCGTGGGCGGCCGTCTGCTGGAGCCCGCTCCGGAGGACAGCACAGCGCTGACCGTCACTGGCCTGACCGTCCTCTCCCCCCAGGCAGGGACCCAGATGGCGGTGCCTCAGGCGGAGGAGACACGGCGCCAGGGCCTGATGGCCCTGCTCGCTGCCCTGGAGGAGCGGGGGACCCTGGAGAAGGTGTCCTCCATCGACCTGTCTGCGGGGACGGAGATCCTCCTGCGCTACGACGGCCGGTTCGATGTGAAGCTGCCCATCAGCGGCGATTTTATTCACAAGCTGCGGGCACTGGAGGCGGTGGTGGAGAAGCGGGAGAGCTATGAGACCGGGACAATGGACCTGACCCGACAGGACTATGATGTGGTCTTCAGCCCCGGATGAAGAGAATTACTGGAAAGTTTGCGAAAAATCCGCAAAAGTCAAGATTAAATTGTAAAAAACCTGAAAAAAGTTTTCAGGCCAGGGAAGCGACCCAGGGAAGGAAGATGTCGTCCGCCGTGAAGAAGCCCAGGATTCCGCGCGGATAGGTGTTGATCCAGTCTTCGACGGCCTTGATCGCCTTCGCCGTCACTTTCCCGAAGTCGGTCCCTTTCGGGAACCAGCGGCGGATCATTCCGTTTATATTTTCGTTCGTTCCCCGCTCATAGGAAGAATAGGGGTGGCAGTAGTAGACCTTTGTCCGGCTCTGGCCCTTGTGAAGACAGGACCGTTCCAGGCCCTCCACGTCGGAAAACTCTGTCCCGTTGTCGACGGTGATCGAGCGAAAAACTTTGCTGAACGTGGCCCCGTAGCGGCGTTCAAGGCGATCCAGGGCGCGGACGACGCTGTCGGTGGTCTTATCCTTCATTTTGATGATTATTTCCTTCCGGCTTTTCCGCTCTGACAGGACCAGAAGGGTTTCCTTCGTCCGCTTCTTCCCGACGACACAGTCCATTTCCCAGTCGCCCAGTTCAGCGCGGTCGTCGATCTCTGGGGGCCGCTTTTCGATACTGGTCCCCGCTGACGCCCTGGCCGCCTTCTTCTGAACGCGGGTATAGGGCCGCTTCTTCTTCCCCTTGCGGGGAAGGTGACACTGTTCCAGGTTCAGGAAGACGCCTTTCTTGATGTAGGAATACAATGTCGCTTCACAGATCGTCGTGTCGAACTCGATCCCCTGGGCCTTGATTTCGCCCAGGACAGCCGCCGGGGAATAGCCGTCGTTTACAATGCGGCTTTCGATGTGTTCCGCCAGACGTCGGTCGGACCCGATTTTCAGGTCCGGCCCCTTTGCCGCCAGGTTTGCCCTGTACGCGGCGTCGGCTATCTCTGGACTGTACCGGGTTTCGGTGGTCAAGTCGGAATTAAGGTGTTCGTACTGGCCGCGCTTGATCTCGTTATAGATCGTGTTCCGGTGGACGCCGATGTCGTCCGCGATCTTCTGGACGGGATCGCCGTGTTTCAGGCCGGATTCGATTTTCAGACGGTCGTCCCAGGATAAATGTTTGAATCTGCGTCGTTTCATTGTAATTCCTCCCATAGAACAGAAAAAGGCCCCCGCCTTTGCCTTTTGGCAAGGGACGGGGGCTTCGTTGCGTTGTCAGATCAGTTCGCGCGGGTGAACGCCCAGGAAGTCAGCTATCCGAAGGGCCACGGCCAGGGACGCGGTTTCGATCCCGCGTTCGCCGTTCTCGAACTTCTGGATCGTCCGGATATTGACGCCGGTTCCTTTCGCAAGGGCGGCTTGCGTCAGCCCCCTTTCACAACGCAAACGCGCGACTTTGGTCGTGTTCTTCGTGCTTCCTGATTTCATGTTGATCGCCGCCTTCCTGTTTTCTGCTCTTATATTACGCCTTTTGGGGCGTAATGTCAAGGGGGAAAATGAAAAAAATCCCACGAACTTTCCTGTCCGTGGGATTATGTGTCTTCCGGCTCCAAAAGACTTTCAATCGGGACTTCAAAAAGCGCCGCGAAGGCGCGAAGTTCGTAGTCCGTGACCAGCCGATCGCCGGATTCAATTCGGCTGATTGCGTCCTGTTCTATCTCGACGCCGCGCATTTGCATTTTAGCGGCCAGGCGTTCCTGTGATATGCGCCGGGTGACACGTTCCTTCCTGACGCGCTCCCCACAGATATTCCGCCGGCCCAGGTATTCCAGCTTCTTCACTTTTCCGCCTTCTTTCATGGGTTTATTCAGTAGTTTACTTGACATTACCATGAAAGGCGAATTATAATCATGGATATGAACCATAGATTCAAAATAATTCAGACGGGAGGTTAATACATGGGGTGGAAAATAGGCGGGGTCCTTTCTGCGATCCTGGCCGGCCTGGCCGCGCTGATCACGTTGACCACGGCGGCCGAATATAAGACGGGGATCGAATGGGTGATCACCCTGATTTTCGTCCTTCTGGCGGTTTTGTGCTTCTGGCGCGGTGCGAAGGCCGGCGCCAGGAAGAAGGCGAAACGCGCCGCCGCGCAACAGGCATTTATGACAGATCAGGAACTTGAACAGATTCAGGCCGGCGTTCTTCCGGTTCTGCCTGGCGTCCCGGTGGTCCTGGGTGAAGGCGAAGTCGCCCATTTCTTCGGACCGGCGCGGCGCTATATCACAAAGACGAAGGCGGTCGGCCGGACCGGATCGGGCGGCAGCGTCAGCGTCCGCGTGGCGAAGGGCGTGTCGCTTCGGACCGGCGGCGGGGCCAGTCAGACGGTTTACAATGACGTCACGGATTCCTTCGTCGGCCAGGTGATCCTGACAAACAGGCGGATCGTTTTCCTGTCGAAACAGAACGGCTTCGACTGTAAACTGGACGCCATTTCGGCGATCACGCCGGAAGGCGATCGGCTTATGATCCAGGCCGGGGCGAAGACTTATCGCCTGACCGTGGAACGCCAGGGACACTTCGCGAAGGCCCTTGACATGGTCGTCAGAAAATAAAAAAAGGCGGACGGGTTTTCCCGTCCGCCTTCTTCATTTCATGCGGTTGTTTATGGCCCTGTCGATCTTCCGGGTCACTCTGGCCTGTTGGGTGTTCAGGGTCCGCTTGACGGCCCTTTTCATGGTGAAATGACCGCGCACATAGCCGCCCTTCGGGCCGACGAACATTCCGCCTTCCGGGTCGTCCCGGTTATATACGAAGGTGAATCCTTCCCAGTGACCGGGGACGAAGTGACTTCGGAATCCGTGTTCCAGGTGTCCGGCGTAGTCCAGCGGATTATAAAACCGGACGATGTACTTCTTCCCGCTCCGGCGCGCCCGCCTGTCGCTTTTCCAGTTCCGCCGATAGTCGCCAGTATTGACGATGTCGGGGGAATCGTTTTTGCAGATCAGCCGGGCCTGTTTTACGGCGTAGACGCCTTCGCCGACGGCGATCGTGTCCATGATCTCCGGAATATCATCTTTCAGGGCTTGAAGTTGGGCCGTGAACAGGGCCAGGTCCTTTTTGTGAACCGCCATAGTTCGTCACCCCTTTCCGGTAGGACTGGGGGCGGGTTGCCCCGCCCCCTTTGCGCTGTTTCTGGGGTTTATTCCTGGCCGGTGTCTTCCTGGTCGTCGCGACCGTCGCTGGACAGCTTGTCGCCTGTGGCGTCGGTGACGTCCTTGAAGACTTTGATCATCTGTTTCAGGAACTTCGGGACAGGGGCGCCCAGGGCGCCGGCGTTCTCCGTAATGCTTCCCAGTTCCGTCAGAATGTACCACACGACCACGATCGGGCAAATTAAGACCGTATAGTCGAAGGGAAGGGTGATCGCCGGGATATTGTTGACCACCAGGCCGACGACGATGTCGGCCAGCCCGGACACAATGACCGCGATCAGCGATCCGCATTTGTGCCACAGGCCGGCCCTGGCGACCGCCGAAGACCATTCGCCTTTCTGCATAGCGGCCGCCGACCCGGTCAGGTAGTCGATCACCATGCACAGGAAGAACATGATCACCAGCCAGCCGAACCAGCCGAAGGCCGCCGTCAGCGCGCCGAAGAACGCCACGACGGACGCCTTCAAAGTGTTGATATGATCCATTTTGCACCTGCTTTCCTTCCGGATCAGTCCGGAATCTTTAATTTTTGCCCCGCGTAGATAGTCGTGGACGTCAGGCCGTTCAGCTTTTGGATTTCCGGCCAGCGCGAACCGTTTCCAAGTTGCGAAGCCGCGATCGCCCACAGACTGCCCCCCTTTTTCACAGTGTAGATTTTCTGCGCCTTCTGGGCGCTGGCGTTGCCGGCCGGAATCTTGATTTTCTGGCCGACGAAGATCAGGTTCGGGTTCTTGATCCCGTTATAGGCGGCGATTGCCTGGTAGGTGGTCCCGTACTTCGCCGCGATCCCGGACAGGGTGTCGCCGGCCTTCACGGTGTAGGTCTTTTCGCCGGACGCCTGGCCGGTTCCCTGGGGCTTCCCGCCGGCGGCCGCGCCGGCGCCGTCCCAGATTGTCAGGTCATAGGTTTCGATCAGGCTGACCAGCTTCGCCGTATAGTTCGGGTCCGTGGCGTAGCCGTCTTCGCGGACATACTGACAGGCCAGTTTATAGTCGGTCAGGCCGCGAAGGTTTTTGTAACGGTCCAGGCGGTTGAACAGGGCGGAATGATCCGCCAGGGATTCCGCCCAGGACGGGTATTTCCGGAACGTGGCGTCCACGGTCACATATTTCTTCCCGTCCCATTCCTGGGTCTTGCAAGTGTAGCCCTGGCCGTTATAGGTCCCCTTGATCCCGAACAGGTTGTTCGCGGCCGTGGTCAGGCCAGATTTCCCCCAGCCGGATTCAAGGATCGCCTGGGCGATCGTCAGGGACGCCAGAATCCCGTTCTTCTTCATGTCGGCGGCCGCCAGGGGGCCGATCTTGTTGATGAAGGACTTCTGGTCGGCAGTTCCATTCGTGGCCGTCGGGTGGGTCGGCTCCACCTGGGCCGCGTCGGAATAGTCAACATAGGGAAGGCGGCCATGTTTGGTCCACTTCCGGGCGTTATAGCCGGCCTTCTGGCCGATGTTTTCGACGGCCGTGATCTGGACCTTGTTTTCCCATTTCGGGGAACACTCCACGGCCAGGCCGCCGCCGATATAGACGCCGATGTGGCCTTCCAGCCACACGACTTCGCCGGGGACCATGTCGGCCCAGCCGGTCTTCGACCCGCCGCCGGGACACTTCGCGATCATACTGTCCGCCCCGATGTCTGGGACGCCGTTCACGGCGTAGCCGGCGCCGCCATAGGTTCGGGCCGCGTCGCCAGTCCACCCCCACAGGACGCCCTTGATCAAACAGACACAGTCGAAGCCGAAGACAGGCGGGGCCTGATCGGCGGCCGCCCTGATCATAGCGGTCCGGGCGCTCTGTTTGTTGTAGTCGTGATTCGTACAGTAGCGGGTCACGTTCTTCCCGGTCAGGGGCGCGCCGAAGCACCCCATGACATACAGGGTCTTGTGATTCTTCGCGACGTCGATCAGCTTGTCGACGAAGGTTTTACTTTTCATCATTGTTTTTCGCTCCTTCCTGGACATGGAGAAGGGCGGGGATTTCTCCCCGCCCTTCGTGATTTAGTTCTGTTCGGTCCAGCCGTAGACGCCGGGTTCCCAGACGTTCCCGTCGGTGTCAGACGTCCAGTGTTTCCCGTTATGGGACACTTTGTCGCCGATGTTGTAGGCGTCGTGTGCGCCGATCGGCTGTGACCAGGCCGGCCATTCCTCGCCGGGGTCCCCGATCTTCGTCCACAGGGACGCGGCCGCCGGCGGCGTCCAGTCCGCTTGTGACGTGTGTTCCTGGACACAGCGGAACAGTTCGCCGCCGAACTTCCGGATATTTCCGGCCTTGTAGGCGACAGGGTAGGCCCACGGGCTGAACTGACTGACGTTTTCGGCGGCCGTGACGTCGTCGATCTGGCCGGCTTCGGCCAGGGACACGAAGGCGATCGACGCGGCCCTGGCGGCCTGGGCCGCCGGGTTCTGTCGTTCCTGTTCCTGGGCGTCCTTCATGCTGACGTGGTCACAGGTTTCAGGGTTGAACATGGTGAATCCCTCCTTTACGCGAACCGGACCGTCGCCTGGACGACCTCGACCGTCTGGCCGCCCTTCGTGATCGTGAAGCGGTAGGCCAGGCCGTAGCCCTTCGCGGCGGTGGTGTTCTGGAAAATGTGAACGAAGCGGCCGACTTTGGAAGAAATGTCTTCCCAGACGGGGGTCGTGTCGAACGGGTTGTTCGTGACCTCACAGTGAAGGACCGCGTCGGCCGGAATGTCCGCCGGGTACAGGGACAGGAAGACCTTCGTCACCATAGCGTCGGTACTGATCGCGCGGGACGCGGCGATCCTGGTCACGGTTCGGCTGAATGTGATTTGTCGCGTGGCCGTCCCGCCGGCGCCGTCGCTGGCGGTGATTTTCAGGACGTGGGTCCCGGCCAGAAGGCGAAGCCACACAGACGTCAGGTCCGCCGTGTTCTGGGCGCCGCTTGTGGCCCTGTACTGGCGAAGGGTGATCGTTTCGGACCCGTTGGTCAGGGTTTCCGTGACGGTCAAGGTCTGGGACGACGCTTCGGCGTCGGTGACGGTGTATTTGTAGGTCAGGGGGGCGGTCTTCGCGCCGACGTTCTGATTGCTTCCGCTGATCACGGGGGCGGTGTTGTAGGAAATGGCCGTGGCCGTCCCGGTTTTATACGCCGATTCCGCGCCGTTCGCGTCAACGGCCTTCACCCGGACCTGGTAGTTCGTCCCGGACGTCGGGACGGTGTCAGTGATCGACTTCGCCGTGGTGATCCCGATCTGGACATAGTTCCCGGAATCGACCCGGCGTTCCCACACATATTTGATCGCGTTCCCCTCCGGGTCGGTGGACCCGCCGGTCGTGATCGTCAGGGACTTTCCCGCCTGGGGGGTCGCGTGGGAAATGCTCGAAGGGGTGGTCGGCGGTTGATTCCACTGAATAATATAGGCTCCGTCTGTGTCCGTTGTATCAGATACCAGAGTATCAGGGGCCAAAAACAAAGCCGGCCGGACGCCGTAGTAGCCATACCAGGCGCTGTAGTAGCTCAGACCGCCGTCGGCGTAGACACCCCGCGCGTTGTACGCGTAGCCGGCGTACGGGGTCAGAAGCCACCACCACCAGGGGGACGAAGCGTTCAGGCTCGAATTGGTATATTCGGACTTGCTGACAGCTTCGGCCGTCGGGTATGCCTTCCGGCTGTTCGCGTCGGTGAATAGGGGCCACTGGGTCCCTTCTGTGATTCCGTTTTCGGTGTCCCCGAAGACTTCGGTTCGGGTCAGAAGGCGGACCTTCCGCGTGATCTGTTCGGACCCGCCGCCGTCGGTGACGGTGTTCTTCGCGACGGTGATCGTGTCGTCCAGAAGGGCGTTCCGAAAGTCCGCTTCAAAGAAGGACAGGAAGCCGGCTTCCTGGTCGTATTCGTTATAGCCGGACCAGACGTTCGCGGCCGAAGGCGGGGCGTCGGCGCTGTGCTGTGCCTTATACCAGCCGCCGGCGGCCGCCGCGCTGTTCAGCCATTGAAGAAGGTTCGCCACGCTGGCGCGGTTGTTGCCGTAGTTCTTCCGGTCGCTGTTGGTGTTTGAAGGCTCCTTCGCGTCGAAACACTTCAAGGTGATGATCTTTTCAGTCACCAGGCCGACGCGGTCGGAAGCCTGGCGGCCAATGACGAAGCGGATCACAGCGCCGTTATACTTCGTATTGACCGACTTCACGATCGCGCCAACGGGTAACGTCGACATTCGTTTTGACATGGTATTCCTCCAATTCTTTTTTGAACAGGTCGAAGAACAGTTCGTCCGTCTGCCTGATCAAATGGTGACTGTTGCCGTGACCGGCGTGACCGGTCCATGACGAATAAGACTGGACCACTGTGTCGAAGGTGATCCGGCCTTCGTCCAGAAGGTGACGGAACTTCTTCAATTTCCGCCTGATCCGGTTCTTGCTGTCGCGGCGTATTTTGCGGACGACCTTCCCGCTGTCCGTCATGTACGTCCTGAATCCCAGGAAGTCGATCCCCTGGGACAGCGGGAAGATTGCCGTCTTGTGATTTAGTTCCAGGCCCAGGGGGACCAGATACTTCTTGATTTCTTCCAGGCAATAGATCAAATAGTCCTTGTCCTGGTGGATCAAATAGAAGTCGTCCATGTAGCGGCCGTAGAACTTGATTCCCAGGCGTTCCTTGATCATGTGGTCCATTCCGGACAGGTACAGGACCGCGAACCACTGTGAAGTGTGATTCCCGATCGGGATTCCCGGCCCTTCGGTGGAATCTATGATCAAATCAAGAAGCCACAGGACGTCGGGATCGTGGATCAGCCGACGAAGCTGTGACTTCAAAACGTCGTGATTGATACGGTAGAAATACTTCGTTATATCGCATTTCAATACCCAGCCGGCCGGCCCGTTCTGCCTGTAATACCTCTGCATGAAGTATTTCAGGCGGTCCAGGCCGAAGTGTGTTCCCTTGCCTTCCTGACTGGCGTAGTTGTCATATATGAACGACTTCGACAGCGCGGGTCCCAGGACATAGTCGCACAGGCTATGCTGGACGATCTTGTCCTTAAATCCGTTATACATGATCACCCTTTCCTTCGGCTCATGGATCAGGAACGTGTTGTATGGAGAAGGGCGGTATTTCTTCGACGTCAGCATATAGTGAAGGAACATGGTGTTTTCCAGCGCGTTCACTTCATAGCGGACGACCGCCATTTTCCAGCGTTTCCCCTTCCGGGCGTCCAGATAGGACTGATACAGGTTGTTGAAGTCGGACATGACGGCGAAGTCGGAAGGCGGGATCTGTGTGACTTCGCTTTTCATAATAAAAAACCTCCCCGCCGCTTGTAGTCCGGGCGTCGTAGCCGAAGCCCTCGCGTCGACGGTCATGTGTTTACCCTGGCCTTTCCGGCGTCGGGAAGGATACGGCCTCCTTTGTTGGGGTCCTCTGCTTTCGGGTTCGTCGCCCTACTCGGTCGCGTTTTCCACCAAATCCGGCCGGACGCCGTTGTTGCCATTCCAGGCGTTGTTGTTGTTCAGACCGCCGTCGGTGTTGACATTCCGCGCGTTGTTCGCGTTGCCGGCGTTCGGGGGTCAGGCCGTACCCTAATATTCAATTAACCTTCCGCCGGCGCGGCCGGCTCCGGGGCTTCGGCGTCGGCCTTTTCGGTCGGCTCCTTCGGCTCTGTTTCGGCCTTATACCAGGCGGCGGTCATAAACTTGACGTCCAGGGTCAGCTTCGTCCAATAGTCGAAGGTCCCCGTGTCGATGTAGCCGCGCTTCTTCGACAGTTCGATCAGATACAGAAGTTTCTTGCACCCTGTCAGCGCGCGGCGTTGAAGTTTCAGTCGGTCGATCTTGTCCTGTTCGTCCAGGATCGGAAAGATTTCATTCGCGTCCACCAGGTCGTCGCGGATCGCCAGAACACGATCCTGAATCCGGTTCACAATGGAGAAGCGGACCTTCTTCGGGAAGTGCTTCGTGTTGTCGGTCAGTTCCAGGGTGTAGTCGATCAGCTTCGACGCCACAGGAAGGACGTGAAGCGGGCTTTCAGTCCCGTTCGTTTTGCGCTGGAAATTGCGCCTTGTTCCCATAGATACACCTTCGCTTTCTGATCAGGTCAACGGTTTCGCGCCGGCCGGAATAGTCGAAGCCGTAGTCCCGAAGGACGACGGTCTGTTCCTCCCCCTCATAGGTCAGGCCGCAAATAACGACGCTGTCGCCCTCACAGCGACCGCACACGGGCCGAAGTTCGGTGAATAGGTTAGATAACAGACACGACGTTTCCGACGGCGTACAGGCGAACGGGGTCATAAATAAAGCCGATTCGCGGCGGTGTCCAGGATTCCTTCGGGAAGCCCGGTCCCGTCGTAGCCTTTCCACTGGGCCAGTTGTGCCGGCGCGAAGGTGTGGGTCACGGTGGTCCCCGTGAAGCCGGTGTCCAGTTGTTCCTTGATCGCGGAAATATCGAAGTCCTGGCGGCGCTGAACCGTTTCGACGCTGTCGCCGTTGCTCTCGTTCACGTCCGAAGCGGCGTGGACGTGGAGAAGCGGCGCCGCGTAGGCGGTCATTTGCGCGCGGGTCACATAGGACCCGGCTGTCACCTGGACCGTGACCGCGCTGTTTTCCTGATTCGTCACCACCACGGCGACGTCGTGGACGTGGACGGTGTCGCCTTCGTCTGCCATTGACGGGGTGTCCAGGAAGGAACAGGCCGGAAGAATGTTGTCGCTGTCCGGGCCGTCGATCCAGGAATAGGTGAACATGAAGGCCGCGCCGTTTTCGTCCAGGGCATACGTCGCGACCTCGCGGACGTACTGGGCCGCTTCCAGGCCGGCGTTCGTCACCTGGACAGGGATTTTCATATAGGACACGTCGCCTTCGATGAAGGTCTTTTCGCCGATCTGGGCGTCCAGCGGGACGGGGTTCACCAGGTCGAACAGGGTGTTCGGGCTGACTTCCGCCACGCCGTCGCCCACGGCGGCGCGGATCAGGGCGACCTGGCGGCCTTGCGCCAGGAAGCGGGTCAGCACTTCGGCCCCCTTGTCGGTGATCGTTGACTTAAATCGTGCCATTCGGGTTTCCTCCTTCGGGTTGGTGTTCATGCCTGACCAGGCTGACCGTTGCCGCGCCCGCGACGCAAGCCGGCCGGGCGACGTCCTGGGGGATCGCGGTCTGGGTCAGAAGGACCAGGTTCGCCGGAATCATCTGTTTCAGGACGGCGATCAGCGCGTCGCGCTGTGTGTAGCCGCTCAAGGTGATTCGGACAAAAAGTTCATAGGCGTCGTTATCCAGGCGGACCGTGAAGTCTTTGCTGACGGTCGACAGATAGGACAGAAGCGCCCTGTATGTGTAGGGAAGCCGGTCAAGGTATCTGATCCGGATTCTTTCGCGGCGTTGGTCCAGGGTGTCACCAGGGGCCACAGAAAGGCCCAGAATGGCTTCCCAACGGGAACACCCATATTCGGACAGGCTCACCAGGAAAAAGTCGTCAGCGGCGTTTCTGACGTCCTGGACGGCCTTCTGGAACTCCGGCTGTTCGGCGCCGGCGATCTGGTCGAACTCGACCACGTCTTGAAGGAAAAGCGGCCAGTATGCTTTAAGTTCCATTTGTGACCACCCCCAGGACCGGGATCGCGTCAGCGTCCAGGGAAATATTCGCGGTCTGCCCGTTGATCTTCGTTCCGGTGATGTCAATGACGCCGGGCACGTTCAAGACCTTCGTTTCGATCTGGCTGACGCGGACGATCAGGCCGTCCGTGTCGGCCCAGGTGTGGGTCAGTTCGTCGAAGTAGGACTGGATCGCCGCCTTCACGGCGGTCTGAACGCTGGCCCAGGACGCGCCGGCGTCAAAGGTCAGGCTGAAAGACACGTTAATCGTCGTCCCACGGACGCCGGTGACAGTGACGACGTGGCCGATCGGGGCCAGGCCGACGCCGGTCCCCTGGGTCCCGACAGGGTCGACTGCTTCCTGGACGCTCTGGACCAGGTCGGCCGAAGGGACGGTCCATTCGCTGTCCACGACCACGACCTTCACGGTCCCGCCGCCATTCCAGACAGGAAACACCTTCACGGCGCCCACGCCTTGAAGCTGTTCAACCTTGCCCTTATAGTCGGCGATATTCCCGCCGAACGCCTGGGACACAAGGGACGCAAAATAGCGCGTCCGAAGGCTGTCGTCGCTTTCTTCGTCTTCGCCTGGAATCAAGATGTCGGCCAGGCGCGCCGCCGCCAGGTCCGGGACGTAGTCGATCGGGAAAAGGCCCCCGACATATTCATTCCCGACGGCGCCGGCGGTTTCGGACGTCAGTCTGTACTGGCCGGCGGCCACCCGCTCGGTGACAACGAAGTTAATGTCGCCGCCAGAAAAGCGGGTTCCGATCTCCACTTCACAGGCGGAACCGTCCCCCTTCTCGAAGTAGCCCTTCCGGATCGCGAACTTCGCGTCGTTCCGGAAGACGCTTCGTTCCTGACACTTCTTCGTCAGGTCGTCGCCGGTTTCGGTGTCAGGGAAGGCCCGGTCCATAAGATAGGCAAGTTCGATGTAAAGGATCGCCAGTTCGGCCGCCGCCGGGGCGATCGCGTCATAGACGATCGACCCTTCGCGCTTGTCCACGGAAGAAGACACACGGGCCAGACAGCGGTCCATGATGTTTTCAAAGGTCATATTCTCAAACACCAGTTGTCACCCTCCTTTCAACAGGGATTTCGCCGAAGATTGTTTCGGCGGTGAAGCTGACGTGAACGGTCCTTTTGTCGATCTGCTCCACGATGAAGTCGGTGACGTCCGTGATCCGACTGTCCGCCAGAAGGGCTTCGCGGATCACGCGCTTGATTTCACTTGATAGCACTTGAAAACTTTTCCCGACGATGTCGTTCAGTTCGATTCCATAGTTCCAGGAATAGATCAGGTAGTCGAACCGTTCCGTCAGAAGGATTTTCAGGATCGCCTGTTTCATGGCTTCCGTTTCGTCAACAAAGCCGGCCACGCGGCCGGCTTCAATGTCCAGTTTATAGGTTCTGGTGGTCTGGTCGGCCGGCTGGACGATCTCGACGTCCTGGCCGATCGTGACCGTGTCCTGTGTCGGTATCAAGGCCATAAGATCACACCCTTCCCAGCACAAGGAACGACTGTCCGCCCTGATTCCGAAGAAGGACCACCCGGTCGCCCTCGGCCAAACCGAAGTAAACTTCCGGGTTCGTCGTCAGGCCGGTCGTCTGCGTGTGGAACGCGCTGACGCCGTGGGTGTGCGGCCCTTCGCCGGCGGCCTGGGTCGAATGGGAAGGGACGACGTGGTCATGGGGGTCGATCGTGTGGGTGTGGGTCGGATAGGCGCCGGCCTTGAACTCTTTCATCAGGACGATCGCGTCCCCGGAAATGTCGAACCGGTTGTCGACGCGGATCGTCAGCGGCGACTTCTTCGTCACTGTGCCAAACAGAAAGGCCGCCGGGACGTTCGCGTTCTGCGTCTGTCCGGCGACCTGTTTCATAGTGTCTAATAGGCTCATATCACACCACCTTTAACTTCAAAGTCATAGTTTCCTTCAACAGATCGACGCTTGTTTCCTCGACTATGAAAAAGGCGCTGACGCCGATTCTCTTGATCCCGATATACAGGGCGCGGCCGGCGCGGACCGACAGGTCCATGATCACCTTCACTTCAAACGACTTCTTCGGCCGGTTGTAAAGGGCCAGCATTTGACCGCCGCGTTCTTTGATCTGGGCTTCGTTCATGCTTTCGTCGACGACTTCATAGTTTTGAAGGACGCCCCACAGTTTCATGTTCTTTGAATCCTGGAAGATGTAGACGTCCCGTTTCCCGGTGGTCTTGTTGTCCTTCACCAGCTTGATCTTGTTGTAGGCTTCGGCGTCGATGTCCGATTCGTAGGTGTAGCCCGTCGCCAGACTGGAATCGCCGACGAACAGGTCCAGCTTCGACTTCGCGACGTCGGTGATCCGAAGGGACCCGAAGTCGTCCCACAGGACGAACATTTTCCCTGTGTTGATCAGGGTGTGGTCCAGGGCCTTCAAGACGATGTCGAAAAGGGTCTGGCCGTCCTCGATCATGGACGGGATCGCGTAGCCGGTATTTTCCAGGGCGCCGCATTTCAGACCGAAGTCGGCGGCGATCTGGGTTAAAATCTGGTCGGCGCGTTTGCCGTTGAAAACATAGGTTTCCTTGTTCTTCTTCAAATGCCAGGTCTGGTCGTAGGCTGTGACCTTGACCTGTTCCTTTTCGTCATAGCTGATCTTCACGACATAGCCATAGAAAAGGCCGGTGGACCCGTTTTTCAGGACGACGATCCCGCCGTGGGTCCATACCACGGAATCGTCGGCGACGACGGTCAGTTCCAGGGAAGCGGGGGAACCGGACCGTTTCGTCGACCACTTCGCGGCGGACGTCAACGTGGTCACGTCGAAGGCGTCGCCGCTTTCGTTGTTCTGGTACAAAATAGAAATGCTCATGGGATCGTCAAAACCTGTCCCGCGTAGATCAGATTCGGGTTCGACCCGATCGTCCCCTTGTTCGCGTTATAGATTTTGGTGTAGTCGCTTCCCTTGCCGTAGAACTTCTTCGCGATATTCCACAGACAGTCCCCAGGCTTCACGGTGTAGGTCTTCTTCGCGGCGGCCTTCGGCTTGCCGGTCCGTTCAGGCTCCTTCGCCTTCGCCGGCTTCTTCGGCTCTGCCGGAAGGACGATCTTCCGGGGGGAATAGTCCTTCCATTCCGACAGCTTGATCGAATAGTAAAGGTCGCCCAGTTCGCCGGATCGTTCTTCATAGTCGAAGGTTTCGATCCCCATTCGGACGTTAATGTCCAGGTCCGTTCCTGTGATCAGAAGACGGATCGGCGTCAGGGTGTCCCGCGCGGCCTGAATGGCCTGGACGATCTCGACCGGGTCCCTAATCTGCCCCGTCACATAGGGGGCGTCATGGACCGGGAAGAAACAGTCCCAGGCCACAGTCCGAAGGCCCTTCTTCCGAAGGCGAAGGATTTCGCCCAGTTCAAGAACGGTCGTTGTTTCGTTCTTGCCGGGCGACGTTACCTTCAATTTAGCGGGAAGGACGGGAAGACTGACTTCCCGTCCCTCTATGATCAGGGCCATTCCATAGTTCGTCATGCGTACACCCCCTCGGCGGCCGCGGCAAATTCATCTTCCAGTTTCGCTTCGATCCGGCCGACTACTTCGTCGACGTCCACCTTTTCGCTGATCTTCGCGTCCACGGCCACGGTCGGGGTCAGGGTCACGAAGTTCTGGACATAGCGCATTTCGGCGACGTCCCGAAGGAACTTCAAGTCTTCTTCGGCTATGTTGACGTCTTCGTCCACGGAACCGACGGAACCGACATGGTCCACGTTTCCAATGTCGCCGGGGCCGGCTCCGGTAGCGTAGGCCGCCCAGTCCGGTTCGGTGCTTTTGCTTCCGGCGGCGGCCGATTCGGCCTTTGCGGCGGCGATCTCCGCTTCCCGCTGTGCCGTTTCCGCGCGCGCCTGGGCCTTCATGGAATCCAGGGCCGCGTCCCGGTCTGCGATCTGCTGATTGATCTGATCCTGATAGGCCGCAAGGTCGGCGGCTCTGGCCTGTTTCGCGGCTTCGTTTTCAAGCTGTGCCGTGGTCCCGAAAGTGACCTGGTCGATCAGACCGATGTTCACGCCGGGGATTTTGTTCAGGGTGTTGATAAAGCCGTTTATAATGTCGATTGCCCCGTTGACCATGTTTTGAAGGATCATCAGGACGCCGGCCTTCATATCGCCACAGAAGTTCTGAATATTCATGCTGACCGTGGCGAAGGTCAGTTGTAACCGGTTGAACAGGTTCATCACCCAGTAAACGCCGGTCATAAAGCCAATTTTCACCCAGGACCAGGCCGTCAGGATCGCGTTACAGGCAATCAGCCAGGCGACTTTAATCCCGCCGACGGACTGGACCCACTTATAGATCGCGGCCACGACGACGCCGATCGCCAGGGCGATCCAGAACAGGGGGTTCGTCAGAAGCGTCGTGAAGAACGCCTGGGCGGCGCCGGTCGCGATCCATGTCGCGGCCGTCTGGATTCCCAGGGCCAGGGCATAGCCCAGGACGGCGGCCGCCAGGCCCCAGAAGATCGGGGCGATCGTGGACCAGTTGTCGTAAATCCACTGTGCGCCCTGGCCGATCATGGTCAGGACGGGGGTGAAGGCTTCCAGGATCGTATTCTTCGCGATCGTCCAGACCTGGGAAAAGGTCATAGGCATTTGTTCAAACTTCGCGTTGATTTCGTCCGCCGACGCCAACATGGCATTTTTCACGATCTTCGACGTGATCTGGCCTTCGGCGGCCATTTCCCGGATTTTCCCGATAGGGACCCCCAGATAGTCGGCGATCGTCTGGATAATGGTCGGCGCCTGTTCAAAGACGCTGTTCAATTCCTCGCCGCGAAGGACGCCGGACGACATGGCCTGTGTAAGTTGCAACATGGCCGCGTCGATTCCGGCGGCCGACGTGCCGGCGATCGTGAACTGTTTGTTGATCAGTTCGGAAAAGGCGATCAGTTCTTCGTTGCTGTTGAAGGCGTCCTTCGCCATAATTCCCATTTTGGAAACGGCGTCGGCCGTGGCCTGGTAGGAAGCGCGCGACCGGTTCGCGGACGCCATGATCATATCTTGAAGTTCGGCCGTCGTTTGAAGGCCGTCGTTCATCAGGTCCAGACGGGCGCGGGTGGTGGTCATGCTGTCCGCCAGTTCCACGATCTTCTTCGCGCTGAACGCCGCCATAGCGGATCGGATCAGGCCGCCCATTTTGGACCAGACACTTTTCACCCGGTTCGCGCCCTGTTCGGCGCGTTCCTGGCGTTCGTTGAAGTTGTCGACCTGGCGACCGGCCGCCGCGATCGGGGCCGCGCTTCTCTCGAAGGGCGCCCCCGGATCGACGGTTTCGGTCAGGGCGTCCGTGGCGTCCAGGGACCGGTTCAGACGTTCCGAAGCGTTGATCATGGTGTTCAGGCGGGACGTCATGCGGTCCTGGATCGTGAATTGTGTGTTTACTCCGGCCACGTTATCACCTGCCTTTCTTGCCCTTCCGTTTCGCCTTCGCCGCTTCCTTTTTCTCCTTCTCTATTTGAAGGTCAATGGAAGCATAAATGAAGGCCCTTTCCCGTCTGGGAAGGGCCAGAAGTTGTCCCGGAAGGATTTTCAGCCGGTGGAGGGCGTAATGAGCGTAGACCGATTCGCCGTCGGCGTCCGCGTCATTTCCGCCCCCCGTGATTAGTTTTTTGCTTCGTCCCTCAAATCGTTCACGTCGTCAGCGAAGCCGTTGATCTCCTGGACCGCGATCAGAAGGTCGGTGTACTGGCCGGGCTTCAAAAGGCGGTCGATCAGGTCTTCGGCTCCACGAACGCCGTATTTCTCTTGAAGGGCGGCGTCCTTGAAGTTGGGTTCGACGCAACAGGCCACCACAAGGCGGCTGTTGTAAAGGTCGGTGTCGGTTTCGATCTGCTTCTGGCGGGTCTTCTTGTCGAAGCTGATCTTCTGACAGGTCTTCCGGATTGCCTTATTCTCCGCTTCGGTGATAGACTTCACCACGAAGGGGAAGGGAAAGGGCGCGATTGTGACTTCGACCTGGGCCTGGGCCGCGACGTCCTGTTCCATAAGAAAATCTTGCAGTTTTCCCATTTTCGTTTCCTCGCTTTCTGTTTAGAACTGGGTGAAGGGGGTCAAGATGTCGAAGTCCTCAAAGGTGAAGTCGACGTCTTCGTCCAGGGGGTCGTCACTGTCGCCGTCCAGCTTCGCCAGGACCGTGGAATCCAGGTTACACCCGATCAGAAGGACCGACTGTTTCCCGGCGGAAGATTCGGGGTCGTCATTCTCGACGACCATGTCGAAGTAGACGTCGACGCCGGTTTCCTTCCACTGTTTGATCATGTCGCGGAACAGAGGCGTCAGGTAGTAAAGGGTCATGGACCCGGTTCCGTTGCCGCCGGTGGTCTTGTGGCCGGTCATGCGCTTCCCGATCGCCTTGACTTCGGACTTCGCCTTCTCAACGGTGGATTCGATGTTCTTCGCCATGAAAAGGTCTTCGTTGTTGCCGTTGATCTTCGCATAGGCGCGGCCTTCCTTGCCGGAAATGGTGTCCGGCGCGTTCAGGGTTCTCATTCTGGTTCACTCCTTCCGTTAGTTGACGACAGTCGTCATATACAGCTTTTCCATACTGTCGTTCGGTTTCAGGGCGGAATCGACGGCGACGTCGCGTTTCCCGTTGCCCTGCTGAATGGTGATGTCTTCGGACTTGAAGTCGCTGATCGCGTCGATCCCCTGATACTGTAAGGCCAGGGACACAAGGTCGGCCTTGAAAAGCTGGCGGCCGGTGTCGCTGTTGGTCACGCGGCCGATGTAGGAATCGCCGAAGATACGGGCGACGTCGTTCGCCCAGCCGTCCAGGACGCGGATCACGCGGTTCGACGTCCAGTCTTCCGTCACGCCGCCCCCGAAGGTGGTCAGGCTGTTGATGTCGGTCAGGACACGGGCCGCGCCGTTGTCCGCATAGAAAACGAACTCGCCAGCCTGAATCGCCGCTTCAAACTGGGACTTCGTATATTTGATGTCCACGTCCACGGCGTCGTCATAGGTGTCGTTCGTCAGGCTTTCGTTGATCTCCGCCCCAGCGGAAGCGCCGGCCACCCAGGCGACCGCCTTGTCGCCGGTCACGGTGGTCCCGTCGGACAGGACGACGCCGTTTTTGACGTTGATCAGGCCGATGTTGTCCCCGGCGTACTGGTACAGGACGCCGACGATCTTCTTCCCTTCATCGTCGCGAAGGCGCTTCACGAAGGCCGCATACAGGGCCTTGATCGTGGCGTCGGTTCCGGGATAGCCGATCACGCTGAAGGTTTCGACCTCGAAGCCGTTCAGGGCGGCCGTGTGGGCGCCGCCGTTGACGGTCCCGTTCGTGCCGCCGGTCAGCTTCGTCGCGACGGCCACTTCCAGGGTGGAAGCGGACCCGAAGGTCACGAAGTCATTCGCTTTCAGGCCGGCCGATCCTTCGGTCTTGACGACGGTCTGGGTGTCCACGACCATTCCGTCAAGGTAGGTCACGACGTCGACCTTCGTCGCGTCGTCAGCGTTCGCCAGGACAGCGACGGCGACGTCGTTTCCGCGCGTTCCGCCCCAGGCGGCCGTGACGGTCATTCCGCCGATCGTGGCCGTGGCCTTGTCGCCGCCGGAATTGACACGATAGATCAGAACGGCCCTGGCGCGTTTCAGGGCTTCACGGACCAGAAGGACGGCGGGGTCCGTCGGGTCGTAGCCGAACACGTTCAGGGCGGTTTTGTTGAAGTCTTCCGCATACATGGAAAAGACCTTGTTTTCAGGCCCCCAGTTCAGTTCCAGGGGAAGGGCCGCGATCCCGCGCGTCCCCATTTTCACGACGCTTCCCAGGCTCACAAAGTTGATGTATGCGCCGGGAAGAATCTTGTTTTGAACGGTAAAAGTTCCGCCACCAATAGGCATAACTCACACCTTCCTTTCCAGAAAATCGTTGACCAGGCCGACGGCCTGATCCTTCGTGTAGGTCTTCCCGTCTTCCAGGACGGCCATGACGGCGTCCACGGGAAGGCCCAGGGTTTTACTTTTGACCAGTTGATCCTTTGTGAAGGCCGGGGCCGGCGCCTGGTCTGTGCCGGCGGCCTTTTTGGTCGTTTTCGCCATTACTTCGTAACCTCCGTATGTTCCAGGTCTTCCATGAACGGGATTTCCGGCGGCGTCAGGACGAAGAAGAAGTCCGCGTCGAAAAGGAACTGGAAGACGCGGCTGTTCCCGTCCGGCCTGGCCTTCTGCCCGGTCAGACGGATCGTCCTTGTCTTGCCGGGGGCTTCCTGGACCGTCAGTTCTTCAAAATTGTCGTACATTTCTTCGGCCCATGCGTTGAAGTCCATTGTGTCCTTCGACCGAAGGAAGTACAGGACTTCAAACTGGATCGACCGTTTCCGGCGCCGGTCCAGGTGCTTTTCCTGGTTCGATTCGATGATCCCGACGAAGAACTGGCCGTCGGAATCCTTCGGGATTTCGTCGACATGGACCTTCCGGTCCGGCCAGATTCCGGTCAGCTTCGCGGCGACCGCTTCCAGAAACAGATTCAACGTCACGCCAGATCACCTTCCTTCACCTTGATTTCCTGGTGGGTAGCATACAGGGAAGGACGGCCGACGACCTGGAAGGACAGAAGAATCTGACTGGAAGGGTTGTCGCGTCCGAACCGTTTCAGGCTCACACTGTCGCCAGGAAGGACCAGAAGGTCAGGCGCGGCGAAGATCACGGCGTCATAGTCGACTTCGTTCTGTGCCTTCGTCTGTTCGCTTTTGTCACTTCCTGAATACGACAGCGCACAAATGATTTCACTGTAAATCACGCCAGGGACGGACTTCGTGATCTTGTTCGCCCCCGTCTGTTGGGTCGTTCTGGTGATCGTGGCGGTGTCTTCGTAGGTCAGTTCGATCGCGGCGCGCTCTGCGCCAGGGTTTCCGAACATATAGATCACCACCTTAATTTTCGGTATTCGTTCAGGACGGTCCGCCAGCCGAAGAAGTCGCTTCCGTCCGCGCCCAGGTTAAAGGTCGACGCCGATCCGGAAGCGCCGGAAGCGTTCGCGAAGGACGTTTGGACGTCCCCGCGCTTCACAGACGCGACCGGACCGGCGGCCGCCTGGGTGGTCCCCAGGCCGGCGGCCTTGTAGTAGCTGACACACATGACGATCAGGGGCTTTTCCAGCGGGGCCGGAAGCGTGTCCTGGTTGATGTAGGACAGGACCAGGGCTTCGACCGTTTCGATCACGAAGGCGATCAGGTCGTCCTGGTCCGTCCCGGTGATCCCCAGAAGGGCCTTGACCTTCGCCAGACGGTCGTCCTTCGACATAAGGACACGAAGGACTTCCGCGCGTTCAAGGTCAGTCAGGCCGTCCAGGGAAGAAAGAATCTGATCAAGCACGTTTCCACCACCTTTCCGGCGGCCCCGTTTTACTGGTTGCCGCTGTTCGCCTGGATCAGTTCGATGATAGCGTCCTTCGTGGCGCCGTCAGGGACGTCGATCCCGGCCGCCTGGGCGGCCGCCAGAAGTTCGTCCTTGTTCATCTTGGACAGGGGCTTCGGCCCGTTCTGGCCGGCGTCCTTGCCGTCGTAGGGGGTGTAGTCCTCACTCTTGCGAAGCTGGTCCAGGACCATTTCGTTCTTCGGCTCCAGGATCGCGCCGGTCTGCTTATTCTTGAACTTCATGTCGGTTCCTCCTTTACTCTGTGACGGAATAGGTGAAGACCAGGTCAGGGGTCAGGACCTTCGTTCCGAAGTCGTAGAACATGGACACGCCGTAGTCGTTGGACAGGGGAATCTTCTCCGGGTCCTTGTAGGGGTAAATGACCGCCGGCTGTGCGATCGCGCCTTCGATCATAATGACCGCCTTCGCGTTCGCGGGAAGGAAGACACTGGAATAGACGCGAACGCCGTGGAAGGTGGTGAAGTCTTCGGCGGCGGTGTCCACGTTCGCATTGTGGACGGTCTTGTCCAGATAGTCGCGCATATCGCCATAGAAGGCGGGGGACAGGACCAGGCGCATGATGTTGCGGGGAACGCCCCTGACGAAGTCGTTCTTGACGGTTTCAAGGGTCTGGATCAGGGCTTCGACGATCTTCCCCGGATCGGTCGCGCCGGCGGGGGCGGTGAAGGCCGTCCCTTCGTCGAAGGCCGCCTGGAAGAAGGCCGTGTCGAACTCTGCCGCCACGGTGTCGACGTGGTTGTCAGCGCGCCGGGCCATGATGTTTCCGACGCCGAAGGTGTCCAGGTCGAACTTCGCGGCTTCCTCCACGATCTCCTTGTGGGTGTTCAGGTTCACGGTGGTCGGGGGAACGGTCAGCGCGGTTCCCTTGCCGGCGGCCCTGGCGGTCCCGTAGTCCTGGGACACGCTGTTCTTGAAGCGGCGATACTCGACGGACCCGCTGGCGGGGTTGCCGGTGTAGGACTGGGATTTCAGACCGGACGCCAGGGTGTCCTTCTGAATGTTCTGGATCACCAGACCGGACAGTTCGGCCAGTTCGACCTTCGTCGCCCCGTTCTGGATCAGGCTGATCGCTTTGGTTCTTGCCATAATAAAATCATTCCTTTCGTGTGTTGGTGGGTTGGTTGGTTAGATCACGACAGGACCGTCGACCTTTGCGGCCGGCTCCTGACGTGCGCCAGGGTCAGCGGGCTTCGCGCCCTTGATGTCGGGTTCCTTCGACGGCTCCTGGGCCTTGAACAGATACGGCTTCGTTTCCTTCAAAGGTTTCAGAAGACCTTCCAGGTCTGTTTTCAGGCCGCCGGCGTCGTCGACGTCGATCTTGTCCAGGTCCAGAAGGGAAATGATGTCGGCCGGATCGTGGGCCTTGTCGGACAGGGCCAGGCGAAGGGCCGTGTTCTTCTGGATTCTGGCGATTTCCTTCTGGTGGTCGGTCCGAAGGGTGTCGATCGTGGTCTGGGCGGTCTTGACGTCGTCCGCGATCTTCGCGGGATCGCCGGACCCTCCGATCGCCTTCAAGGCTTCGGCGGCGGCTTTCAGGGCGTTTTCCGCGCTGGTCTTGCCGCTGTTCGCGCCGTTGAACTTCTCGGCCGGGACGAAGGAACCGTCGTTTCCGACGACCAGGTCCACGTCCTTTCCGTCCTTGCCCTTGCCTTTCAGGGCCGTTTCAACCTGGTTCGCCAGGTCTTCCCCCAGAATGGTTCTGACGCTCTCTGTGATCATGGTGGATTCTCCTTTCTGTTCCCGCTGTTTATATCGCGACTTCCACGCGCTTTGCGGTCCCGCCGGTTCGCCGGGCGGGGGCGGCTGAATGTATGAAAAAACGCCCAGAAGGGCGTCTAATCATCGGTTATCAGTTGATTTCAGTTGTCTTCGGGTGAATACTGTCCTTCACGCCTTGCATTTCGGCCCATTCCTCGAAGGTCATGTTCTCCGGCATTTTCAGGCCGGAATTGTACCAGTCCAGGGCGTCGTCCGGATCGTATTCGACCGTAGTACAACGGTCGTTCGGGTGCATGGGCGGATAATTGACGCCGGCTTGGGCGTCCTTGACCTTGAAGTGTTTCCCGTCCAGGGCCGCGCACGTTTCACAGGTCCGGCTGTCCAGTGTGGCGACGTATTCATATTCGTCGACGCCGGCGGCCTTATAGGCGGCCTTGTCCGCTTCCCCGTGGAAATGGTTCGTTTCGGTCCGGATCAGGCGTTCGGCGGCCTTGTAGGACTGGCCCATTCTGGCCGACAGGACCTTCGACATTTCGGCGACGCTTTTCCCTTGCATGACGCCTTGTGTGATCGTTTCCCTGACGTGGAACAGAAGGGCCTGTTTGTTCTGCCATAGCCGGTCGGAAAACATAGCCCCGGACCAGGGATAGGACAGGACGTCTTCGACCACAGCTTCGTCCAGCTTCGCGATCTCTGCTATGAAGCCGGCGCGGGACTGAATATCAAAGACCTTCTTGTAGTAACCTTCGCGGAAGGCGTCGCCGAACTCTGCCTTCATCTGGGCCACGCCCTGATCGAACAGGTCGTTCAGTTTCAGGTCGATCTGGCCCAGAAGGGCTTCAAGGCGGGAAATGCGGCTGTTCGTGGACAGGGCGTCCAGTTGGGCCGTCAGAAGGGCCTTGACGCGGGGGTCAGGCTCACGGGCAATCCTGGCGACGTATTCGGCCAGGGTTGCCTTCCACTCCTGGAACTCCTTCCGGGTCAGAAGGCGGACGGCCTGTTCGTAGGTCAGGCCATACTTCCCAGCATACTTCCCGTAGAAGTCGCCGATCTCCTTCCGGATCGCCTTCGCGGCCGCGTCGTATTCCTGGAACATTTTCGCCGTCAGGCCGACGCCGCGAAGATAGGCTTCATTTTCGCGCTGAATGGCCCTGGCGATCCAGTATTCTTTATTCCGCATTTACGCCACCACCTTTTCCGGCGGCTCCTTCCTGGCCTTGCTGGCCCGTCTGGGGCGTGTTTTCGGCGCCCAGTGAAGCGTCGAACAGGCCGGCGCCGAAGTCTTCCATAGCGGCCTTCTTTTCGGCGTCAAGCTGATCCAGTTCTTCGTCGACGTCCTTCACCCAGGGGTGATTTTGAAGGATCGTTCGCTTGCTGATCAGGCCGTCACTGGTCCGGGCGTTGTTGATCACGTCCGTTTCATTGACCGGAAGGTCCATGTTGAACAGAATATCGAAGGTTTCAGCGGTGAAGTCGCCCTTCCCGGTGATCTGGAAGTAGACGTCAATGAACAGTTTCAGCCGGTGGAAGGTGTCTTGAAGTTCGGTTCCCAGGGAATCACAGTCGGCGTCCAGGTCCATATACCGGAAGTTGATCGCCGTTCCGCTGGCGTTCCCCAGGTCCGGGTCCTTCGTGTCCACGGCGGCCGCGAAGTCGTAAATGTCCCGGCGCTCATTGTCCAGGAAGGCCATGACGGCGTCGATGTTCAGATCAGCCTGTAATTTGTCGACCCCGCCGTCGGACGTCACCTTGATCGCCATGTGTTCCTTCAAGTCCTTCAAGAACTCCGCCAGATCGGTTCCGCCGTAGTTCCGAAGGATATAAATGAACTTCGCCACGTCCCGAAGGACGTCGGCCGTGACGCTGTTTTGCCAGTTGATGTCGTCGATCAGGTCCTTGACGAAGTAGCAAAGGGGAAGTTCTTCTTCGTTGTATTTCAGCCACGCGATCGGAACTTCTTCCCAGTTGTAGGGCTTTTCGTCGACGACGAAGTGTGGTTCAGTCCAGTCGTTTTCCTCTGTCCCGTGGTCCTTGTCCACAGCGAAGTCCCCGGCGCCGGTCCCGGCGAAGGCGTCGGTCTTGAAATACTTGACGCCGCCAGTCCACCAAAACTCGGCGTGTGTGATCGTGTGCTTCCTGGTCCCGATGTAAATGACCTGATCATAGAAGCGAATGAAGGCGTCCAGCTTCGTTCGCTCTGAATCCCGCCACAGGGGGACGACCTCTGTCGAAGGGACGCGCATGAAGGCCAGGCGGCCGTTGTCGTCAAAATAGGGCTGAATCCAGGCGATCCCGGACTTGACCGCGCCTTTCCCCAGGGACTTGATCTTCCGGCGGAAGGTCTGGTCGAAGACTTCGTTCAGGGCCGCGCCATAGGTTTCGCTTTCGGTGTCCACGGTCCAGGGCTTCGCCAGAAGGTAGTTCGCCTTCTGGTCCACCAGTTTTTTCAGGATCGGCCGTTCGATCTTGGCGTTCGACCTGTTGGCGACGTCCACGGTCTTCTTCTGGACGGCCGACCGGTTTCTGTAATACTGTTCGGCTTCCAGAATGATCTTGTACTGTTCGGACGCCTTGAACTCCCTGATTTCCTCACTGACGATCTGGGCCAGGGTCATAGGCGCCTTTTCGGGGTCCGACAGGATCATGTTGATCCGGTCCATGACGGACAGTTCCATTCATACCACCTCATTTCAAAACTTCGATAGACGATCCACGGCGCGGACGCTCCACGCCATAGCGAAGGGCCGCCATAGCGTCGTCCATGAACTCCACTGGTTCGTCGATGTAAAGGCCCGTGGTCGGGTCTTTTTTCCATTTCCACTGTTGGACTTCCTTCAAGGTGTTCACGCATGAAGGGTGAATGTGGACCTTTCGGCCTTTCAGGAAGTCGATCTGGGCCTTCACGCTTCCAGGCTCTTTCTTCACGGGATAGGCCCGGAAGCCGGCCTTCTGCCATGTCCTGATCCGGTCCGGCTCTGCTGAATCACAGAACATTTCGACGCGGGGGTCGACGTGGGCCTGACGGGCAAGGCTGATTATTTCTTCGGTGTCCTTCTCGAAGACGTATATTTCAGACGTGACATAGATTTCGCCGTCCTTCCAGCCGATCCCCAGGATCGCGTCGGCGTGGTTGAAGCCGAAGTCCTGGCCGTAGTAGAAGCCGTCGAAGTAGTCGCGCCCGGTCGGGAAGTCGTGGACCTCGAAGTTCGTCAGGATCAGGCCGCCCAGTTCGCCCCATTCTCCCAGGCCATAGACACGATAACCTTCCGGGTCTTCTTTCTTCCGTCGCTCCATGCGGCGGGAATAGGCGGGGTCTATGAACCGGTTCGTCTTATAGGTCGAATGGTGGGTCAGGACGTCCGGATCGGCCTTGTCAAAATACCGGGCCTTGATCCAGTGTGTCGCGCTGACCGGGTTGAAGGTCATTGTGATCTGGTAGAACAGATTCGGGTTGACGTCGTCCAGGTTGCCGCGAAGACGGTCGTCCAGAATGTCGACGTCTTCGGAAAGAAGTTCCGTCGCTTCCTCACACCATATCCAGACCAGTTTCCCGTTCTTGAAGGTGATTGACTTCACCTTCTCACGCTGGCGCTGATCCTTCACACCCCGGAAAATGATCCGGTTCCCCGTGGTCCGACATTCCAGGGCCAGGGGGTTCAGGTTGACCTTCCAGAAGCGGTCGGCGTATTGCCCGAACATTCGGTATATTGCCGCCTGTAACTCTGCGAAGGTGCTGTCGCGGTTCGTTTCCTCGATCTTCCGGACGACTAACAGGTTCGCCCCCCGGAAGGCCGGGTCAGACAGCTTCGCGACGTAGTCCTGGGCGATATTGACCGACTTCCCGGAACCGGCGGACCCTTTCAGAATCCTATATCGGCCGCGCCACTCATTGACAGGGCGGAAGACGGGGTTAAACTGGGCCGTCGCTCTGATCTCAATTCCCGCCTTGCTGACCATAGTCATAATTGATCACCACTGTCACAGGCGCCGCGCTGTCCGGGTCGTCCTTGAACATTCCCAGGTGACGGCCGCACATTTCCAACGCTTTCAGCTTGTCGCACAGCTTGACTTCGCGTTCAATGGCCTGTTCGATGATCGGTTCGCCGTCTTCGTCGAAGTCCTTGTGTGGGACATATTTGACCTTCATTCCGGCGATCGCGGCCAGGTCGTCCTTGCTGGCGTCGGGTTTCACTTCCGCCGTGTTCAGGTCGATCACGTCAGAAGGGTCAACGAAGGCGATCCGGCCCAGTTCTCGAAGGACGCGGTCGGCGTTGATCCCCGTCCGCTTCGACCGTTCGGCCATAGCGGTTTCTATGCGCGCGCGGATTTCAGGTTTTTTCAACAATTCACTTCCGATACTCCCGGCGGATTCCACAGAATAGCCGGCGCGGATCGCGGCCTGGGTCGCGTTCAGGTCGATCAAATATTCTTCACAGAAGACTTCATTCTTCTTCGTCAGTCGTGCCACGATTCTTCACCTTCCTTTCTGTGCCGTGGTTGTATCAGGGCGACAAAAAAGGAACGCCGGTGAAGACGTTCCTTCTTTGTGCCCCTATGAAAAAGGAGGGGGAACCGGGACAAGGTTCCCATGTACCACAATACCATATAAGGGCATTGTGTAAAAGTGCAAGTATATGCAGACATTTGCAAAGATGTGCAATCATGTGCAAAAAGATTTCCGCCAGGGGGTCTTCATTTGATTTCCCCATACAGGCGGATCAGTTTCCGGGTCAACCGGTCGACGGCGGTCTTCCTCTGACGGCTGACGGTCGACACGTCGACGCCCAGGGCTTCGGCGGCCTGTTCGTAGGTCCGGCGCGGGTAGTATAGCGTCAGAAGGACGATTTTCGACTTCGCGTCCATGTCCAGGACGGCGTCGTGTACGCGCTCGATCTGGCGCTGTCGTTCTTCCAGGGCGGCGACGGCTCTTTTCGTCCGGTCTGTCCGGCGCTCGATCGCGGCGGCGACCTTCACAAGAATCCCGTCAGGGTCAGGGGACGACTGGACGCGCGGCGTGTCATATCGGACCCCGCGCGGGTATGCTCTGGACCGGATTTCGGCCAGGTCTTCTTCCAGGGCGGCGCGCTCTGCGTCGATCTGGGCTTCGATCGTCCGGGTTTCCTGGTCGTGGTTCTTCAAGATGTCATAAACGCGGCCGGTGGTCTTCTCCACGCTGTCCCGTTTGGTCTGTTTGGCGTCCATGTCGTTTCACCCCCTTTCCTGGTGTCAGAAGGGAAGATCGCCGGGGTCTTCCTCTCCCAGTTCTTCAAATTGTCCGTTGGTCATGTATTCGGCGGCCACGCTTCCGGCTTCCTGGTCTTCCGGGGCGCGCCTGGATTCCCCGAACTCTACTTCGTCGGCCACGACCCCGAAGCGGGTCCGTTTGTTCCCGTCGCGGTCCGTGTAGGGCGTCACCCTGATTCGGCCTTCGGATATGATCACGCGCTGGCCCTTGTGGAAATACTTCGCCACGAACTCCGCCGTCTTCCGCCAGGCGGTGATCGGAATGAAGTCAGCTTCGTCCCGGTTGAACTTCCGGTCCACGGCCAGGGCGAAGGACGCCACGGGGACGCCGGCCGGCGTCTGTTTCAGTTCCGGATCGCGCGTCAGGCGCCCGGACAGCTTCACACTGTTCAAATTGAATCACCTTCCTTCCATTTCTGGGCGAACTTCGTGATCTGGTACAGTTCGCCCCAGGGGTCCCGCTTCTGGGCCAGCTTCCAGAAGAACAGGGCCACCCCGATTTTCAGGGATTGCCATGTCGTGATCCTTCCGGACCCGGTCGCCAGTTTGCGGACAAATGATTTCCCATGATAGCGAAGGCAAGCAAACGCCACCACACACGGGATCGCCTGGTCTTCGGGCAAGTCCAGGACTTCGGCCCATTTCTTCGCGGCGCTTTCGCCGCCGGCGGGGACCTTGCCGGTCTTTGTTTCCTTCAATGTGTCACCCCTTTCGCGGTTCCTACTTTCATACTCCGGACAGGGGAACGGCTCTGACTGGTAGCACTTCGCGCAACAGTCCGGACAGGTTTCCAGGCCGTTTCGCTGATATGGACAGGCGACCGTCACCTTCACCTGGCGGCCGCACATGGAACAGGTCTTCACCACGGGGCGCCTTTCCGCGCCTGTGTGAAGATGTATGTCCCGATTTCCTGGGGGTGTCGTGTCACGGCTCTCGCGATTCGGCGGCGGAAGTCCTTGTCCCGCTCCATGACGCGGATCGTCGCGAAGGGAAGGGTGAAGGTCTTCCTGGTCCTTCGTGTCAGGCCGTAGATTGTCCCCAGGCGGTCCAGGGCGGTTCCTGTTGCTATTGCTATCGGTTTCTCCCTGGTCAGGTATATCCACAGGAAGGCCCCCAGGGCGCCATAGACGGCCGCAAGGGCCAGGACGGGCCAGTTCACCAGGCCGACGATTCCGTGGCCGCCAGGGGCCGTCAGGAAGGCCGCCAGGGCAAAGATCGCCGCGTGTATCATGTAGCATACCGCGACAGTCTTTTTCAGGGCTTCTAAAAATGGGTCGTTCTTCATGTTGCTTTCCTCTCTTTCCTTGCTTCGGCCACCTTCTTTTTCGCGTCCGCCCAGAATCGCGCGGGCGGTATCAGTTCCGTCGGCTCCACGCCAGCGGTTTTCATATCGTAAAACAGGGCTTCAATGTCGCAAAGGAAGGCGCCCTTCAAAATGCTATGGCCGATTTTTTCTTCTGCTTTCTTTGCCTTCTCGAAGATTTCCGGGTCTGTGCAGTATGTAACATACCACGCCTGTTTCCCGCCTTTCAGACAGCCAGAACAATTCGCGTGTTTCCGGAAACGGTATGTCGACGGTCGCGCGATTCCGATTTCTTCAATCGCGAATATTGTCCGGTCCCAGTTTACAAGGGGAAAGTCGACCTTATATCCCATAGAAGACATGACTTCCGTCCTTCGCTTCATTCTGTTGACTTCCTGTTCAGAAAAGCCATACAGAACAACAATGTCTTCGCGCGGGTTCTCTTGGCTTGCCGGGAAGTTCTCTGATAGCCACAGGCGGAAGGGTTCAGTTTTTAGCCGGTTCGTACACAGCGCGGTCGATTGATTTCCGCACTTGAAGGCTTTTATTTCCATGCAGACGTCGAACTGGTCTTTTTCCTCGAAGCCTTCCATGCTGGCCGGCGTGATCGGAAGGCCCAGGAAGGCCGCCACTTCGTCCTTGAACCGCTGAATATCAGGGTCTTCGACCCTTCCGCAAATCCCATGATTTAGAAGAATAACATTTTCGCGGCCATAGCGCCGGACGGCTTCGACCGCGCAAAGGGCGGAAGCGTGGCCGCCGCTATAACAGACTACATACTTCATATTGAATCCACCTTCTTCATGCCTTCCAGTCCGGACACGTCATGTCCCCGTGATACGGGGGATATTCTGGAAGGATCAGTTTGTCACGGGCTTCACAGCCGATCAGGGTCCCGCCCAGGCGGACCAGGTGTCCACAGGTCGCACAGATTTTCGGCCGGTCTGTCATTTTCCGTCGGATCGTATCAAGGAACTTTTCTTCCTTCATGGGCGATACCCCCGGCGGCCGTTCCTTATGATTCGGGCGACCACGGCGCCGAAGGGCTTCCTGGGCGGGTGTTCCACCTTCGGCGTGAAGTCTGGACAGGTCGCGGCGGTCGTGTCCGGGTGTCGTTCGTGCTGATCCACGTCCAGGGACCCGTGAATCTCACATTCGCTTGATTCGTAGCCGCAGAATAGACAGGACCGGAAGTGATCACAGTCCCGACAGGTGACGCCCTTATTCATGGCCGCCGCCCTCTTTCAGCGCCACCAGGGCTTCGGCGGCGTCATTCGGGTCCAGAAAGACCGTTCGGCCGATGTCGTTTTCCGTGAACTGCATGGACGCCCAGGCCGTCGTCCCCAGACGTCCACGAAGGACACTGAACGAAGTCAGGCCGTCCGCGCCGGTCCCGACGAACATGACCTTCGCCGACATGACGCGCCGGCGGTGGATCACATAGACCGTCCCGTTCGGCTTCACAGGGAGAAGGGCGCCGCCGGCGGCCAGGAAGTCGGCCAGGAGGTCCCGCGCCAGGTAGTCCATGACACCCTTCCCGACTTCGTAGGTCTGCCGGTGTTCGTTGGCGTGGAAGGCGATCCTGGCCTTGATCTGTTCGATCAGGGCGGCTTCCACTTTCGTGCGGTTGTTTTCAATATCGTTCATTCGATTTCACCTTCCTTTTTCACGGGCCGTAGCAAGTCCAGGACGGGTCCCCGGTTTCGCATATATGGACGATGTGTTCGCACAGCGCCGGCGGGATTCTGGACCGCTCCTTGCTTCCGTTCAGACCTTGCGTCCCGGTCTTCGCCCCTCGCGGGGCCGGAATATGACACGGGTCCCCGTTGTGACAGGGCGGCCTGAATTGCGGGTCTGGGTGATTGGTCCAGATGTCGGTCGGCTTCATTCTGGTGTCGCCGTATTGGCAATATGTCACGGTATAGCGGGGAAGGGCGGACATGAAGTCCATCTTCCTCATTCCGCCGCGTGGGTTCTCTATGAACCACCAGGTCGGCGACAGGGCCATGATCAGACCGTGAACATGAAGGTTCACGCGGTCGCAAAACTGGGCGTATTCCGATACGGCGTCCAGGTTTGTACCCCCCCCCCCCGCGCGTTTGCGGTGGTGACTGATTGCGGCTATACTGTACGTTGCACAGTCCGGGCTGGCCCATATCACGTCGGGGCGGCCGAACCGTTCGATTATTTCTTCCGGCGTAACCAGAAGAACGTCTTTGTATAAGTCGATGTCCTCGAAGTTCTTGTCCCATTCGACGGAAAAGACCTGGTGTCCACGGGCTTCAAACGCCTTTCCGATTGACCGCGTCCCCGCGAACAGTTCTAACACCTTCATACCGGCGCCCCCTTTCTGGCGGCCATGTTCTCCGCACTCTTGATTTCACACCAGGCGGAAAAGGCCATTTCCCGGACCGCTTCGACCGCCAGGATCACCAGGTAGTCGTCGCCGTAGCCGTCTTCGCCGTAGGCCCGGCCGGCGCGCCCGTTGATCCAGTCCAGCTTCCGCCGCGCTCTCTGCTCGACCAGGTCGAAGAAGGGGGGACACAGGTCGGTCCCGACTTCTTCTTCGACCCTGGCCTTTAAGGCGTCGGACGTGATCATTCGTCTTCGTCCGGGTCCTTCTCGCCGGCGGCGATCCGGCGAAGGACTTCGGCGACCAGTTCCTTTGAAGTGAACTCACCCAGAAGGGCCTGATTCGACAGATCGACTTCGTCCTGTTCCAGCGACAGGCAGATTTCAGAATCCACGAATAAAGCCGGCCGGACGCCGTCGTTGCCATCCCAGGCGTCGCCGCTGTGCAGACCGCCGTCGGTGCTGACACTCCGCGCGTAGCTCGCGTTGCCGGCGTTCGGGGTGATCGTCCATTCCCAGTCGTCGATCTCCAACAGACCGGCGTCGTAGTATTTCCGGACCAGGGCTTCGGGAAGCATAGCGACCTTACAGGTCACATAACCGTAACGGTTCACGCCGTCGCTGGCGGTCAGGTCCCAGGCCGCGTCCAGAATCCGGTCGACCGGGATCACGCCGCCGGCGGCCACGGCCGCCAGGAAGTCGGTGTTCAGATCGTCCTTCAAGGTGCTGAACCGGAAGTCGTTCGGATTCGGCTCTGGGTCCTGGCGCTTGTAGGTGAACGGCCGGACGGTGAAGGGCCGGTTCCCAATCGGCTCCGTGGCCGTCAGAAGGGTTTTCCCGTCCGCGAAGTGTTCCATGACCTTGACCTTCACGGGGCCGATGTCGAAGAAGGCGCCGGGCGCCAGGTCCTTAATTTTTACTTTTACCATTGTGTTTTCCTCCTTCATATTCTTCGATCGTGACTTCGACGCGTGGGTTCTTCGGGTCCACGGCGAAGTCGTCTGTGAAATGCTCGATTTCGGCCCAGCCGTCATTCCGAAGGACGCCGGCTTCCACCAGGGCGTCCTGAATGAACTTCTTCGCAAACGCGACGTTGTCCTTGTCGCGCCGGCGGCTCGGCTCGATCCACAGGTAATGGATCACCACGGGGCGGGTGAAGCGGACCCCCCGAAGTTGGGTCTTCACCATGTAGCCGATCACGTTCTGGGCTTGCTTTTTCATGGACGCGGCCTTGTACTTGCCCTTATAGGACCGTTCCGCGTCGATGTATTCGTTCAGCCCTGGGAGAATCCCAGGGATCGTCAGTTTGTACTTCCTCATAGTCACGCCCCTTCCAGGCCCAGAAGGCGCCGCGCCTTTTCCTTCCGGTCGTTCGCGTTGCTTACTCTCCGGGATTCTCCGGTCAGTTTCAGTCGGATCGGACACATTTCCAGGACGCGGTCATAGATTCGCTTGTGGGCCAGGGTCAGCGGGTTTTGAAGGTCTTTCATGGACAGATTCGTCGTGACGATCAGGGGCTTCCCTGACCTGGCCCTGGTGTCGATCACGTTGTAGACCTGTTCGACGGAAAACGCCGTGTCCCGCTCGACCCCCAGGTCGTCGATCACCAGAAGGGAATACTGTTGAAGGCGGTCGATCCGCTTCTGGCGTTCGTCGTCGAAGGTCCCTTGAAGCGTGTTCAGGATTCGCGGGAAGTTGGTGACGCTGACGCTGACCAGGCGGCCCAGAAGGGCGTTCGCGATACAACAGGCCAGGAAGGACTTCCCGGTCCCGACGTCGCCATAGAACAGGATTCCGATGTTTTCCGCCTTCATGTCGTCCCAGTTCTGGACGTATTTCAGACAGACGTCGCTGACTTCCGGGTTCCGGCGGTCGTCCTGGCCGAAGGTGTATTTCAAATAGGCCGGGTCCGTGATCCCGTCGCGGCGAAGGCGTTCCATGCGGGTTTGAAAATCCTGTTCCCGTTGGGCTTTTTCCTGGGCTTCAAGCCGTTCCCGTTCACAGCGGCAATTCCGCCGGACCCGCATGACGCCGGAAGGGCGAAGATCGGTCGGGACGTTGACGTCCATTTCCTTTCGCTCCCCACAGGCCCCACAGCACAGGAAGCCTTCGGCGTCTGTGTAGTCGCCCTGATTCTGGACCGGAATCGCCATTTTCTGTAAAACTTCGCTGATAGGGTTCACGGGATCACCCCCTTCCCAGGAAGTCTTCGTCGCCGGCGTAGTTCTTCGGTCCAGAAGGTTTTCCGGGGGACGGGGGAACGTCCGGGCGGTCGTCTTCCTCCCAGCGGCGGCCACGAAGGAACGTAGCCGGGTAGCAGATGAACTTTCCGTCGTCCTTTGTCCACTGTTCACAGGTCTTCCAGCGTTCCACGCCGGCGACGATCTGGTCCACCAGGGCGTCGTCCGGGTTAAGCTGGCCCCAGGCTTTCAGGGCGTCCTGTTTCCCGACGCGGCGGGGATAGGCGGCCCAGAAGCGATCAAAACCTGACGGCTCACCCTTCGCCCCGGTTGGGCGCGTTCCCGTTTCTCGTTTCTCGCTTCCGTTTTCGCTTTCGTTTCCGTTTACGGGGACTTTTGCTTTCATTTGATTTCCATTCGCCTGTTTGCAAATGCTATCAAACGATTTCGGAAGCGGGTATTTGCTTTTCTTCGCGCGGGTCTGCTGGTGTTTATCCCAGGACAGAAGTTTCAGGTATTGCTTCCCGTCTTCCTCCGACGTGTAGGTCCCGACCATGCCCTGACCGACCAGTTCGGACAGCCAGGACTGAATCTTCTTTTCCGTCGGGGGGTTCAGCGGGAAGCACATAGACGACAGAATCTTCGGGTTCCCGTAATACAGGCCGTAGTCGTCGGCCTTGACCACCAGGCGCCAGAAAAGGCGTTCGGCGTCCGCGCTGACGCCGTCCAGCGATTCGCTGGTGGTGATAGATTCCTTAATAATTCGGCTTGGCACATTTGCCACCCCCTTTTACAATGCCTTTTGACAGGTCCGACAGGCT
This sequence comes from Lawsonibacter asaccharolyticus, assembly GCA_003112755.1. Taxonomy (NCBI): domain Bacteria; kingdom Bacillati; phylum Bacillota; class Clostridia; order Eubacteriales; family Oscillospiraceae; genus Lawsonibacter; species Lawsonibacter asaccharolyticus. The sequence continues at coordinate 368,288 of BFBT01000001.1, read as the reverse complement.
TCGCGTCCGTACTTGCGAAGGGAATAGTCCTGTTCGGCCTTCGTGATCGGTCCGCCACAGATCGGACACTTCGCGTCGCCGCCGGCGGCTCCCTGTCCAGGGGGCGGCGTCTGTGCGCTCTGCTGGCCCCTGGCGGCGGTCTGGGTTCTTCCCTGGGTCCTGGGCCTTCCGGCCGTTCCCTGGCCTTCCTGGCCCGTCTTAGGCGGCCCCTGGACCCTGTTCTTCATGTCGAACCGGACGGCGCCGGTCCGGTCGGTGATCACCAGTTCACAGATTTCCCGCCGGTCATTGTAGGCGACGTGTGCAACGGTGAATCGGGTGTTTGAATAGCATTTCAGGACTTCCTTCCGGCCGTTCTGCTGGACCTCGGAATAGAACTCGTTGTCGGCCAGTTCGACGTAAATGAAGGGGCCGGTGTAAAGTTCACGGCCGATCCCGACGTTAAAGCCGGCGCGTTTGAAGGCGTCGGACGCCTGGCCCTTTTCCTTCTCGGTGTTGCTCTCGACGCCGACGTCCTGTTTCCGGACCCAGACGCCCTTCTGGGCGTCCCAGATGTCGATATTACAGAACAGATTCCCGTTGATCACTTCATGGGTCCGCGCCCAGTTACCGGGGCCGAAAACCTGATCCAGAATCCGCATATCGACCCGCGCGTCCTTATAAAGCAACAGGACGGCGCCGACCTGGCCGGACCGCGCCCGGCTGACGCTCTGGACCCGACATTCGATGTCGGCGGCGGTCAGAAGGGGAATGTTGTCCCAGCCCAGGGGGGCGGCTTGCGCCGCGCCCTGGCCGGTCTGCTTACTTTCTGCCATAATTGCGCCCCCTTACTTAATTTGAATGTTCCGGTTCTCCACCAGGGAAGCGCCGGCGACTTCGGTTCCGCCTTGAATCGCCTTCTTGATCGCGGTCTTGTCCGGCTTCGTGGTGACGGTTTCCACCTTGAAGTCAGCAGGAAGAATAGATTCGTCGTCGATCTGAACGGCGACGGACTTCCGGAAGCTGATCCTGGCCTTCGGGGTTTCGACCTTGTCGCGGCCCACAGCGTCCAGACAGGAAGTCAGGTATTTCTTGATGTTGTCGGCTCTCCGCTCTGCGCGCTTGCGGCGGTCGGCCAGGGCTTCTTCTTCGGCCTTCAAGGACGCCGCGAAGGCCGTCAGGTTCTTGATGTAACAGGCCACGCTTTCGGCCTTTTCGTCGAACTGTCCGCCCAGGGCTTCGACGGCGTCATAGTTCAGGATTTCGCCGGTTTCTTCGTCCACTTCAAGGCTGTCAAGGGCCTTCAAGAAGTCGGCGCCGATCTCATACAGGCTTGCGTTCATTCGGTGTCACCACCTTTCCCGGCCGCCAGAGCCGCGTCGCGTTCGGCGGCCAGACTGTCGGCCAGCTTTTCCAGTTCGGCGACCTTCACTTCGGCGGCGTCGGCGCGCTCCTTCTGGGTCCGGTAGTCCTGGAACCAGGCGTTCGACTGGCGGTCCAGGAAGGCGTTCGACTGGCGAAGTTCTTCATTCTCGACCAGAATGTTCAGGACAAACGCCTTCACGGCGTCGGTATCATAAAAGTTCAGTTTCGGCATTGAAAAACGCTCCTTTCTGTGTTACAATGCGTTTAGGCTTTTTTGGAAGGGGCCGTTTCGGTTGTTGTGGTGACGACGAAACGGTCCTTTTCGACTTCTTCAACGGTGACTTTCTGCGCGCCCATAAGGATCAGCGCCTTGACGACTTGTCCAACCTGGACAGGCGTCAGCGTCTTCGCCTTGTACTTCATGCGGCTTCCTCCTTTCCTGGGTAGGTATGGGGTCGAAGGCCCCGGCCAGCTTGCAGAAGACAGCCCACAGGGCTTCAAACACGAAGGCGCGGATCGTTCCGGTTCCCAGGGCGACCTGGTCCTGTTCTATGGCCCCGACGGTCCCCAGCATAAGGAAGAAGAAGACAAAGGCGATCACGCCGCACACGGTTTTGATTTTAGGCATTTAAGCCACCCCCCCCCGCGAACTGACGCCCGTCTTCGATCAGGGCGTCCATTGAAACGACCAGGTCCCGCGCTCCATACGGGGCGCCCTTGATCCCGTACACCCTCGCGGCGTCCTTGCAGTTCAGGACTTCATATTGAAGCTGTGCGAAGATGTGCTGTTCCAGGTCCTTTCCCTTGTCGGGGTCGAAGTTCTCGATCGCGCGGATCATGCGGATCGCTAACTGTTGGAAAACGTCGTCGTCTTCCAGGCCGGCGGCGGTGATCAGGCGGCGGTTTTTGTTGATCGTCCACCAGATACAGCCCAGATGTGCTTCAACCAGGGCGTTTCTTTCCTGGGCGGTGATCTTCCATTTCACGGGGATCACCTTCCTTCTGTGGGCGGGTCGGCCGTGGTGGTGACACGATCCGATTCCGGGCTTTCGTCGGCCAGGGCGCGCCATAGTGCCGCCTTTGCGTCGTCGCGTCGCTGATCCCATGCGTTCAGGCACGTCAGGAACGCTTTCAGGCTGACGCCCTGTTCGGAAAGGACGTTCCTGAAAGAAAGAACTTCACCGTCGATCATAGCGGCGTGACGGGCAGTTTCGGCGTCCAGGATCGCCTGAACTTCCGCTTTGAGCGATTCGACGCTGACGCGGCCTTCATAGATGTCCTGGCAAAACGCGATCGCTTCGTCCTGGGTGCTGAACCGGCGGGTCCTTTCGGTCGACACGTTGTCGTGTTTCTTCATGTCCCAGACAGAAACAAAGTAGGGCGCTTCCGCCTTTTCGCCATTGAACCAATAGGAATAACGAACTTCGTACTGAATGAAGTCGCGCTGTGCCATGACGCCGGCGGAATATCTCTGATTTCGGAACTTTAAGGGTTTAGACATTTTCGACTTCCTCCTTTTTCATGTCTTCGGCCTTTCGCCCCCGGCGGCGAAGTCCTTCCTGGACCCGCTTCTGGGCCAGGGCCGGGTCATAGACCGGCCGGAAGTTCTTGTCCAGGGTGACGCCGTCCTGGCCGCGCTTCAATTCGGCATAGATTGACGTCCGCGACACGCCGACCCTTTCGGCGATTTCGGCGGCGACCGCTCCGGCCGCATACATGGACGCGATCGTCTTCCGGTCGTCAAAAGTGATCGCTTTGTACCGCTTTTCCACGGATTCACCTTCTTTCTGCGTCGGTATAGATAAAAAAATTAGACTGTGCGTCGGTCTGTGACCTTTGCACAATCTAATAATAAATCTCGCGAGTTTGCGAAAAATCCCTGTTTTCTCTTGACCTGTCTGAAAAAGAGCGATACAATGTAACAAAATATAGACTGCGATAGGGCTTCCCCCACAACATGTCAGATCGTGGGGCCCCTAGTTTTTTACATAGGAGGAGCGATCAATGGCCTTCGGATTGGATATGGGTCCCGACAGTGTGGTAAATATCAAAGTAGTGGGTGTCGGCGGCGGCGGAAACAACGTGGTCAACCGGATGGTAAAGACGGGGACCAAGGGTGTGGATTTCATCGCGGTGAATACGGACAAGCAGGCGCTGGCCGTATCCAGCGCAACCTATAAGATCCAGATCGGCGAAAAGCTGACCAATGGCCAGGGGGCGGGCTCTGACCCCGAAGTGGGCCGCAAGTCCGCAGAGGAGAACCGCACGCAGATCTCCAAGGCCCTGGAGGACGCGGATATGGTGTTCATCACCGCCGGTATGGGCGGCGGCACCGGTACGGGAGCGGCTCCCATTGTAGCCGATATCGCCAAGGAACTGGGCGTGCTCACCGTAGGCGTGGTCACCAAGCCCTTCCGCTTCGAGGGTATGCGCCGCATGAAGCAGGCGGAGGGGGGCATTACGGAGCTGCGCAACAAGGTGGACTCCCTGGTCATCATCCCCAATGAGCGGCTGAAGCTGGCCACCGATCAGAAGATCACCATGGTCAACGCTTTCGAGATCGCTGACGACGTGCTTCAGCAGGCCGTCCAGTCCATCTCGGACCTGATCAAGAATACCGGATTCATCAACCTGGACTTTGCTGACGTGTCCGCTGTCATGAAGGACGCCGGCCGGGCCCACATGGGCGTGGGCCGCGCCGCGGGCAAGAACAAGGCGGAGGAGGCCGCCCGGATGGCCATCTCCAGCCCCCTGCTGGAGACCTCCATCAACGGCGCCAAGGGCGTGCTCATCAACGTCACCGGTTCCATGGATATCGGCCTGGAGGAGGTGGAGACCGCCGCCAACCTGGTACAGGAGGCCGCCCACCCCGAGGCCAACATCATCTTCGGCGCCGCCTTCGACGACACCTTGGAGGACGAGCTGCGGGTCACTGTCATTGCCACCGGCTTTGACGAGGTGGAGAGCTCCATGCCCAGCAAGCCCTTCACCCAGGCAGGGGCCAAGGTGGAGGAGAAGAAGGCGGGAGAGCCGGCCGCCCCTGTGGAGGAGCCTGCCCCCGCCCAGGAGAAGGCCGTGGTCAGCGACGACGACTGGGACATCCTGGAGCGTATTTTCAGCAAAAAGCGCTGATCTCATCCCGTTTTATGCACAGCCGCCCGGCGGAACTTTCCGCCGGGCGGTTTCTTATAGATAGATCAGCATTTATAAGGAGCGCATGCGCTGCATAACGACACGACCCTCTCCCTGGTCAGGCTCGTCCGTGCTGTGCTTCTGCCCCTGTTACATTGTCCACCTCATCCTCTATATCCCTCAACTGAAACTTTGCGGTCAGCTCTTTCAGGATTCGGGACTGGTTCGCCATCTCCTGGCTTGCTGCGGCGCTCTGCTCTGCTGTGGCGGAATTCGTTTGGACCACACTGGATATCTGGTCCACGCCCTGGGTGATCTGAGCCAGAGCCTCAGCCTGCTGATCGGACGCCTCGGATATCTGCTGGATCGTCTCTGTGATCTCCTGTGCGCTCTGGACTACCCTCTGCATATATTCCGCCGTCTCATTCATACTGGTTGTGCCCTGTTGGATCGCTGACAGAGACCTTTGGATCAGCTCTGCTGTGTCCTGGGATGCAGCAGAGGACTTCTGCGCCAAATTTCGTACTTCTTCTGCCACCACGGCAAATCCCTTCCCGGCAGTGCCGGCTCTGGCAGCCTCCACCGCTGCATTCAGGGCCAAAATGTTAGTCTGGAAGGCAATGTCCTCGATCGTCTTGATGATATTTCCGATTTCGCCGGAGCTGCGCCGGATCTCCGTCATTGCGGACAGCGACTCCTGCATCTTCTGATTGCTGTCCACGATTTCACGGCCCACCGTCACCGCCTTTTCGCTGACATTCCGCGCATGCTCCGCATTGCTTTGTACATGCTCCAAAATGTCAGAGGCTGTGGCCGCCAGTTCCTGAATGGCGGATGCCTGCTCCGTGGCGCCCTGCGCCATAGACTGAGCGCCTACAGATGCCTGCTCTGACCCAGAAAAGACATGATTGGCCGCGCCATCGATCTGCCTCAATGTGTGGCTGAGTGTCCGGTTGATACGCCGTATCGAATCCAGGATACGCCCGTACTCCCCGACATAGCGCGCTTCCTCCCGGGTATTGATGCAGAAATTTCCCACGCTCATTTCATCCAGCATATAGTCGATATCCTGAATGATCGCCCTCAGGTTTTCTGTCATCGTCTGGAAGGAACCGGCGAGCAGTCCGATCTCATCATGACGGCTGACATCCAACTGGATCTCCAAGTTACCGCTGGCGATCTCATCTGCGGCCCTGGCCACCCTCTGGACAGGCCGCAGCATTTGCCGGAGAACTACGATCACAACGGCCAGGATCAGCAAAAGGCTCGCCAGGGAGAGGAGCAGGAGCAGGCGCGTCGTCTGGACCAGGGTGCTCTCCGCGTCGGCGGTGTAGAGGCCGGTCATAGACCACCAAGTCTCGTCCCCGGCCTGAAGTGGATTAAAAAGCAGGAAATATTTTTTCCTTCCTCAGCGGGTATCTCCGCCTGAAAAGCAGTTCCCTGGGCCATCAGGGACCTCAACTCCTCCAGCCGGTCAGGGTCTGGCACCATATCAGACAGATTGAGCCCGGTGGACTCCGCGCTTTTACTGTTCCAGACAATGATCCCATCCTGATTGAACAGGGTGGCCCACATGGAATCATAATTCGTACTTGTGGTTTTTACAGAAGAAAAGGCGCCCAGGTCCACACTGGTGATCACCACACCTACGACCCGTCCCCCGTAGGTGATAGGCGTGCCATAGGCCACCACCATGCCATCTCCATCCTGATAGGGCTGGGAGATGTAGGGATGTCCCTCTCCAGCGGGAATGCGGTAGGAGTCCTCTTTCGCATATCCCTCGTAGGCGTCATAGATATGAATGGAAGTATCCGCTGTATCCATGGTGACGTAAAATCCGTATTCTTCCATATCGCTCTGAAGCTGGTAGGGCTCAAACATAACGCCGAGCATCTTGATCTCGGGGGTGTTTTTCACTGTATTTCGGGCGGTCTCTACGACAAATTGTTCCAGATTATAGGCGGCGGACGTCAGAGCTCTCCCTGGATAAAGCATGCTCTGCTGCAGGTCAGCGTCGCCTTCTTCCGTGACCTGGCCGCTGTAAAGTCGTCCTATGTAGTCCTGGATGCCCAGGGCCGCCCGCTCCACTGTGTCAAACCCGCTCTGGATCTCCCCGCCGTTGAACTCCGCGATTGAGGCAAGCTCGCCGGAGATCCCCGTGTAAATGCTGGCCCTGGACGTAACGACAGTTATGGTGATGAGGACCGCAAATACCACCATCACGACCGCGCTGATGACCAGAGTCAATTTTGTCGTGAGCTTCAATTTTTTGAACAATTTTTTCTTCTCCCCTCGTGCTGCCATCGATGATCCATACAGACCCCCATGGCAGCTGATCTGTTTCTCCCACGTTTTATTTATTATATCGTCCCCTATTTTAAAAAAATAACATTTGTCATCAATTTTCTTCCTGAAAATGCGTTTTTTTCCGCTGCTTCAAAAAATACAGCAGAAGGGGACGGAGCAGCGCTCTTTCTGCTGGCTTCTTGCGGATTCCGTTCCTGTTCTGTATAATTAAGATATATTGAGTTTTGGGGAGATCCTATGTGTGATATCATTGAGGTGACAGACCTGGACGCGCCGGAGCTGGACGTGTACGCCCGGCTGACACAGGCTCAGCTGCGCAGCCGGCGGGAGCCGGAAAAAGGTATTTTTATTGCGGAAAGCCCTAAGGTGATCGGACATGCCCTGGACGCGGGCTGCGTCCCCCTCTCCCTGCTGATGGAGCGCAGGCAGCTGGAGAGACAGGGCCGGGGCCTCGTAGAGCGGTGCGGCCAGGTGCCGGTCTACACCGGGGACCGTGCGGTTCTGGCCGGGCTGACCGGCTATGAGCTGACCCGGGGCATCCTGTGCGCCATGCGCCGGCCCAGGCTCCCCTCTGTGGAGGAGCTGTGCGCCCGGGCCAGCCGGGTGGCGGTGCTGGAGGGCATCGTGGACCCCACCAATGTGGGGGCTATCTTCCGCTCCGCCGCTGCCCTGCATATGGACGCCGTGCTGGTGACCCCCACCTGCTGTGACCCCCTCAGCCGCCGGGCGGTGCGGGTCAGCATGGGCACCCTGTTCCAGATCCCCTGGACTTTTCTGGGCACCGACGCATCCCAGTGGCCCCAGCCGGGGCTGGAGAGGCTGAAGGAGCTGGGCTTCCAGACTGCGGCCATGGCCCTGGACAGCACCGCCCTCAGCATCGAGGACCCCCGGCTCCGCGCGGCGGAGAAGCTGGCCATCCTCCTGGGGACAGAGGGGGACGGCCTGGCCCCCCGGACCATCGCCCAGTGCGACTTCACCGTGTGCATCCCCATGGCCCGGGGGGTGGACTCCCTGAACGTGGCGGCGGCCAGTGCTGTTGCCTTCTGGGAGCTCCGGGCCCGGTAGCGTCCCCATTGTATGGAAAAACGGCGGACCGTCTGGCGGTCCGCCGTTTTCCGGCTTGTGAAAAAAGCCTCGCAGAGTTCGCGCCCGCAGGCGCGAATCCAGTTTTGATCTGTTTTCCCCGGCGACACGTGCGTCGGGGAAAACACTTCTCAGGCTGCAAGTGTGGGGTTTGCCCGCCGCAGGCGGTCAAACCCTGCGCGCGGCAGACTGCTGTTTTCTCGCAAACGTGGCACAGCCACTTTTGCGACAGTCTCAAAAACGGCGGACCGTCTGGCGGTCCGCCGTTTTTCTTGTTTGATTCAGATCACGCCCGCCAGCACCAGGGCAAACACCACGAAGGTGGCCAGCAGGGACAGGGCAAACAGCACGAATCCGGCGTTGATCCGCTTCTCCTGGGTGCTCTGGGAGGAGGGCACCACTCCGGCTCTCCGCATGGCGGACACCACCGGGGGGTAGAGCAGCAGGGTGGCCGCCATGTTCATCCCGCCCTTGGCCAGATTGAAGGGGAGGAACAGAGTGGGCAGCAGCCCGGCCACGTCGGCCCGGGAATAGCCGGTCATATACAGGGGGGTGATGAGGTAGTTCCACAGCAGCATCACCGCGACCAGGCACGCCACGCCGCAGGCCAGGCCCAGGACCGCACCCTTCTTGGAATGGACCTTCTTGTAGATGAAGCAGGCGGTGCAGGAGAAGGCGCAGGTGGCCAGGACATTCATGATAAAGCCAATGGGGCCGGTGTGGCTGATGGTGAGCATCTCGATGAAGGCCACCAGGATGGAGATGATGGCGGCGGCGAAGGGGCCGAAGGTGAAGCCGCCGATGCAGACCACCACGTCCTTGAAGTCGAAGTCCAAAAACATGACGCTGGGCATCAGCTTGGACAGGAGCATCACGATGTAGGCGATGCCGGTGAGCATGGCGATGCTCACCATGGTCTTGGTGTCCATCTTGGGACGGGAGGGGGTCTGGACTGCGGAAGGTGCGGACATAAAAAACACTCCTTTTTGTTTTGGTACACCTGAAAGCCCATGTCTTCCAGGTGTAAAACAATAAAGGAGGTGCGCAGGACCGCGCGCCTGACGGCGCACGACATTGTTTTGACACACATCTTCTTCCATCCGGACTTTAACCGTTGGTCCCGGAGTTTCACCGGGTCAGCGGGCGCATTGCTGCGCCCGGTCGCGGACTGTACCGCCAGTGGGGGATCTCACCCCGCCCTGAAGACATTCGATTCAGTTGTCCGAACTCATTATAGTGCATTCCCGCGCCAAATGCAACAAAAATTTTGTTCCCCCCTCCCACAGCCCCTGCGGTTCCGCGCCTCCTTCCATATGCCGCTTCCTTTTTCCGTCGAAATCTGATATAGTAGTCAGGTCACAGCCCCGGCCCTGCCGGTCTGGGGCCGCATGGGAGGGATCTTATGACCGGCATCGGTACGCTCGTCAATGTGTGCGCCATTATTTTAGGCGGATTCCTGGGCCTGCTTTTTAAAGGCGGCCTGAAGCAGCACTACCAGGATGCGGTCCTGCGATGTCTGGGCCTGTGCACCCTGTTCATCGGCGCGGCCGGCGGTTTGTCCGGCCTGCTGTCCGTCTCCGGCACCCGCCTGGAGTCCGGCGGCTCCCTGGGGATGATCCTCTCTCTGGTGCTGGGCACCCTGGTGGGGGAGCGCTTGAACTTGGAGGGCCGGCTGGAGCAGTTGGGCGAGTGGCTCAAGGCCAGGGCCTCCCGCGGGGAGGACAGCCGCTTTGTGGAGGGCTTCGTCACTGCCTCCCTGGTGGTGTGTGTAGGCGCCATGGCTATCGTGGGTTCCCTTCAGGACGCACTGGACCACGATCCCTCCACCCTTTTCACAAAGGCCATCCTGGACTTCATGATTATCATGGTATTCTCCTCCACCTACGGCAGGGGGGCCATCTTTTCTGCCCTTCCCGTAGGGGTCCTTCAGGGGAGCGTCACCCTCTTTGCCGGCCTTCTCGCACCCCTGCTCAGCGGCACCGTTATCGACAGTCTCTCCTTTATCGGCTCCCTGCTCATCTTCTGCGTGGGCGTCAACCTGGCTTTCGGGGATCGGTTCCGCGTGGCCAATATGCTCCCCGCGCTGATTTTCGGCGGCATCTGGGCTTCCCTCATGTGATGATTTAAAAAATGGCATGCCGGTAGACTGACCCAAACACTTGTTCAGTAACATGAGTCATTCAAATCGCTCCAATCTTGTACTGAATGGGCTGAATCGCTCTTATCATGCCCCATACGAATGACTTCTTTTGCTCATGTATGCTGATAAGAATATTTTTCTGGATATCGCTAAAAAATTTTGAACACCACCGATACAGCCGGTGGTGTTCATTTTGGGCGGCTCCCAGAGCCATCTCTACAAAAAATTCGGACGGCCGTGGCATCGGACCCTGCGTGGTTTGTACCATTCCCGCTCCCTGTCCGTGATATTGCTTTAAATTTTCTTTCCGTCCAGCTACATGGACCATTCTCTACCTGTACCGATATATAATGCATAACAGAGTCCTGTCTGTGTACAAGTATGTACTCGAACAGGCACACCGGAAAAGTCTTTTTTGTACATTACCTTAGTTTGAAAAGTATGGTAAATTGGATGCAGAACATGTCGAAGCGGGTGATTTTATGGATGATTTTTGGATCGAGCGGGCCCCGGAGAAACTTTCCAGCATCAGCCGGACCATCCGCTTGGATGCGGCGCTCTTTGAGCGCATCATGGAGGAGAGCGAAAAAACAGGGGTCTCATTTAATAAGATAGTCAACCAGTGCATTACATATGCGTTCCAGCACTACCGGGAACCGAAGGTAACACCGGATGGAAGATAAGACGATCCTGTATTCTGTGCGCTATCCTTCGGCCCAGGAGGAGGGGGAGCGCATCAAGGTCCGGGGGGACAGGCAGGCGGCAGAGGCGAAGCTGACCGAATTCCTGCGCCGCATGAGGGAGGAGCGGACTTATGAGCCCATCCCGGGGCGGGAGGAGAAGGGCAGGCGCTTCGCCGCCCTGGCCCGGGAGCTGTCCCAGATCTATGAGGTGGGCCTGGACATCCTGCGGACGCCCGACTCCATCGAGGCCGCCCTGCACCTGTACTGTTCCGCCTATTCCAGGGATATGACGCGGCGGCTGGCAGAGCTGTTGGGGATGTGTGATGTCTGTGCCGCCAGCCGGCCCAGAACGGAGCCCAGTGATCTCACCCTCTCCCTCATGCTGTACACCCACCGCTGTTATGTGTCCGGCCGGCTGATCAGCGGCTGACCGGCCCAAGGGATAAAAAGGCGCGCCGCCCGGCTGGGCGGCGCGCCTGTCTGCGTCCATCAATAGTTCATCTGCTTGCGGCGGGACAGGTTCATGGTCCCGTCCTGCATGTGGTCCAGGTCATCCAGGGACTTGCCTGTGCCGTAGGCCACACAGGAGATGGCGTCGTCGGCCACATGGGTCTCGATGCCGGTGTGGGACTCCACCAGCTTGTCGAAGCCCCAGATCAGGGAGCCGCCGCCAGTCATCACGATGCCGTTGGTGGAGATGTCGGCCACCAGCTCGGGGGGCGTGCGCTCCAGCACGCCGTGGATGGCCTCCAGGATGCGGGTGGAGGGCTCTTCAAAGGCCTCGATCATCTCGCTGGAGGAGACGGTGAACACCCGGGGCAGGCCGGTCATCAGACAGCGGCCCTTGATGTCCATGGTGACCTCCTCCGGGCGGGGAAAGACACAGCCGATGGTCATCTTCAGCTCCTCAGCAGTACGCTCACCGATGAGCACATTGTGCTTGCGGCGTATGTACTTGATGACAGCCTCGTCGAACTTGTCGCCGGCGATCTTGATGGAGGCGGACTCCACCACGCCGGACAGGGAGATGACCGCGATGTCGGCGGTGCCGCCGCCGATGTCCACTACCATGTGGCCGTCGGGCTTGGCGATGTCGATGCCAGCGCCGATGGCGGCGGCCACAGGCTCCTCAATCAGGTAGACCCGGCGGGCGCCCGCCTGGATGCCCGCATCAATGACGGCGCGCTCCTCCACCTCCGTGATGCCGGAGGGGACGCAGATGACCACACGGGGCTTGAACAGGCGGAAGGAGGTGACCTTCTTGATGAACTCCTTCAACATCCGCTCCGTCATATCATAGTCGGAGATGACGCCCTCCCGCAGGGGGCGCATGGCGATGATGTTGCCGGGGGTGCGGCCCAGCATGGCGTTGGCCTCGGCCCCCACCTTCAGCAGCTTGCCGGTGTTCTTGTCCATGGCCACCACAGAGGGCTCGCGGAGCACCACGCCTTTTCCCTTGACATATACCAGAACGGAGGCGGTACCCAGGTCGATACCGATGTCCTTGCTAAACCAATTCATATCATTACCTCATTCGATTTATCTTGTATTCCAGGAGAGTATAACCCTGAAACTGGAAAATATGCAAAAACAGGAGCTTTCTTATTTATTATAACGGCAAGCAGGCTGCATTTCAACTGTTATTTCGCAGTTTTTCGCGGCTTTTCCGGCCTGTCCTTCCGGGCTTGTGCCAGGGTGACGCACACCACCTCCGCCGCTCCGGCGGTGAGGAGGGTCCTGGCACATTCGGACAGGGTGGAGCCGGTGGTGACCACGTCGTCGGCCAGCAGGACCCGGAGGCCGGCGGCGGCATCAGGCGCTCTGTACACCCCCAGCACGTTGGCCCGGCGCTGGCCCGCCTCCTCCAGACCGGACTGGGGCGGGGTATCCCGGGTCTTGCTCAGCAGGGGGAGGGCGGGGACCTCCAGCACCCGGGCGGCCTCCTCCGCCAGCAGGCGGGCCTGGTCATAGCCCCGCTGCCGCAGGCGCCTGGCGCTGAGAGGGGCCCAGGTCACGCAGTCGAACCGTCCGTCCAGCTGGTCCCGGACGCACTGGGCCATGAGCTGGCCGAAGGGGCGGGCATAGCTCCGGCTGCCGGAGAATTTGTAGCGGTGGACGGCCTCCCGCACCGGGCCCCGGTAGGCCAGGGGAGAGACGCACACCCCGAAAAATTCCCCCGTGCGCCGGGCGGAGTCCCCCTCCAGCCAAGGCAGCGTCCGCTGACAATCCGGGCAGAGCAGGGCGTGCCGCTCCGTCAGGAGCCGGCGGCAGAAGGGACAGCGGGGCGGGAACAGGAGGTCGAGGAGCGCGCTGCCCATCTTCACGGAACATCAGCCCTTTCCGGTCCGGCCTGCCGCGGGGGCACGGCAGCCGGGGATCATGCCCTCATGATAATACGCATCGGAAAAAGACGCAAGTGAAAGCGGAGAAAAATGACAGAGACCGGGGAAAAAGCAAGGGTGCCCGCCCCGTGGGCGGGCACCCTTGCTTCTTAAAAACACCCTCCCCGGAGGAGGGCGGAGGTCAGGTGGACTGGACAGAGGGGTCCTCCAGATCCTCTTTGGTGATCTTTCCATACTCCTTTTCATGCTCCTGAACGCATTTCCGAAGCAGATAGAGGACCTGACCGCTCATGGAGCGTCCCTCATAGGCCGCCACGTACTGGAATTTATCGTGAAGTTCCCCGTCCATTCGAATACTCAGATGTTTTTTGACGTTCAAAGCGCACTGCCTCCTTTCACCTGCTGCTTCAAAGCATAGCCTGCGCCGTTTTTTCGTCATTTAATCTTAGTGCAAATGTACGGCTTAAAATCTTAAACCGCTGGAAAAATATCGAAATTTGGCCGAATTGCAGGAGAAAAATGGTATGTTTTGGGCCGGGGAGAACTCAGGGCCTGGACAGGGGGAAATCTTAAACTGGGATGCAGAGAATATGAAAAAAAGATTAAATCGCGGCCGCCTGCCTTGCGCTGGCCGGGAAAGTAGTATAAAATGAAGCCACCAAGCGGAAGGACCGCGTTTGAAGCATTTGAAGGAGGTTTTGACCATGGCATTTTCTTTTGATGATCTGCGGGAGAAGGTCACGGACCTGGCCCAGAGCGGTGTGGCGAAGTCAAAGCAGCTGGCGGAGATCGCGAAGCTGAAGACCAGTAATATGGGCGAGGAGGACACCATCAAGAAGGCGTACCTGGAGCTGGGCCGGCTGTACTACGCGGAGCGGGGCGCCGCCCCGGAGGGGGCCTATGCCGCCGCCTGCGGACGGATCAGCCAGGCTAAGGCGGCCATTGAGACCAACAACGCCCGCATTGCGGAGCTGAAGGCCCAGGGCTGTGTGGAGGAGGAGGCAGAGAGCGTCACCACTGAGCCGGTGGTGGAGGATGTCCCCCCCGAGGAGCCCGCCCCGGAGCAGGAGGTCCCGGAGACCCCGGCAGAGGAGGCCGCTGCCCCCGAGGAGGCGCCTGCCGCCCCGGAGGAGCCCAAGCAGGACGTATGACCCCATAGGCCAAAGGCCCGGACAGCTTCTGTCCGGGCCTTTTCCGCATAGGAATGGGGCCGGCGGGGGACACTGTGGGCGGAGGAGGATGACTATGAAGCAGTATTTCCGCCGACCCCAGGACGTGGTGGGGGAGGACCGCGACCTGCTCACCTACTGGAACACTATGTCTGGCAAGGTCCAACTCCGGCTGCTGGAGAGCGGACTGTCGGTGTCCACCCTGGGGGAGCTGAAGATGCTCCAGGAGCAGATCGAGCACGAGGGCTGAGGAAGGGGCCGCGGGTTGCAATCCGCGGCCCGTTTCGGTATAATGGAGCAAGAAAACTGCGGTCCCGGTCCGGGGCCGGGATGGAGTGGGAGACATGCTTCTGGCCATTGATATTGGGAACAGCAACATCACCCTGGGGGGGATCCAGGAGGGGGAGATCCTCTTTGAGGCCCGCCTGGCCACTGACTCCACCAAGACCTCCGACGAGTATGGGGTGGAGATCAAGGACATGCTGGATCTCTTCGGCGCCAGGGTGGAGGAGATCCGGGACTGCATCGTGGCGTCGGTGGTGCCGTCGGTGTTCAACTCCGTCCGCAACGGCATCGTGAAGCTGACGGGGAAGGAGCCCATGGTGGTAGGCCCTGGCATCAAGACCGGGATCAACATCCTGCTGGAGGACCCGGGGGCCACCGGGGCGGACCTGATCGCGGCGGCGGTGGCGGCGGTGGACACCTACCCCACCCCTCTCACCGTGGTGGACATGGGGACGGCCACCACCATCGCGGTCATCGACGACGGGAACGCCTTCCTGGGCGGGGCTGTGCTGCCAGGCCTGCGCATCTCCGCAGAGGCCCTGTCCAGCCGGGCCTCCCTCCTGCCGGGCATCCAGCTGGAACGGCCCCGGCGGGCCATTGGGAAGAACACTGTGGAGTGCATGCAGAGCGGCCTGATGTTCGGCGCCGCGGCCATGGTGGACGGCCTTATTGACCGGATGGAGGCGGAGCTGGGCCGGCCCACTACCGTGGTGGCCACCGGGGGAGTGGCACGGTTCGTGGTCCCCCTGTGCCGGCATGAGATCGCCCTGGAGCGGGACCTCCAGCTGAAGGGGCTGGACCTCCTGTATCGAAAGAACCGCCCTCGGAAGGAGGCGGCCCCCGATCCCCGGTGAAGGAAAAAGGAGACTGTCGAAAAAGCGGCTTTGCCGCATTTTTGAGAAAGCTTCAGTCAACCGCGCCCAGGGTTTGACCGCCTGCGGGCGCGAACTCTGCGAGGCTTTTCCGCAAGCTGAAAGGACCTCCCGGCCCAGGCCGGGAGGTCCTTTGCGTCCTATAGAGGCCTCACGAGAAAAAGGGGACATACCAGCCGCCAGGGACGCATACATTGGGAGCAACAAACGATAGGGGTGTTGCCGCAATGCAGACTGAATGGAATGAAAATCGGATCGTCCTCCACGGGCGGGTGTGTCAGGCCCCCGTGCCCTCCCATACAAACCACGGGGAGTCCTACCTGAAATTCCCCCTGGCAGTGTGCCGGCTGTCCGGAGCGGAGGACCGGGTCAATGTGGTGGCCTCGGCCGCCCTGCTGGAGCGCTGCCCGCTGACGGAGGGAGAGGAGCTGTCCGTAGAGGGGGAGGTCCGCTCCTTCAACAACAGGAGCGGGGTGGGCAGCCGGCTGGTGATCTCGGTCTACGCCAGACAGATGCACCGGGAACCGGGGGAGGAGGAGAACCGCCTGCGGCTGACGGGCACTCTGTGCAAGGTACCGGTGTACCGCAGGACCCCGCTGGGCCGGGACATCTGCGACCTGATGCTGGCGGTGAACCGGCGGTACGGGCGGACGGACTATCTCCCCTGCATCGCCTGGGGCTCCCTGGCCAGAAGATGCGCGGAGCTGGCTCCCGGCAATCGGGTGGAGCTGGAGGGCCGCCTCCAGAGCCGGGTGTATACCAAGCGCCTGGGGGAGACCAGCGAGGAGCGGACGGCCTTTGAGGTGTCGGTCTCGGTGCTGGAGCGGCTGGATGCCCCGGCTCCGGCGGAACAGCCCTGCGGATGAGCGCACGTGCCTGTGAATGAAGTGTGAATTTTTTGACATAGTTCCAAAAGAACGGTTGCGCTCCGGCGGAGAAGCTGGTATGATATATCACAAATGAAAGGGGCGCGTCCACGGCTTTCCCGCCGCGCCCCCCGGCGGCCCGGGCCACCGGAGAGAAGCGGCTCGCGGAAGGCGGGCGGGAGGGACACTTACATGAGCAAAAAATATCGGATGGGGAAGCGGTTCCAAAAGGTGCTGACCATGGGCATCCTGGCGGAGATCGCGGTCCTGGTGGTCGCCTACTTTGTCTATGACTGGCTGCTTGGCGAATGGATCCCCAGTCTGACCGGCGGGCCTCTGCTGGCCATCTTCGGTTCCATCGGCATCCTGGCTGTCTGGTGCACCAATAAGTTTCTCCGGCGTTTTAACGAGAACTACTGGTATGAGGTGACGGAGAAGGGCCTGCGGATGAATCGCGGACAGACGGCCCGGTTCTATCCCTGGGAGGACTTCAAGGGAGCGCGGGTGAACCGCTTCAGCTTCCTCAGCGCGCTGCCGGTGATCTTTGACATGACCAACGGCCCCATGGAGCTGGACCGGAGCCTGGAGGACTCCTACGGCCTGACGATGGAGGTGCTCCGACACATCAAGGACCATGCGGACATCTCCCAGGATGTGAAGGATCGGATCAATCTGGTGGACCTGATGGCGAAATAAATGCAGAGATCCCGGCAGAGACCATGTCTCTGCCGGGATCTTTTAGATTCTGGCCGCACCGATCAGGCGAGGGCCTTCTTGGCGGTCTCGGTCAGCTGGGTGAACGCGGCCTTGTCATTGACGGCCATCTCAGCCAGCATCTTACGGTTGATGGCGATACCGGCCTTCTTCAGTCCGTTCATGAAGGTGGAGTAATTCATGCCGTTCAGCTTGCAGGCGGCGTTGATCCGGGTGATCCACAGCTGACGGAAGTCGCGCTTCTTCAGCCGGCGGCCGGTATAAGCATAGGTCAGGGACTTCATCACGGCCTGGTTGGCCATCTTGAAGTGCTTGGACTTGGAACCCCAGTAGCCCTTGGCCATCTTGAGGATCTTATTTCTTCTCTTGCGCGTCATCATCGCGCCTTTTACACGTGCCATTTGTCTGTTCCTCCCTCTATCTTACTTGTACAGGATCATGCGCTTGATGGCGGCCTCGTTGGTCTTGTCGGCGTAGGTGGTGCCGCGCAGAGCCCGCTTGAGCTTGGTGGTCTTGCCGTGGCCGTTGAGCAGGTGACGCTTCTTGGTCATGGCGCGCTTGACCTTGCCGGTCTTGGTGAGGGAAAAACGCTTCTTGGCGCCGCTGTGGGTCTTGATCTTGATCTTCGGCATAACAGAGAACTCCTTTACTTACTTTTTCGCGTCCTTGGCGGGTTTGGGGGAGAGGAAAATGGACATGTGCCGCCCCTCCAGCTTGGGGCTCTTGTCCATCACGGCGATCTCGCCGCACTCCTCAGCAAACTTCAGAAGCAGGTCCTGACCGATGTTGGTGTGGGCCATCTCCCGACCGCGGAAGCGCACGGTGATTTTGCACCGGTTGCCGTCGGCCAGGAATTTCTGCGCGTTGCGGAGCTTGACGTTGAAATCGTTGACGTCGATGCTGGGAGACATCCGGATCTCCTTGATCTCTACCACGCGCTGATTCTTGCGGGCTTCCTTCTCGCGCTTGGTCTGCTCGAACCGGAACTTGCCGTAATCCATCAGCTTGCATACGGGGGGGACAGCGTTGGGAGAGATCTTGACCAGATCCAGCCCCTGCTCCTCGGCCATGCGCAGCGCCTCCTGAGAGGACATGAGGCCAAGCTGCTCGCCGGACTCAGAGATCAGACGGACCTCTTTATCCCGGATCTCTTCATTGGTTTGATGACCTGTGTTAGCGATGGGAAAGCACCTCCTGACAAAAAATAAATGCAGCTGCCAGAACAGGCACCCGCATCACGTGAAGACTACCGCCGGGAGACCCGGCGGAGCAGATCCATGTTGACCCTTCGGCGCTGGCCTGGGGTGAGGACGGGGTACCGTTCCTGCTTTATTTTACTCAGTTACTATATCAGAAAGTTCCGTCCTTGTCAAGGGTGATTTTCAGAGATTACCCAGTGTATTTCAAAAGGGGCCGGGCAGAGAGGACGAGACTTCTCCCTGCTCCGGCCTTCTCTGAGGCGCCTAAAAAATCCGGAGTTTCCAGCTAAATAAGGCGGCGCACCAACTGGCTTTTTATTTTACATAATACAGACGTGGAATTTTTGTTTACGGAAAGTTATACACATTTTCCACAGGGTTATCCACAGCCTGTGTGGAAAACTCCGGCTCTCCAACCGGGAAGCGTAGGACTGTGGCGGGGAAGGAGGGCCGGGCGGCGGAGGGGCGGTAAACGAAACGCAGGTGACATAATGACAAAAAAGGTGTCATCCCAGGGAGATGTCCCGAGTGGCATAGGCATTCAGGTCCAGGCCCGCAGTGCGGCCGGCCAGAAATTCGTAGTACCCCTGGCAGCCGATCATGGCAGCGTTGTCGCCGCAGTATTTGAGCTCCGGGAGGAAGAGACGGTCACCGCTCTGCCGGCAGGCAGCCTCCAGGTCGGCCCGGATGCGGCGGTTGGCCGCCACCCCTCCGGCCACCGCCAGCCTGCCGTATCCCTTCCGGCGGGAGGCCTCCATGGCCCGGGGGACCAGGCTCTCGCTCACCGCCCGGCCGAAAGAGGCGGCAAAGGAGGGCAGGTCCAGGGCATCCCCCTTCTGCTGGGCGTTGTGGATCAGGTTCAGGCAGGCGGTCTTCAGGCCGGAGAAGGACATGTCCAGCTCGGCCCCCTGGACGTGGGCCCGGGGCAGCTCATATTTGGCGTCGTCCCCCCCGTCAGCCAGGCGGTCCATGGGGGCACCGCCGGGATAGCCGATGCCCAGCACCCTGGCCACCTTGTCGAAGCACTCCCCGGCGGCGTCGTCCCGGGTCCCGCCCAGCACCTCCATCTCTGTATAGGAGCGAACATCAACGATGGCGGTGGTGCCGCCGGAGACGCACAGACAGACGAAGGGGGGCTCCAGGTCCGGGTGGGTAAGGTAGTTGGCGGCGATGTGGCCCCGCACATGGTGAACAGGGATCAGGGGCCGGTCCAGGGCCAGCGCGGCCCCCTTGGCAAAGTTGACCCCCACCAGCACCGCACCGATCAGGCCCGGGGCATAGGTCACCGCCACACCGTCCACCTCCTCCCGGCTCAGGCCGGCCCGCTCCAGGGCCTCCCGGGCCAGACCGCTCACTGCCTCCACATGTTTGCGGGAGGCGATCTCGGGCACCACGCCGCCGTAGATAGTGTGCATCTCAATCTGAGAGGCCACACAGTTGGACAGCACGGTCCTGCCGTCCCGCACCACCGCAGCGGCGGTCTCGTCACAGGAGGACTCAATGGCCAGAATGTTCATTGGGAAACACCGTCCTTTTCCTCTTCCATCCAGCGTCCGGGGGGATTGGGCCGCTCCCCGGGCCGGAGGGGGATCTGTATGAAGCGCTGATAGAGTGCCGGCGGGAAGTGCCGGCGATAGATGGACTGATGGACCTGGAGCAGTTCCTCCGCCGTCACATCCTCCGCCCCACGGATCAGGGCCCGGTAGTTGACGCCGAACAGGGCGCAGTCGTACCCGCCGTAGCGGAAGCCGTTGCGCTGATAGAAGGCCAGCCGCCTGCGGCGCAGGGGCTCCCCGGCGGGATCCCCGTTTTCAGGGGCCTCCGCCTCCCCGAAGATGCCCCGGAAGTGGGCGTAGTGCTCCGCAAGCAGGTCCAGCATCCGGCCGCCCAGGCCCCGGTCCCGCAGGCCGGCCATGGTGCCCAGGTAGTCCAGCAGGGCAAAGGGACAGCCCGGCTCCAGCCAAATCAGGGCGTAGGCGACCAGATCCTCCCCGTCGTACAGGCCCAGGGCCTGGTAGCGTCCCTGCTCCATGAGGGAGAGCATGGAGCGCAGGGGCTTGAGCTCCTCTGGGGGAAAGGCGGAGGTCAGCTCCTGACGGTACAGCTGGGCCAGCTGCTGGGGGGAGAGCTCATTCAGCTTCATGGTGTTCAAACTCCCTTGTCATGATGATGGCGTCCTCCCGGGGCTGCTGGTAGTAGTTTTTCCGGCGGCCCGCCTCCTGAAAGCCATGCTTGCGGTACAGGGCGATGGCGGGGGCGTTGGAGGCCCGCACCTCCAGGGTCAGGAAGGAGAGATGGGCCTGCCCGAAGCGGCAGAACACGTCCAGAAGGGCATCCCCCACCCCGTGACGGCGGGCGGCCTCCTCCACGGCGATGTTGTCGATGTAGCCCTCGTCCAGCACCACCTGGAGACCGGCGTAGCCCAGCACGCCGCCCTCCCCGTCCTCGGCGACAATGAAGCTGGCCTTGGGGTCAAAGAGCGCGTCCGAGAGCATGTTCTCGCTCCAGGGCGTGGAGAAGCACTCCCGCTCCAGCGCCGCGATCTGGGGGATATGGCCCCGGTCCATGGGGACGATGATGTATTCCATAGGGTCCTCCTGTTCTCCCGGTGTGACGGGTAGATGTCATATTATCATATACCAGAGGCAGGCGTTTTGTAAAGGGAGAAGGGGGGGCTTTTCAAGAGGACCGGCGGCGCAAAGCCCGCCAGTCCAGTATGATCGGTGCTGCAGGGCGTAGAGAGGGGGCCCGGGAGCCATGCGCACTAAGCAGGACACGATGCCGGGAGGCCTCCGCCAGGAAAGACGGGCTTGTTGCGGGGGTATCTCATATGGTAAAATACAGCCAAACCACAGAGAAGAAGGGATCGGTAGAGATGAAGGGAATCAGAGCGGCGGTCCTGGCACTGGGGGGCGCCTTCCTACTGGCCGGATGCGGTGGGGAGAGCGGCGTTCTGGCGCCCATCCCGGCAGAGGGCTTCTCTCAGGGGGTGTACGACGCACTGGAGGAGAACTGGACGGCCTGGGAGGCGGTGGACGAGTTGGAACGCATGCTGAGCAGCACACTTCCGGGCCACTGCGCCCAGGAGTTTGACAGCTGGGCGCAGTGCGCGGATTTTCTGGGGCCGTCCATCCCGGACCCGGCGGCGGACTGCGGCTGGCTGGAGGAGGCCACCTATGCGGGCATGCCCCTGGAAGCCTCCGACGCCCCGCGGGTGAAGGCCGAGTGGTACGGCACACGGGAGGGCCAGGTGGAGTGGGTCAGCGTCCAGTCGGGCTGGCGGGACGGAGCAGTCCGGGTGATGGTATCCGCGGCCCTGTACGGGACCCGGGCGGAGGACATGCCCTCGGACAAGGGCTGGGGGACAGAGCTGGCGCGGCAGGCCTATCTGGAGGCGGCGGAGGCGGGGACGCCGGTGGTGACCGCAGAGAGCGGGGCGAGCTGGTGCTCCGTCCAGGCGGAGCACGCCCGAGGCAGCGTGCTCTATACCATCCGCGCGGTGGGGGAGTCTGGGACGGAGGAGCAGGTGCGGACGTCTCTGGATCGGGTGCTGGAGACCTGGCTTTCGGCCCCGGAAGGGGAAAAAACATCTAAAATATGTTAAATACATACAAAAATTTAGCGATTATAATCTGGAATTATAGATGAAACGGCGATTGCAATTTTCACTTTATTGGGTTAAACTAAGAAAAAATGATTTTCAGTGAGGTGCCACATGAAGCAGCACATCCTCACAACTGCATCTTTCTATTTTACCAACAGCTGGGCTCGATTTATGAGCACCGGCTATTTCGTGCTGGGAAAATACAGAGAGATGGAATGGATGTGCCGGTCCCAGAGTGGGACGGCGGCCCTCTCCGTGTGATCAGATCTGGATGCTGATGCGGGGGACACATCGATTTCATCGGTGTGTCCCCCGTTTTTTTGCAGCACAGCGAGAAAAGGAGCGGAACATATGACAGTGATGATCGAGCCTGGGCTGCTGGCCGGGGCGGTGACGCCGCCTCCCTCCAAGAGCCAGGCCCACCGGCTGCTGATCGCCCGGGCGCTGGCGGGGGAGAACCTGGACGACCCCGCTCACCGGGCGGATTCCCAGGATATCCGGGCCACCCGGGACTGCCTGAAGAGCCTGCGGGAAGGGGAGGGGGAGCTCCCGGTGCTGGAGTGCGGAGAGTCGGGCTCCACCCTGCGGTTCCTGATCCCGGTGGCGCTGGCCCTGCGGGGCGGAGGCGTGTTTCGGGGACGGGGGAGGCTGATGGACCGGCCCCAGGAGCCCTACTTCCGGATCTTTGACGGGATGGGGATCACCCACCGCCGGGAGGGGGACTCCCTGACGGTCTGGGGCCGGCTGCGTCCCGGGGAGTATCCCATGCCGGGGGATGTGTCTTCTCAGTTCGTCACGGGCCTGCTCTTTGCCCTGCCGCTGCTGGAGGGGGAGAGCATCATCCGGCTCACCTCCCCGCTGGAGTCCAGAGGGTATGTGGACATGACCCTCCAGGTGCTGCGGGACCGGGGCATCCGGGTGGAGGAGCTGCCCGAGGGCTTCCGGGTGCCCGGAGGCCAGCAGTACGGCCGCGGCACTCTGGGGGAGGAGGCGGACTACTCCCAGGCCGCCTTCTGGCTGGCCGCCGCCGGGCTGGGGAGCCCGCTGACGGTGGATGGCCTGGACCCGGACTCCACCCAGGGGGACCGGTGTGCTGTACCCTATTTCCAGCAGCTGGCCGGGCCGGGCCGGGTGGAGCTGGACATTGCCCAGTGTCCGGACCTGGCTCCAGCCCTGGCGGTGCGGGCCGCCCTCCGGCCCGGGCAGACGGCCCGGCTGGTCAACGCGGGGCGGCTGCGGCTGAAGGAGTGTGACCGCCTGGCGGCTATCCCGGAGGAGCTGAACAAGCTGGGCGGCCAGCTCACCGAGGGGGCGGATTTTCTGGAGATCCGCGGCGTGGAGCGGCTGCTGGGGGGCGTTGCGGACAGCCACAACGACCACCGCATCGCCATGATGCTGGCGGTGGCCGCCACCCGGGCGGAAGGGACAGTGACCATCCGGGGCGCGGAGAGCGTGGCCAAGTCCTACCCCGACTTCTGGGAGGTCTATGAGAGCCTGGGCGGGCGCGTCCTGCGGCAGAGAGAGGAGCGAGAAGCATGCGATATGTGATCTTTGGAGAGTCCCACGGCCCCGCCATCGGTGTGGTGCTGGAGGGGGTGCCTGCGGGGCTGGAGCTGGACCTGGAGCGGGTGTCCGCCGAGATGGCCCGCCGGGCCCCGGGGGGAAGTCCCCTGTCCACCGCCCGGAAGGAGGCGGATGTGCCGGAGATCCTCTCCGGCCTGTTTGAGGGCAGGACCACGGGCACCCCGCTGTGCGCGGTGATCGCAAATACCGACACCCGTTCCAGGGACTACGCGAAGCTGAAGGACCTGCCCCGTCCAGGACACGGGGACTACGCCGGCTATGTGCGTTATCAGGGGTGCAACGACTACCGGGGCGGAGGCCATTTCTCCGGCCGGCTCACTGCGCCGCTGGTCTTTGCAGGGGCGGTGGCCAAGCAGCTGCTGGAGCAGAAGGGAGTCCAGGTGGCCGCCTGCATCTCCAACGTGGCGGGCATCCCGGACCCCACGCCGGAGCAGTATGAGCAGGCGGTGCTGGAGGCCAGGAGCCAGCTGGACTCGGTAGGCGGGGGCATCCGCTGTGCCGTCACCGGTCTGCCCGCCGGCCTGGGGGCGCCGGACTACGGGGAGAACGTGGAGGGCATCTTCTCCCAGTACCTCTTCGCGGTGCCCGCGGTGAAGGCGGTGGGCTTCGGAGACGGAGTGGGCTTTGCCTCTCTGCGGGGGAGCCAGGCCAACGACAGCTTTTATATGGATGGAGACACAGTGAAGACCCGGACCAACCACTCCGGCGGGGTGAACGGGGGCATCACCAACGGGATGCCGGTGGAGTTCGAGGTATGCATCCGGCCCACCCCCTCCATCGCCCAGCCTCAGCAGACGGTGGATCTGGTCCAGCGAAAAGACGCGGAGCTGACCATCACCGGCCGGCACGACCCCTGTATCCTGCATCGGGCGCTGCCCGTGATCGAGGCCGCCGCCGCCCTGGCTGCCTGCCAGCTGATGGACTTATGACCGATTTGGACAGAGAGAGGGACGCGATATGAGCGATTTGGAACAGTACAGACAGGAGATCGACGAGCTGGACGAACAGCTGGTCCGGCTCTTCCTCCGGCGGATGGAGGTCACTGGCAAGGTAGGGGAGTACAAGCTGGCCCACGGGATGCAGGTGCTGGACCGGGAGCGGGAGCGCCGGGTGCTGGCCAAGCGGGCCAGCCTGGCGGTGGACATCCGGCAGGAGGAGGACGTAAAGGAGCTATTCCAGACCATCATGGCCATCAGCCGCCGCCGGCAGCAGGAGCTGATCGACCGCAGCGGCACTGGCACGGTCCGAAAGACCAATGTGGTGCTCATCGGCATGCCGGGCAGCGGGAAGTCCTGCGTGGGGGCGGCCCTGGCGGAGCGGCTGGGGATGCCCCTGGTGGAGACGGACGCCATGGTGGTGGAAAAGACGGGGCGCTCCATCCCGGACATTTTTGCCCAGGACGGGGAGGCCGCCTTCCGCCGGGAGGAGACCGCCGCCGCCCGCCGGGCCGCGGCCATGGAGGGGACGGTCATCTCCACCGGCGGCGGGATCATCCTCCGGCCGGAGAATATGGAGATCCTCAGCGCCACCGGCACCGTCTATTTCCTGGACCGGGACCCCAGGGACATCGCCAACACGGAGCTGGACGGCCGGCCACTGCTCAGCGGGGGGCGGGACCGGGTATTCCTGTTGTATGATCAGCGCATCAACCTGTACCGCAAATATGCCCGGTACACCGTCCCCAGCACCACGGTGGATGAGACGGTGGACTCCGTCCTGGCCCTGGTGCGGCGGGGCCAGGACGTGCGCTGACCGAGAAGGAGCGCCGCCGTGTCCCGCCGCCCGGAGAGGGGCGGGAGACCGGCGTGGGAAAGTGAGGCTGACATCATGATGGAAAAAACGGAGCAGGGCCTGGGCAGGCTGTGCGTCATCGGTGACCCGGTGGAGCACTCCAAATCGCCCCTGATCCAGAACGCGATGATCGCGAAGCTGGGAATCCCTTATCACTACACCAAGCGCCTGGTCCACCAGGGGGATACCCAGGAGTGGC
Source organism: Lawsonibacter asaccharolyticus (assembly GCA_003112755.1). Lineage (NCBI taxonomy): Bacteria > Bacillati > Bacillota > Clostridia > Eubacteriales > Oscillospiraceae > Lawsonibacter > Lawsonibacter asaccharolyticus. Next base: position 342,974 of record BFBT01000001.1, on the reverse strand, counting down.
TGGATACCGCCCGCCGGGAGGGCTTCGCGGGCTTCAACGCCACCATGCCCCACAAGGTGGCCCTGGTCCCACTGATGGATGAGCTGGGGGAGGATGCCCGGCTGTACGGCGCGGTCAACACCGTGTGCATCCGGGGAAAGCGGTGCATCGGCCACAACACCGACGGGATGGGTTTCTACCAGGCTCTCACCGACCTGGGGGTGGAGGTGCCGGGCCGCCGCATCACCCTGCTGGGCGCGGGGGGCGCGGCCAAGGCTGTGGCCCTGAAGCTGGTGCAGCAGGGGGCGGGCCCCATCACCGTGTGCAACCGGACCCCCCAGAAGGCGGAGGCCCTGTGCAATCTGGCCAAGGGCCGGATGGGGCACATCGGTTTCGCCCTTGAGGACCTGCGCCGGGGCGCCAGGGACTGCGACATCCTCATCAACTGCACCAGTCTGGGCATGACAGGGACGAACAGCCAGTTCCGGGACCTGAGCTTCCTGGACGAACTGCCCGGGCACGCGGCGGTGTTCGACCTCATTTACAGCCCGGCCGAGACCGAGCTGCTGCGGCAGGCCCGGCTGCGGGGGCTGAAAGCGGCCAACGGCCTGGGGATGCTGATCTATCAGGCGGTCTTCGCCCTGGAGTATTTCGCCGGCGTAAGGATCAACGCCAAGGAGATGGAACAGCACGTGATCGAGGCCTGCGGCCTGGGCGGAGAGGCATAAAAACGGTCCCCGCGGAAAAGAAACCCCTTTTCCGCGGGGACCGTTCTCTTGGGGCGTCGGTCCTTCCAGCCAGTTACGGGAACACAGACAAAATAAAACGAGAAAATCATAATGAGGCCGGTTGCGCCGGGATAACCTATGTGGTAGGATAAAAGAGCAGAAGGATTTTCCATACGAAAGAAGGTTTATGATATGCATTGTGTGCGGAACGTGACAGAGGATCTGATCTGGATCGGCGGCAACGACCGGCAGAGCCCCCGCTTTGAAAGTGACCACCCGGTCCCCAGGGGGATGTCCTACAACTCCTACCTGTTGCTGGATGAGAAGACGGTGCTCTTCGACACGGTGGACCGGGCGGTCCAGCACCAGTTCTTCGAGAACCTGGAGCACGCCCTCCAGGGCCGGAGGCTGGACTATGTATTCGTCCACCACATGGAGCCCGACCACGCCGCTACCCTGGGCGACCTGCTGGTCCGCTACCCCGGGACTACCATCGTCTGTAATGGGAAGTCGATGAACCTGCTCCGCCAGTTCCACTGGAGCGCCCCCAAGGGGGCCATGCTGGTGAAGGAGGGGGACACCCTGTGCACGGGGCGGCACACCTTCACCTTTTACTCCGCCCCCATGGTCCACTGGCCGGAGGTAATGGTGAGCTACGATGCTGCGGACCACATCCTTTTCTCCGCCGATGCTTTCGGCACCTTCGGCGCCCTCAACGGCGTGCTGTTTGCCGATGAGGTGGATTTTGACCGGGACTGGCTGGACGAGGCCCGCCGCTACTACACCAACATCGTGGGCAAGTACGGCCCTCAGGTGCTGGCCCTGCTGAAAAAGGTGGAGGGGCTGGACGTCCGGATGGTCTGCCCCCTGCACGGTCCGATCTGGCGCAGGGACCTGGGCTATCTGATGGACAAATATAAAAAGTGGGCCTCCTACCAGCCGGAAGTGCGGGGAGTGCTCATTGCCTGCGCTTCCATCTATGGGGGGACGGAGACGGCGGCCGGTATCCTGGCCTGCCGCCTGGCGGAGCGGGGCATCCCGGTGGAGCTGTATGACGTGTCGGTGACCCACTGCTCCTACGTGCTGTCTGACGCCTTTAAGTACAGCCATATCGTCTTTGCCTCCGCCACCTATAACAACGGCATCTTCACCCCCATGGAGGAGCTGCTGCGGGACATCGCCCATCACGCCCTCCAGGATCGGACGGTGGCTCTGATCCAGAACGGCTCCTGGGCTCCAGCCAGCGGAAAGCTGATGGCCCAGATACTGGGGGAGATGAAGAACATGGAGCTGCTGGAGCAGACCGTGACGTTGAAGTCCGCCCTGGCTCCAGGGCAGGACCAGGAGCTGGAGGCGCTGGCCGATGCCCTGGCCGCCTCCGTGAGGGGGGAGCAGGAAGCGCCGGAGCAGGCGGTGGCGGACGCCCCCAAGGCCAAGGGATTTATCTGCAAGATCTGCGGCTTCATCTACGAGTCGGACACCCTGCCGGAGGACTTCCGGTGCCCCATCTGCGGCCGTCCGGCCTCTGATTTTGAGCCGGTCACCTGAGAGAATGAGCGGGTCCCCCGGGTGGCATCGCCGCGCCGGGGGACCCGCTGCTCCTCTGGGGATACCTCCGGGGAAACGCCGCTGGCGTTCAGAGCTCAGCCGGCCGGGGTGACCGAGGCGGCGGTGAGCCCCGACTCCTTGGGCTCCGCTGAGACCACACCGGAGACCTCGCCTCCCGTGTCCACCGTGACGGTGGAGGAATCCGCTTCCCCGCCGGTATAGGTGTAGACCGGTCCCTCCTCGCCCTCGCCGTGGACCGAGCAGGTGAGGGTCCAGTCCTGCACACTGCCAGTGACGGTCAGGTCCAGTACGGTGCCCTCACTCTGCTGCTGAAAGGTGTAGTGCCCATCCTGGGCCAGGGCGTCTGTGATGTCCGTCTCCTCCCCGTCCAGAAGGAGGATCGCCCGGCCGTCCCGGTCCTCCAGGCTGACCTCAGGCATGTGGTAGATGGTGAGGTCCACCCCCTCCTCTGTGGTGATGTCCTGGCGGAACACGCCCACCTGAACGGCGGTGGAGATGTGGTACAGGAACTCCTGGACCGGTTCGGTGTTGACAGCGCCCACGGAGATGCCCAGCAGGGCCAGGGCGGCGGCCACCGCGGCCACGGGGCGCAGGGAGTGCGGGATATGTCTGCGGTCATTCTCTTTCATCTTGATGATCTCCTCCAGCTTGTCGGGATCGGCCCGCAGGGCCGAAATGGTGTCAAGGTACGATTTGCGGTCGAACATGCTCAGGTCCCTCCCCTTCCTCTTCCTCAGAAAGTGTGCGGCGCAGGCGGGCTCGGGCCCGCTGCAGCCAGGTCTGAACGGTGGATGGCTTTGCGCGGAGGGCGGCTGCCGTCTCGCTGACGGAGCAGCCCTCATAGTAGTAGAGATAGATGGTCAGGCGGTATTTGGCGTCCAAAGCCATCACGGCCTGAAACAGCTCGGACTGAGCCGGGTCCTGGAACACGGGGGCATCCCGCCACTCATCCAGGGGGACGGCGTGCCTGCGCCAGAAGGAGCGCAGCAGCTTCCGGCTTTCGTTGACGGCCACCCGGAGCAGCCAGTGCTTCATGTGCTCCTCGCTCTCAAAGGGCTGCCGGTGCTCCAGCAGCCGGAGCAGGGTGGTCTGCATCACATCCTCGGCGTCGGCCCGGTTTTTCAGGGCGTGATAGGCCACGCGGTAGACTGTGTCTCCATAGGTCCGAACGGCCGAGGTAAAGGACTCGTCTGTCAGGGGAGCTCACCTCCTTTGCGGGATCTTGAAAAGCTTTTCACCAGGAATATCCCCGGACACGGAAAAATATCTCATAGGGAACAAAAAAATTTCTCCAGAGGGGGAACTTTTTTACCCTTTGACCGTCTATCTCAGTGCAAGGAAAAATTTCCGAGCGTTTGAAAGAAAAAGGAGTGTTATGATATGAAACGAACCTTCTCTGCTCTCGTGATAAGCGGCGCCCTGCTCTGCACCCTTGCGGTCCCCGGTATGGCAGCGGAAGCCGAAGGTCAGCCTGGAGATTCCGCCGCCGCCTCTGCACCTCAGGCCCAGACTCTCCCGGCCAGCGTGCTGTACTTTGGACAAGTGACCCAGGTCATTCGGGATGAAGCGGGTACAGTCACCCGCCTGGTCCTCTCCTCTGAGCGCTACGGTGAGTATATCATGAATATTTCTTCTGATACAGTATGGATCGACAGCGGGAACCGCACTGCATCAGATCCCGCGGACCTGAAGGAGGGGGAGAGCGTCTATGTGTTCCACAGCCCCATTTCCACCCGCTCCCTTCCGCCCCAGTCCGCAGCCTATGCGGTGGTCCGGAATATCCCTCAGGATATCTCCTGCGCCCAGTACCATGTGGTGGAGGAGATCACAGAGGGGGAGGACGGCGGCCTGATCGTCACGACAGACAACGGCGGACTGCTGATCTATCTGGACGGTGATACCCAGACTGTCCGTTATGCGGGCGGCTCTGCCGCACTGGAGGACCTGAAGGCAGGAGACCGGATCATGGCCTGGTATCAGGCGGTGGCCCTGTCCTATCCCGGACAGACCCACGCTGACGGCCTGATGCTCCTGCCCAGTGAGAAGGAGGAACCGTCCTCCGTTCTCCCGGAGAACGGCACGGCGCTGGACCTGGTGCTGGAGGGAGATATGGTCCTGCCCGTTACCGGCCTCGTTGAAAACGGCACCGCCATGGTCCCCGTGGCCGCTGTGGCCCAGGCGCTTGGCTATCAGGTGATCTACACCCCCGGCGAAGATGGAGAGAGTGACAGGATCGCCGTGGAGAGCGATCAGTTCTCTGTCCAGATGACGGTGGGAGAGGACCAGATCATTGGCGTGACGAAGATCAAGGGGGCAGTGGGGATGACCGCCCCTGCGGACTATGGGATGGCCCCCTACATTGCCGCCCCCGGCACCACCTGGGCTCCTGCCCGGCTCTTTGAGATGTTGGGCCGCACAGTCACCCTGGAGGGCGATGCCCTGTCCATCCGGTGAGCCGGGGCCCCCTGAAAAAGGAGCTCTGGAATATCGAGAACGCTCAGCCGGCACTGTCTTTTGGACAGTGCCGGCTGTCGTGGATTTAGAAGGCGATACCGCCCAGATCAGCCGTCTCTCTTTTTTTGCATTTTCCTACGGAATGTGGTATGCTGTTTCTGCCATTTCGATCCGAGAGGAGTTTTTCATATGGAAAAGCTGTACCAGCAGGACCCCTTCCTGACACGCTTCACTGCCCAGGTGGTGTCCTGTGCTGCTGACAAGGGGGGGTGGTCTGTGGTGCTGGACCGCACGGCCTTCTATCCTGAAGGGGGAGGGCAGCCCTGGGACACCGGTACGCTGAACGGCATCCCAGTCACCCAGGTCCAGGAGCAGGATGGAGCGGTGGTCCACACCTGCGCCGCCCGCCTGGAGCCGGGGACTCAGGTGGAGGGGGCTGTAGACTGGGCGCGGCGCTTCGACCTGATGCAGCAGCACTCCGGGGAGCATATCGTCTCCGGCCTGATCCACAGTACCTACGGCTATGACAACGTGGGCTTCCATCTGGGCAGCGACCTGGTGACCATCGATTTCAACGGGCCGCTGGAGGAGGAAGACCTGCGGGACATCGAGCTGCGGGCCAACCAGTACATCTGGGAGGACCGCCCCGTATCGGTCACCTACCCCACGACGAAGGAGCTGGCTGCGCTGGACTATCGGAGCAAAAAGGCGATCTCTGGGCAGGTCCGCATTGTCTCCTTCCCTGGGGCGGACACCTGCGCCTGCTGCGGTACCCATGTGGCATCCGCCGGACAGGTGGGGCTGGTCAAGCTTCTCTCCGTACAGAAGTTCCGGGAGGGCGTGCGGGTGGAGCTGCTCTGCGGCGGCCGGGCCCTGAGCTATCTGGATCGGGTGCTGGGCCAGAACCGGCGGATCTCCAATCTGCTTTCCGCCAAGCCCTTTGAGACGGCCGGCGGGGTGGAGCGCCTGCTGGGGGAGAATCAGGACCTGAAGACCCGCCTCGCCCGTATGGAGGAGGCACGGTTTGCCCAGCTGGCCGATGGTCTGGCTGGGGCGGGGGATGTGATCCTTTTCGAGGAGGGGCTGTCCCCCGACGGACTGCGCCGCCTGTGTGACGCAGTCCTCCAAGTCTGCGGAGGCCGCTGTGCCTGCTTTTCCGGGGGCGATGGGGAGGGGTATAAATACGCCATCGGCCTGCGGGGCGGAGATCTGCGCTCCTTTGTGAGGGAACTGAATCAGGCCCTGGACGGCCGGGGCGGAGGCAGGCCGGACTTTGTTCAGGGTTCGGTCCGGGCCGGGAGGACTGCCATAGAGGAGTTCCTGTCCGCCGAAAAACAGAGATAAACAAATGGTGTACGCCTCCCGGCACAGAGGTCGGGAAAAACGGCATACTGCCTTTCGACCATCTTGATAAGGAGATCCTATGGATTATACTGTCTATCAGCTGCTCTGGCTCTTCCTGTTCTATTCCTTCCTGGGCTGGCTGGCCGAAACCGTTCTAGCCGCGCTGAAACGCCGCCGCCTCCTCAACCGCGGCTTCCTCAGCGCCCCCTTCTCTCCCACCTATGGCCTGGGGGCGCTGCTTTTTGCTATTTTTCTGCCTGAACTGCGGGAAGACCCATTTTTCCTCTTCCTTTTGGGCATGATCCTCGCCACATTTCTGGAGTTTGTTACCGGTGTATTCCTGGAGCGCATCTTTCATCAGAAATGGTGGGACTATTCCGGCCAGCGGTTTCAGTTTGAAGGACATATCTGCCTGAAATACTCTGTTATCTGGGGCTTGTCCGCTCTGCTGGCCATCTTTGTTCTGAATCCCATCTTCCTTACATTGGTGGGCCTGATCCCCAGGACGGCGGGAGAGATCGTACTGCTGGTGGTGTATATTCTGCTGGGAGTGGACTTTGTTGGCTCCTGGGCCGCTGTGCTCCAGCTCCACGGCGCCCTGAGCGAGCCTACCCATATCTCCCGCTTCCTGAGCCGGCTTACCCATACCCTAGATACCACCGTGACCCGACACATCCAGAGACGTATGGAAAGGGCATACCCCAGCCTGGAGCGGGAACGGCTGAGCGGAAAGCAGGCTCCAAAGGTCAAGCCGGAGCGGTTTGCCCAGGGATGCGGCTTTTACAAGTTGGCCGCGCTGTTCTTCATCGGTTCTTTCCTGGGGGATATCACCGAAACTATTTGGTGCTGGGCAGTGTTGGGGAAGCTGATGAGCCGCAGCAGTGTGCTCTACGGCCCCTTCTCCATTGTCTGGGGGCTGGGCTGTGTCCTGCTCACTGCGCTGCTCTACAAATACAAGGACCGCAGCGACCGATATATTTTCCTGGCCGGCACAGTGCTGGGGGGCGCATACGAGTACAGCTGCTCCGTCTTTACTGAGTTGGTGTTCGGTACCGTCTTCTGGGATTACAGCCATATTCCCTTCAACCTTGGGGGACGGATCAATCTGCTGTTTTGCTTTTTCTGGGGAATTGCGGCCGTGGTATGGCTGAAGGGCCTCTATCCCAGACTCTCAGCGTGGATCGAGCGGATCCCCATCCGCTGGGGAAAGGCGGGCACCTGGGTGCTTATCGTCTTTATGGTGTGCAACATCATCATATCTGCCCTGGCACTGGACCGATACACCCAGCGCAGCGTCGGGGACGCCCCCCAGACTACTCTGGGGCTCTTCCTGGACCGCCATTACCCCGACCAGCGGATTGAGCGGGTCTACCCCAACGCCAAGATCGTGGACTGAGAGGACGGCCGCCTGCCCCCTGAGAGGGAGAATGTCCCAGGATAACAGCGCCCGGAAGCGGGCTGAGGTCCGCCCCTTAGGGGGCGGACCTCTTCGTCTCTCCAAGCAGCTGTTCCAGCACCGCTACATTGCCCCGCAGCCGCGGGTCCGATGGAGCACAGGCGAGGGCAGCCCTGGCCTCATCCAGCGCCAAGGCCCTCCGCCCAGTCTGAAAAAGGGCCTGACAGCGAAGGTCGTGGGGCAAGCTGCCCCAGGAGTCCGCCTCACAGATATAGGTTTTTGGGCGGAGAGTGATGGACAGGGCACAGCCGGTAAAGTAGAGCACTCCATCCCATTCCTCCATGTCATACAGCATCCTGGCTAGATCCATATACGGCTCCCGCAGATGGGGGGCCTCTGCAATGGCACGGAGATACCAGTCCCGTGCTCGGGCCCGGTCTCCCTTTCGGAGCCAGGACAGGGCGATATACCGCATGGAGGCCGCCCGCTCATCTTTCCAGGTGGCGGTGGGCATGGACAGGTGGTGCTCCAGGGTGCGGATGCAGTCGTCCCAGCGGCCCCGGTACATGTACTCCCGGCCCAAATAGTGGGTGTTCCGGTCATCCTCCGGCTCCTCCTCCACGGACAGTTCCAGCAGAGGCAAGTACTGTCCCCGGGACTTTGTGGGGTCGGGGTGGTGGTCCAGCTGCATCCCCTCTACCGTCACGGTGGGGCCGGGGACCCCCTCGCCCACCCATTTAAGGACCTCGTGGACCGGGTGTATCCACTGATAGCCGTACCTGGCATGGGCCTTTTCATACCAGAAGACCACCCCCTCGCTGCCGTCAGGGTTGAAACTCCAAGTATAGCGGTAGGTCGCCTGTCCGGCCCCCGGCTGCCAAGCCCGCTCCAGCGCAGCCCGCCATCCGGGGTGAAACACCTCATCCAGATCGGTGCACACACAGATGTCTGTGTCCTCCGATACTAGGTCCAGAGAGCGGTTGCGGGCCACGTCGAACCGCCAAGGAGAGATGAGCTCTACCGTGACCTGAGCGCCCCGCTTTTTAAGGCGTTCCACTGTGTCATCCGTAGAACCGGTATCCAGCACCACCACCTGATCTGCTTCGGACATGGAATCCATCCACCGGTCCACAAACTGGGATTCGTTTTTACAGATCGCATAGACCGCGATCCTCATGACTGTCACTCCTCCTTCTGAGAGGCGGGGTGGACGGCACATCGTACCATCCACCCCGCTTTATGCCTCAAGGCTCTGCCCGGGCAGTATCTTTTGATCAGTTCAGCTTTTGGATCACGATGGCGGCCTCAGTCAGGGTCACATTGTTTTCGGTAGAGGCCAGTGTAATGGTAGCCGTTCCGGTCACATTTACCAGCACCGTGGCCGCCAGGTTGGCGACATTGGAGGTGGTGGCAATGGTGGCTTGGCTCTCGCTGCCGGGGACGGGAGTCGAGTTGTTCTCCAGCTCCACACCTACAGTCCCGGTGCTGGTGGTGTTGGACGCCACCGCAGAGTAGGAGATCAGGTAAATCCCTGACTCACCCAGCGTAAAGGTGGGGGTGCTGGCGGTATGGGTAATGGAAGATCCTTCTTCCACCTGGTTGGTGTCAAAGGAGGCGTCATCGCCGGTGGAAGCCAGTGTCTGAGTCCCCACATTGGTGGCATACAGTGCATTCAGCGGGGGAGGAGAGCCGGCAGGTCCGGTAGCGCCCGTTGCGCCGGCAGGGCCGGTGGGACCGGTGGGGCCCTCAGCGCCGGCGGCACCCGCCGCTCCAGTTGCACCGGCAGGCCCAGTAGGTCCAGTAGGACCGGTTGGCCCGGCAGGGCCGGCAGGTCCGGTGGCACCCGTTGCGCCAGCGGGTCCGGCAGGACCAGCAGGCCCGGTGGGGCCCTCGGCACCCGTCGCACCCGTTGCGCCTGTCGCACCAGCAGGGCCGGCAGGTCCGGTAGGACCGGTGGCACCTGTCGCGCCTGTGGCGCCGGCAGGGCCTGTGGCTCCGGTGGGGCCGGTCACGGTGACCAGATCAAAGTCCGCCGAGGAGCCTGGCGTCCCGGTAGCGCCGCTGCGGTTGGTGCGGTAGAGGGCACCGTTGTAGTAGACCAGTGTGCCCAGGTCATACGGTACCCCGGGAACGAACTGCGTGACATCATTCAGCCCTTCACCGGCAGGGCCGGTGGGACCTGTGGGGCCGATGGGACCGGCAGGACCGGCCGGTCCAGTGGGACCCGTGGCTCCGGTAGCGCCCGTTGCGCCCGTGGCACCCGTAGCCCCGGTGGCTCCCGTGGGCCCGGTAGGTCCAATGGGGCCGGCCGCGCCGTTGGGGGAACCTGATATAATTGGGATAATCAGTAGGGACCCTTGTGCTGCCGCGGTTTCACTGGTCTAGTCCCATTTTTTACAAAAAATGCGGCCGCTTTTGCCGAGATAACAAAATAAAGGGCCAGGTCATTTGACCTGGTCCTTCATTTTGTGACACTGCCCTATTTGTTGGCGCGCTGCAGGAAGCGGGTGGCCTGGACAGGCTGGCCCGGCAGGGCAATTCCATTAGCTTATGAACTTCCATTTCCAGAAGCCTTACAGAACACTATGGTGTCTCTGATGGAAAAGATCATTCAGGAAGAACTGTTGCCTCAGCCGGAAAAATATATCCTTGACTATCAGTAGGGATTTGGAGCCCCCAGACAAGAAGATGTTCCGATAGGAACGAAACCTGTGAACATGGACTTTGAAGAGTATCGATTGCAGGGATACATCACCCAGATCTCCACCCTCTGCGGCAGCAAACGTATTCCAGATCTTAACATGGTGCTCATCAACAAGAACATGCACAGGTCCGGGATGGAGCACAGTGCGCAAGAGCTGGGATCAGGGATGAAGCAGAGATTTTTCCAGATCCTCCACCAATTTGACGCAATCCACATTGGCCGAGTCAAGGTTGACAGAGGCCGCCTGTTGGAGCTCGCTGCGCAGGATCAGCACGTCTTTTGGGGCATTGATGCCCAGCATGACGGTGCCGCTGGCGTCGACCGAGAGGATGGTCACACTGATCTGATCGCCTATGACAAGCGATTCTCCGCCCTTTCGACGCAAAATCAGCATACAGACCCCGCCTCCTCAGATCGAAACTCAGAAAGCCGGTGGCGCATATGATAAGTTCCGGTATCCAAAATGACCTGGACCGCTTTTTTCTCCTCAGCATGGATCACAATGGGACATTTCAAATTCACGGTACTCTCGCCTACAGGCTCCCGGACGACACACAGGACATAATAGCACAGGTCCTGGCTGGAGGAGACCCCCATAAGGTAGAGTTCCTCATCTGACAGAACAGGAGCATAATTTGGATCCAGAGAAAAAGGATTCATGGCTACAAAAGCAAGTGAAGGGGTGCCAACGCTCTGAAAGCAGAGAAGATTGCCTCCGCCCCCATGAAAGGGGAGAAGCAGAAACTGCTTCTCCTCTTCAAATCCAAAGATCCCATTCGGAAACGAGAGCACCTCGGTGGGATCATAGTCGATTTGGCCAAAATATTTTGTCATGAGATGCAAGATCGATCCCTCCTGTTATGCCTGCATATCAATGGGCTCATAATTTGGATCAGAGGAGGGGGGGACGTACAGCGGACCGCCCACATATTTGATGATGACATCTGGGCGCTGAGTCATGGTAAATTCAATATCCCCGGGTACAAAGGTGAAATTCATCTGATTCATGCGCCAGTTGAAGTTCAGTTTGTCCATCTCATAGCGGATGCTCAGCTCACCTCCCTCCCAGGAGAGGTCAGGGGCGGCGCTGGGGAGAAAATCGATGTTTACATTCAAAGTTCCTTCCGCAGTCTGCTGCCGGGCAAGCTGAGGAATGATATCCTGATCGATTTTGGCTTCCATCATCATACGCCCCTCCCGGGCCAATACAGAGGTGGCCTGATAAGCACCCTGTACTCCGTTTTGCGCCTGCTGCTGGATCAGCTGGGCTGTGGTGGGAGTAACGGAGCTGCGAGCCTCAAAGGTGTCAATATTGACCCGGATGGGATGGCTGCGGATATTGAGCCCGCCCTGTTCACGGGAGATCTCCATCTGAGCCGTTCCTCGGGCATATTCCAGGTGAGCGTCAGTGACCTTCATCTGGATCTCGATTGGAACTGTGGTGATTTCGATCAACGGATACATCGATGTTCACACTCCTTTTTAATCAGATCCGCAGCTGGGATTTCGATCTCACGGGCGGGCGGGTCTCCTTCCGGCCCGGCCCTAGAGCCGTTACCGCAGATAATCCATCAAAGACTGGGGAATGACATTAGCGCCTACCTGAAGAGCGGCGTTATAGCAGGTCTGGGCATAGGAGAGCTGCAGGATCGCGTCTACCCGGTCGATGTCCTCAATGGCGACCAGCTCATTGTTCAGCGAGTCAAAGGTGCTTTTCAGGCGGGTCTGATTGGTCTCCAGATAGTCGGCCTGGGAGCTGAGCTCCACGTGCTCCTGAATAAGGCCGTTGTGGGCTTTTTCAAATTTGCTTACCAGACGGCTGGCATCGTCATAGTTGCCGGCGGGGCCCCATGTCCCCTCTGTATTGGCCGCGTCATTGTGCTGATAGCCGCCGAACACATCAGAGATGCGCAGCATGATGGAAACGATGTTTTTGGGATCTCCATCTTCATCCAGCCCAAAGCCGAGGATATCCATCCCGGACAGAGCGGAATCAAAGGCGGTGGAGGGGATCACGGCTCCATTTCTGTCCAGCTGGAAGCCGAGTCCCACATCCACATACAGAGTTTCTCCGGCCATGTCCGTCAGCTTGTCGTGGACGTCTGAGTTTGTCAACGGCACTCCATTTTCCAGAACTTCTTTTCCGTTCAGGTCCAGATAGACGTCATCGTTGTCCGGAACATCCACCCTCCAGCCCCGGAAGGTAAGCACGTCCACGGGGGGATTCTGGCTCTGATCCTCCTGAATGGCGAAGGGAGCCTCTCCTGTTTCGGAGCCGTTAAAAATAAAGTCGTTCTCATACTTGCCATTGAGCACTTGAACAATGGCGTCCGCGCCCGAGCGGATGACCTGGGCGTAGGAGTTGAGCGAGCTGAGATGGCTGGTGTCCAGGCCGCCCAGTGCGGGAGCCTGCGCCAGGTCGTGGGTGAGCTCGTTGGTCACCTCATCCAAAATGGAGTAAGCGGTGCCAAATTTATTCAGGACAGTTTCGTTGTTGGCAGCTTGGGCATTGACGGCGTTCAGCGCACTGTGAAGCTTAAAGGCGCGGGTGGCCCCGGCGGGATTGGAGGCGTAGGAGTCAAAATTCCGCCCCGTCATGAGCTTTTCCATGGCGCTGTACAGCTGATTGGAACTCTGCATCAGATTGGACTGATACATATGGAGCGTGCTGTTGGTGGTCACGCGGATCATAGTTGATTCACCTCATTATGAAAAAATGCCGAAGGTCAGACCACAGTGCCGTTGATGAGGGAGTCCAAAGCCTCCTCCAGCACGGTCATCAGCCGGCAGGCGGCGGTATAAGCCTTTTGATAGGTCATCAGGCTGGTGGCTTCATCGTTTAGATCCACCCCCATGACGCCCTCACGGTCTGTATAGACCTCGCTGGCCGTTGCGGAGTAGTTGGTCAGCAGGGCGGTGGTGGTCATCTGGTCCTCGGCCAGAACGGACTGCACATGGAGCAGCATGTCCTCGAAGGTGCCGTGATAAGCCTCTCCCACTGCATCTCCCCCGGCGACGTGGTCGGGATCGAATTTTATCTTCTGGTCAAAGAGGGCCAGGAACTTGGAGAGATTGGAGGTATCACCGCTGGGGGCATCCGGTTTGGTGGAGGCCTGGAGAGAGACCTTATCCTCTGCCCAGGCCTGGGAGATGGAGATGTTCGCTGCGGTGATGGCGCTGGCGTCGTTGGTGGCGCTGCCCATGCTGAACAGATTTCCACCCGCGAGCAGATTTCCCTTATCATCGTAAATATGATTCAGCTCGTTCATAGCGGCGGCAAATTCATGGGCCAGGGAATCCAAAGCCTTCTGATAGTAGGGGATGCCCCGCTTTACAGCGGCATTCGGGTCATTGGTGGTGCCGTCTATCGTGTATTCGCCGGCTTCGGTCAGCATTTCACGGGTGGACTGGAGCGCGCCGTACAGGTCGTTATCATCCAAGATCTTCGGATCGGTGGCGTTGGGCTCCTGCTTCTCCCCGTTTTTGTCCCGCAGGGCGTACAGGCTGACCGGACAGCCGTCCTTGGCGCTGCCAGCCAGGAGTTTGGCAGAAAATCCCCCATCCACCAGCTTGTCCTTGCCGCCGGTGCCCAGCGTAACGGTCATTTTTTCCACCATCAGGCCGGCGCCCACGTCCTCCATCTCATATTTTACGTCGATATCCATGTACTGACTCAGCTGATCCAGCAGGAGATTGCGCTGGTCCCGCAGCTCCAGGGCGGCATCTCCCCGGATGTCCGCATCCCGGATGGATATATTCAGGTCCCGCAGGCTGGTCAGGATGTTATTGACGGTGTCTACCTGGTCCTTGAGCTGAGTCTCCCAGGTCTCCGTCATGTCCGCAAGCTTATCTGCGGCATCGTTGAACAGGGAGCAGAGGGCCTTGGCCGAGGCGCGGATCAGTCCCTCCTGGGTGGAGTCAAGACCGCTGGTGATGGCCTTGTTGATCAGATCGCGCAGGTCGTTGAGCTGGTTGAGGAGAACGCCGTCATCCTGCTCACCGTCCCCCTTGCCCACCTCATCCAGGATGGAGGCCAGCTTTTCCAGACCGGCCAGCTTGGCGTCGGCGGCGCCCACGTCAGCCGAAGCATTGCGGTAGGCGATATCCAGCCCGGGGTCCCGGAGCTGGGAGACCCCGGTGGTCAAAACGCCCTGCCCCACCCGGGTCTTATAGGGGGAATAATACCGGTCCGAGGCGGAGGTGATCAGGCTGACCTGATCCAGCCGCTGGCGGGTATATCCCGCTGTATTGATGTTGGTGATATTGTTTCCAGTCACGTCCAGCCCCTTTTGGGCGGCATAGATGCCGAGACGGACTGTATTGAAGGAACCAAATGTACTGCTCATGATCGGCCTCCTCAGACTCTGAGATCGGTGTGTGTGTCGGAGCCGGTGCGGCTGGCGGTGGAGGGACCTTCTTCCTCCAGCCCTCTGCGCTGCAGCTCCTCTTCGATCAGCCGGAGCCGGCTCTCCATCAAAATGCGGGAGGGCTCCTGGGCGCTGCTCAGGATGCGGTATTGGTTGATAAGCCGCTCTGACATGCGCCTGGCGGCCTCCCGGTGCTCTGGAGGACAGCGGCTGGGAAGCTCCCGGAGGGAGACATCCTCCAGCCCCAGTGCGGCGAGGAGCCGCGCGCGCTTTTGCTCAAAGCCCTTCAGGGTCATGGAAAAGGCCTGCTCCCGCTTCATGCAGTCGTTCAGCGCATCCAGATCCCGGGCGCTGACAGCGGCTGACTTCTTCTGTTCAACGTCAACGAGCTGCTGGAGCGTGTGCTCCAGCTCCTCCAGAAAATTCAGATATTCAGAAAAATCCACCATATGTCAGTCCTTTCCCTGCAGCAGCATGCGGGCGGCGATCTGACCGGGGTCCACGGAATAGAGGCCGTCCTGGACCTGCTGACGGAGCGCCTCTATCTCGTGACAGGTGGGGCGGGTCCGGATCTGTTGAGAGATCTGCGCGGTCAGCTGGCGTACCCGCCCCTGCATGCCGGCGGGCTGCCCTGAAAACTGGATCTGATCGAAGCTCTGCCGGAAGCCCCCGGAGACCTTTTGGGTGCGGGAGGAAGAATACCGGCCGACCTCTCCCAAGGGAGAGAATCCGCCGCGATCGATACGGAATTCCATGGAAATGTCTCCTTTCGCGGATGCTCAACAAATATGGAGCGGGACCCTGGTCCGGGGACTTGGGGGAGCGGACAGCCGGGAAGATAGGAGGGGGGGATAAGAGACGGCTGCGGATATCCTTCCAAAGCCCCGGACCAGTACACTGTAAATATCGTCCGGAAAATCTAAAAGTTAAGCGGCGGGGGCAAGTTTTCTTGGAGAGTATGCCCGTTTGCAGGCAGTGAAGAAAAATTTTTGTCAGGGGCAAGGGGTTATTTTTTAAAATATTTGAACGATATAGAAATAGGGGAGACCTATAAAAAATAAGCCGCGGTTTTTGGGATGCTCCCTCTCTGGCGGATGGGCGGAGCATGAAAGGAAAACCTTCCCCAGGCGCCAAAACAAGATCCGACCGATCATAATTTTGAGGGGAGATAGAGCTATGGCAATGAAATATGAGCTGACCAGTGATCTGATGACAGGAAACAGTCTGATCGATGCGGAGCACAAGCAGCTGTTCGACGCCATCAATGACCTGATGGATGCCTGTGCCCAGGGGGTGGGGCGGGAGAAGATCATGTCCACCACCCAGTTTCTGAACAGCTATGTCAATAAGCATTTCGGCGACGAGGAGAAGCTGCAGGTCCAGAGCAAGTATCCCGGCTATGCGGCCCACAAGCAGTTTCATGACGGCTATAAGCGCCAGCTTTCCCAGACGACTCAGGCGCTGATCGCGGAGGGCCCCACCGTCAAGGCGCTGGGCGACCTGAACCGGATCGTGGGGGTGCTGGTGTCCCACATCCGGATCGAGGACAAGAAGCTGGCCCGCCATGTGAAGGGCGCCTGAGACGGACACGGCGCCCCCGGAGGCGGCGGAATAAAACTGTGAGACTGCCCGGGAAAGCGGCGGAGCCGCTTTCCCGGGCAGTCTCAGGGGAGCGGAAAATTTTCCTGCTCCCCTTATTTTTTTCAAAACCTGGACGATGAGACTCACAGAGGAGGCAGAGAGATCCGGAGTCTCCCGCCTGCTCGTCAGCAGGATCTTTTGGCCGCCGTGAAGGCCTGCGGAGGCTGGGAGATCAGAGCAGGGCAAGAAGGAACTTGCCCGCAAAACATCAAGGAGGAATAAAGATCATGCGTATTCAGCACAACATCATGGCGATGAACGCCTACCGCAACTACACCAACAACACCA
Organism: Lawsonibacter asaccharolyticus; assembly: GCA_003112755.1. Classification (NCBI taxonomy): domain Bacteria; kingdom Bacillati; phylum Bacillota; class Clostridia; order Eubacteriales; family Oscillospiraceae; genus Lawsonibacter; species Lawsonibacter asaccharolyticus. The sequence goes on along the minus strand of BFBT01000001.1, from coordinate 326,504 downwards.
GCGCCCTGTCCAAGAACCTGGAGAAGCTGTCTTCCGGCTATAAGATCAACCGGGCCGGCGACGACGCCGCGGGTCTGGCCATCTCCGAGAAGATGCGCGCCCAGATCACCGGCCTGGACAAGGCCCAGGACAACGCCAAGGACGGTATCTCCCTGGTGCAGACCGCCGAGGGCGCCCTCACCGAGGTCCACGACATGCTCAACCGCATGTACGAGCTGGCCGAGCAGTCCGCCAACGGCACCTATGAGAATGAGACCGACCGTGCCCAGCTCCAGAAGGAGGTCACCCAGCTCAAGGACGAGATCAACCGCATTGCTGACTCCGCCAACTTCAACGGCATCAAGCTGCTGGATGGTTCTATGGCGGCTAAGGCTGGCGTAGAAACTGTTAAAACAAGCATTGCAGGTACATCCGCTAATGTTACCGCTGGAAATGGCGCTACCTTTAAGCAGGACATCACAGTGCAGGCCGGCACAGCAAACAAGGATGTTTCCTTGACGCTGAAGTATCTGGACAAAGAGGGAAATCTGAAAGAGACCACAGTAAGTGCCACCCTCGGTACGGATGCCGCTGCGAAGGACGTGGGTGCAGCTTTGGCTGCCGAGCTGCAGAAGGTTTTCGGAAATGACTATACGGTGGAAGCGGATGGCGGAAGCGGAAAAATTACCATCACAAATGCCAATGGGAATGAGGCGGACCAGACCCAGATCATTTCCGCTGTTCAGAAAAATGATGGTACCGCAACAACCGCTCCTACAATTGGCGCGGTGACTGCGGGTAAGGACGATGTCTTTACGGTTGCAGGCGCCAGCATTACCGATGTTACCAAAGAAAACTTCCTGGAGATTGATGGCCAGAAGTACCAGATTCTTACCCGCGGCCAGACAGCGGAAAGCGGCGCTAAAGCGCTGTATATCGACAAGAGCAGCGGAGCGTTGGATGCGGACGCAGTTGCCCAGATCGTGGAGCAGCTCAAGGATTACGGCGTGAACGCCTCTGTCAATGCGAATACTAAGACGAGCATCGACATTGCCAAGGCAACTGATGGCTCCAAGGCTTCCGGCGGGCTGACCCTGCAGATTGGAGACACCAGCGATAGCTGGAACCAGCTGAGTGTTTCCATTGACGACTGCCATACTGCAGCTATCGGCATTGATGGAATTGATATTTCCAATCAGAAAGGTGCCGCCGCTGCGCTGGACACCATCAAGGACGCCATCAACTACGTGTCCAACGTCCGCGGCACCCTGGGCGCCACCCAGAACCGTCTGGACCACACCATCAACAACCTGTCCGTCATGCAGGAGAACATCCAGGATGCCGAGTCCACCATCCGGGACACCGACGTGGCCGACGAGATGATGGCTTATACCAAAAACAACATCCTGATCCAGTCCGCCCAGGCCATGCTGGCCCAGGCGAACCAGGTCCCCCAGGGCGTGCTGCAGCTGCTTCAGTAATCCCAGGAAAGTTCATACGCAAAAGAGAACGGCCAGTGGCCGTTCTCTTTTTTGCCGGGGGAGGAGCAGGGGCTTTCCCCGCCCTGGGGGAGGGGCCCCCGCGCGAGCCCAGCGGAGCGGGTCGCGTGGGGAGAGGAGGCGCGACGGAGAGAGGGAGCTTTGCCGCAAGCGGCAAAGCGAGCGGTTCGAAGTCCGTGCCGACGAAGGGCGTGCTGCAGCTGCTTCAGTAATCCCAGGAAAGTTCATACGCAAAAGAGAACGGCCAGTGGCCGTTCTCTTTTTTGCCGGGGGAGGAGCAGGGGCTTTCCCCGCCCTGGGGGAGGGGCCCCCGCGCGAGCCCAGCGGAGCGGGTCGCGTGGGGAGAGGAGGCGCGACGGAGAGAGGGAGCTTTGCCGCAAGCGGCAAAGCGAGCGGTTCGAAGTCCGTGCCGACGAAGGGCGTGCTGCAGCTGCTTCAGTAATCCCAGGAAAGTTCATACGCAAAAGAGAACGGCCAGTGGCCGTTCTCTTTTTTGCCGGGGGAGGAGCAGGGGCTTTCCCCGCCCTGGGGGAGGGGCCCCCGCGCGAGCCCAGCGGAGCGGGTCGCGTGGGGAGAGGAGGCGCGACGGAGAGAGGGAGCTTTGCCGCAGGCGGCAAAGCGAGCGGTTCGAAGTCCGTGCCGACGAAGGGCGTGCTGCAGCTGCTTCAGTAATCCCAGGAAAGTTCATACGCAAAAGAGAACGGCCAGTGGCCGTTCTCTTTTTTGCCGGGGGAGGAGCAGGGGCTTTCCCCGCCCTGGGGGAGGGGCCCCCGCGCGAGCCCAGCGGAGCGGGTCGCGTGGGGAGAGGAGGCGCGACGGAGAGAGGGAGCTTTGCCGCAAGCGGCAAAGCGAGCGGTTCGAAGTCCGTGCCGACGAAGGGCGTGCTGCAGCTGCTTCAGTGATCCCAGGAAAGTTCATACGCAAAAGAGAACGGCCAGTGGCCGTTCTCTTTTTTTGCCTGTTAAAAAAGCCGCGCAGAATTTTGTGCCATCATGGGCGAAAGCATCCACATCCGTTTTCTCTGGCCGCGTGTGCGTGGAAGAAAACACGCCCCGCCCCGCGAGTGCGGGGCCTTTTCGCGGACAGCAGACAAATGATGCGCGCGGCAGGCTGAGAAATCATTTGTCCCCTTTGAGGTGGGCCATCAGAACACCGGCAATGTTCTCGCAGGAGGCCTGGACAGCCACCGCACCGATATCATAGGCGACCATGGGCATTCCGTAGACCACGCAGGAGTCCTTGTCCTGACCAATGGTATAGGCGCCGGCCCGGCGCATTTGGAGCAGGCCGTCGGCGCCATCCCGTCCCATGCCGGTCATGATGATGCCCACCATAGGGCACTTCACAGCCGAGGCCATGGAGGAGAACAGGGCGTCCACGGAGGGGCGGTGGCCGCTGACCTTTTCTCCGGGCAGGCAGGACAGGGTGTAGCGGCTTCCCATACGGACTACCCGCGCCTGGAGGTCGGCGGGGGCGATCAGGGCCAGGCCGCGGCGGATCTCGTCTCCGTTCACCGCCTCCCGGACTTCCATCCGGCACAGCCGGTTAAGCCGCTCCGCATACATCTTGGTAAAACCCACCGGCATGTGCTGGACGATCACCATGCCGGGGATATCGGCAGGGAGGCGCTTCAGGACTTCCAGGGTGGCTTCTGTGCCCCCTGTGGAAGCGCCCAGGCCGATGATGGTGCGATCCAGATCCGAACGCCCCCCGACGCCGGCGGGAGAGACGGAGGACAGAGAGGGGGCGGCGGGAGAGACAGCGGCGCGGCGGCGGACCTTGGCGCAGGAGGCGACCACGATCTTTTGGGCGAGGGAGTCCAGAAAGGACTGCTTGCTCTCTGTGCCGTCCGGCTTCCGGACAAAATCCACTGCCCCGGCGGCCAGGGCGTCAAAGACCTTGAGGTTCAGAGACGAGACCAGGATCACCGGAAGAGGGGTGACAGGGAGCAGCTCCTTGAGAAAATCGATCCCATTGGTGCCTGGCATCTCCACGTCCAGGGTCATCACATCGGGCGCAAGACTGGAGATCTTTCCCCTGGCGTCCAAAGCGTTGACCGCATAGCCAACGACTTCGATATTAGGATAGGAAGAAAGCCCGCGAGTAAGAAAGGTGCGGGCGACAGCGGAGTCGTCCACAACGAGAACGCGAACTTTGCGGTTGATCGAGAGCATGGTAACGTCCTTTCCGGCTTGCCTGAATAAAAAGCCATTGTCACTTTTTGCGGTAGACTGCAGGGGCAACTGTCTGAAACAGGGGATTCTGGTTCAGGGATTCGGAGTGGCTGATGAACAGATAGGCCCCTGGGTTCATGGCATCGTAAAAGCGCCGGACAAGGGCATCTCGGGTGGGCTGATCAAAATAGATCATGACATTGCGGCAGAAAATGACATCGAATTTGAGACGGAAGCGGATCGGCTCCATCAGATTGAAGGAACGGAATATCACGTTGTCCCGGATGGGCTGGGAGACACGGTAGAGCCCCCCTGTCCCCTCCCGCTGGAAATATCGCTTGAGCCAGGCGTCGGGCATGTCAGCGGGTGGCTGGTAGACGCCGGCCATGGCCTTGGACAAGGCCTGCTGAGAGATGTCAGTGGCCAGCACCCGGGTATCCCACTGGGAGGCCCGGGTGCCAAAAAATTCCTTGAGACAGATGGAAAGCGTGTAGGGCTCTTCTCCGCTGGAGCAGCCAGCGCTCCAGATGGAGAGCACTTGGTCCCGCTGATGCTTTGCGGAGAGCTCGGGGAGGATCTTATCCTGAAAATAGGCGAAGTGATCCTGTTCACGGAGAAAAAACGTGTAATTGGTAGTGAGCTTGTTCAGCACCAGCTCCAGGTCCGCAGGATCACGGGTGGAAAACAGATGCTCCAGAAAGGTGCGGAAATCCTTATAGCCCAGCTCCCTCAAAGAATGGGAGAGACGGCTGCTGATCAGCTGGCGCTTTTTGCTCAGGTCGATGCCGTAATTCTGCTGGATGAACTGGACCAGTCTGTGGAAGTCGGCGTCCGATATGGTAAAGTCATGGGAAAATATATCCAAGATAACACCTTCTACTTTCCGGGCATCAGGTATGGGTCAGGATCTGAGGGCAGTCGAAGACCAGCATGGTCTGCCCGTCCTCCAGGGAGCACATGCCGGAGACCATGTCCTGGGTGTTCTGTGCCGGAGCGGGGAGAATGGCGGACTTCTCAATGTCCATCATTTTCTGTACGGTATCCACCAGAATGCCCACCATGGTGTCGTTGATGTTCAGAATGATAATACAGGTGTCCTGCTGGGCCGGACAGCCCAGCAGGATGCGCATGTCTACAATAGGAATGATCTGTCCGCGGAGGTTGATGATACCCAGGATATAGCTGGGGACCAGGGGGAGCAGGGTAATGGTGTGATTCGTGATGATCTCCACCACATATTCTGCCTTTACTCCAAACAGGAGCTGATCGGACAAAAAGAGAAGATATTTTTCCGTCTGGGAGTCAAGGGGGGCGGAAGGTGCCTCCTCCATCCCTGCGGGCAGAAGTAAAGCGTCTTGTGCCATAGCTGGCAGACCTCCTCTAATAAAAATGGGTCAGGCGGGGGTGTAAAGGTTGGAGATATCCAAGATGATGCTGATATTGCCATCCCCCAGGATCGTGCATCCGGCGATGCCGCTCTGCTTGATGTTGAAGCGGGAGAAATAGCTGGGCAGAGGCTTCACCACGACCTGCTGCTCTCCCAGCAGCTCATCCACAAACAGGCAGTAGGAGAGCTCGCCGGATTCCAGCCAGATCAGGATCCCATCGCTGATCTGGGAGCAGCCCCCCTCCAGCTGGTAGCGGTCCCGCATCCGGATAACAGGATAAAAACTGCCCATGCATTTGAACAGCTCCCCCCCGGAGGCGTCATGGATCAGGTCGGAGTCGTTGACCTTGAAGGACTGGCGGATGTTCTGAATGGGAATGGTGAAGATGGAGGAACCTACCGAGACCTCCATGCCGTCCATGATCGCCATGGTCAGGGGGATCTTCAGCGTTGTGGTCATTCCCCTGCCGGGATCACTGGTGATGACCACCGTGCCGCCCACGTCCTCCACATTCCGCTTGACCACATCCATGCCAACGCCGCGGCCGGAATACTCCGTCACCTCCGTGTTGGTGGAGAAGCCTGGGGCCATCAGAAAGTTGAGAATATCCCTGTGGGAATATTCCACGTCCGGCAGAGCGATGCCGTTGCGGATGGCCTTGTTGAGCACGGCGTCATAGTTGACGCCCTGGCCGTCATCCCGGATCTCAATGATGACCTCGCTCCCGGTGTGCCGTGCGGAGAGGACGATCTCACCCACCGGGTCCTTTCCGGCATCGATCCGATCCTGAGGGGTCTCCTCGATCCCGTGGTCCATAGAGTTCCGAACGATATGCATGATGGGGTCGCTGATACTGTCTACGATGGTCTTGTCCACCTCAGTGTCCTCCCCCACCAGGGTGAGCTTGACCTGTTTCCCCAGCTTTTTGCACATGTCGCGCACGATCCGATGCATTTTTTGGAACGTCCCGGAGACTGGGACCATGCGCAGGGACATGGAAACATCCTGAAGTTCATCCGTAAGTTTGCGGAGCTGACGGGCGGATTTGGTGAAGGCATCCAGCTTGAGCCCCTTCAGGTCCGGAGAGGAGGTGACCATGGACTCGGTAATGACGATCTCCCCCACAACAGCGGCCAATTGATCCAGCTTGCTCAGATTGACGCTGATGAGACTTTCGCGGTGGTGAGCGCCGGCATCGGAAGAGGACTGAGAAGAGGGGGAGGGCGCAGCGGGCTTGGCATTGGCGGTGGTTTTCTGCTCCGGGGGCTCCGGGGCAGAGACCTTCTGCTCGGCGGGGAGCGCCTGCGGGGCAGGGGCAGGAATGGAGCTGGACTGCGGGCGGTCAAAGGCCTGATAGGTCCGGACAGAGCCCGCGCCCGTGACTGCATGGACGGCATTTTCACGGTCCTCTGCATCCCGGAAGTACATCATGAAGCCGGAGTCGATGATCTGGCCCGCGGTGCTGGGATCTGTGGAGATGTCGGCGGGAGAAAAGTGAAAATTCCCCTCCCCGCAGATATCACGGACCGCATTGACCAGCATAAAGGCACGGGCATTTTCCATGCCGCAGCCCTCATCAAAAAAGATTTGAAGTGCATAGGGGAAATCAGGATATTCTGTCGGCTGATCCTGGGCGACCGCCCCCGCCTGCCCTGGGGAAGGGGGCTGGGGAGCACCGGTGTTTTGAATTTGCTGGATCAGGGTATTAACTTTTTGCAGCAAGCTGTCGATATTTTCAGTAAGGGGTTGCCCATTTTCGATATGATCGATCTCCTGACGGAAGAAGTCGATGGTCTGGAAAAGCAGCTCGAACAGCTCAGGGCGGTTGGCCTCTGGGACGATGTCCATGGACTTGTCCCGAATGATGGAAAACAGGTCCTCAGCGCGGTGGGCGATCGTCATGATGGAGCGATACTCCATCATGGCAGAGGAGCCTTTGATGGTGTGCATAATACGGAAGATAGTATTGATATCCTCCTCAGAGAAGGTGTCCTTTTCCTCTGACGCCAGTACGATACTGTCCAGCTGCTCCAGCAGAGTGTTTGTTTCATAAAGATAGGCGTCCAAAATGCTGTCGTTCCCAGTACTCATAAAGCCGTATCCTTCCTTTGCAGTTTAACATTCACTCTGTTTATCGACCGTGAGAGAGAAAAAATAAGGCTTGAATTTCCAAAAGACACACTTTGGGCGCTGGAAATGGCGGAACTGCCGCTGATGCAGCGGGAAAGTCCAGACAGATGCAGAATAGAAAGGTGATTTGAAGTATGGCAGACCTGCTCGGTGCGACCAATCCGGTCCCAGGCTACGATGGCGCCAGCCAAAACAGAAGTCATTCCGCCTTGCCGCAGGTCCAGGACCCCAGGGTGCAGAACGTGCCGGACCTATCCAGGGTCAGCCGGGCGGACGGACGGACAGAGCAGCAGGGTGCCGGCAACCATCTGGATGCCGGCAGGCTGCGGTATGATTCCAATCTGCAGACCTTTTTGCAGCAGCTGCGGGACGCGCCGGATCTGGCCGCAGTGCTGGCAAAGACCGTGGTTTGGATGCGTGGACTGGTATCGGCACCCGGACTGTCTGAGGGGATCGCCCAGGAGATGGCACAGCTGCTGGAGATGCTGCGGATGGATCAGGAGGGATTTCAGCGCTTTTTTCTGAACCAGATGCAGGCGGGGAACCGATTTTCCGGACCGCTGTTCTCCCTGCTCCGACAGGCATATCAGAACATGCCCAGCGAAGGGATGCGGGAGGCTATTCTTAATTTTGCAAAGCGCTATGGAGATTTTTCGGCGGAGCAGCACCTGGCAGAGAATATGACGCTTCGGCTGAAGCAGATGGCAGACTATCTGCCCAAAAGCTGGCGCGGCCAGCTGATGGAGCTAACAGCAAGGCTGGAAAACGGACTTCAGGCAGGCAGCCGGACGGAAAATCTGAAGCTGCTCCAGGGAGA